>JAJRWR010000002.1 GCA_024276695.1 archaeon
AAACTAAAACGAATCATGAAAGAAACCAAGGGTTGGCAAAAAGAAAGAATGGCTGCAATGAGAGCAAAAGACCAAGCAAAGATTGCTGAGTTAGGAAAAAAATCATCTTACATGAACAAAATGTCAATGGAGATGATGCAGATGAATATGAGACCTATGATGATTACCTTTGTTCCTTTAATTTTGATATTCTATCTTGTATTGCCAGTATTGTTTTCTTACACTGTGGCTATATCTCCAATTTCACTAAATGTAATCCCTGGAGATATGTTCCAATTAACATGCACTGCAGAACAAGCATTAGATATCGAACATGTTTGCTTTGGTAAAGAAAATGCATTGTATCTATGGGCATGGTATTTTCTTTCATCTATTGCATTTAGTGGCATGATAATGAGACTAACAAAAACCTCAATGGATCTCAGTTGACCAAATCTATTGTTATATCTGGTCCTCCTGCAGTGGGAAAAACAACTGTTGCTAAAGGATTAGCAGAAGAATTTCAATTACAATATCTTAGTGGAGGCGATGTGCTAAAGGAGATGGCAAATGAGCATGGATTTGATTCTAAGGGTGATGATTGGTGGGATACTGAAGAAGGGATGAAATTTCTGAATCAACGTGAACAGAATCCTGAATTTGATAAAAAACTAGATGAAAAATTAATTGCTCTTTTTGATAAGGGTGGTATGGTAATCACTAGCTATACTCTACCTTGGTTAATCAAAGATGGAATAAGAATCTGGTTGGAAGGCTCTCATGAGAGTAGTACAAAAAGAATGCAAACAAGAGATAGTATGAGTCCTGAAGATGCCTATGAAATTACTAAAGCAAGATTTGACAAAAATAAAGCATTGTACAAAAAACTATATGATTTTGATTTCGGTGAGGACAAATCTGTGTTTGATTTGATAATTAATACCGATAATTTAACAGCACAACAAGTAATTGATGTTACAAAAGAAACAGTGAGGAAATTACTATGACTCTAAAACAATTAGAAAATCTTGTAGAAATTGATCAAGATATTACAGATGATGCTTACGGCACATATTATGATAAAAGAACGATTGAACAATTACTAAATTATGGAATTATACTTTTAGACAAACCACCTGGTCCTACAAGTCATGAAACTGTAGCTTGGACCAAGCGTCTTTTAAAACTCCCTAAAATTGGTCATAGTGGTACACTAGATCCTCAAGTCTCTGGAGTCTTACCTCTGGGTTTGGGTGAAGCAACTAAAGCACTAGGTGTTTTGCTTTATGGTCCAAAAGAATACCATGCATTAGGACGAGTACATTCTCTTCCATCTAAAGAAAAACTAAACGAAATTATAGAAATGTTTCAAGGTGAAATTTTTCAAAAACCCCCTCAACGTTCAGCCGTTCTTAGACAAACTAGAACAAGAACAATATACGAATTTGAAGTGTTAGAACAAAAAGAAAGGCTACTCTTAACGAGAATTTTATGTGAGGCTGGAACTTACATTCGTAAACTCTATTATGACATTGGAGAAGTACTTGGACCTGGTGCTACCATGGTTGAACTAAGAAGAAGTAGAGTTGACCAATTTTCTGAAAAGGATGGCCTAGTTACATTGCACGAACTTGCCGATGCATTTGCATTATGGGAAGAGAAGAAAGATGATAGTAAATTGATGAAAATGATCAAACCTGTTGAACTGGCATTAAGTGAATTAAAATCCGTAGTTATTCGAGATTCTGCAGTAGATGCAATGTGTCATGGCGCACAACTTGCAATACCTGGAATATTGAAAATCTCTCAAAATTTGAAGAAAGGAGATATTGTTGGAGTTTACACACAAAAAGGAGAGGCAGTTGCATTGGCTGAATCTACAATGTCTGAAGAAGAAATTAAAGATGCAACCAAGGGGTATGCATTTGAAACAAAGAGAATCATTATGGCTCCTAACACATATCCAAAAAAATGGAGAACAAAACCAACTCCTCCAAAGGATTAAAAAATAAAGAAATCATTTCAAAAGAATTGTTAGCAAAAAGTCTTGTAATTTTTATTGGAATTGGAGTGATTGCAGGTCTTGCATTTGGCGTCTATCTAATTGATGTCAAAAATACTAGTCAATTAGTTTTTGTTGAAGGTCCATCTGTTTCAGTAGTAACTGAAAAATCTGATTTTAAAAAAGGTGAGGAGATAAAAATCTGGATTATAAATTCCGGTACTGTCCCTCTAATTTTTCCTGATTCTTCTTATGGACTCAAAATTACTGGATTATCTGGAATACTAATGTACAAACCTGTGTCTGCACAAGTAATATCTTATTTAGATCCTGGTGATGAAATTGAATTCTCATGGAACCAAATTAAAAACGATGATAGTACTGCATTAGAAGGTCTTTACAAAATATCTACAAAAGGTACAGATGAACAGGAAAATATTGTAGAAAAATCAACTACCATTACAATCTGGAAGTAGTTTTCCAATTCTGAAATAACACAATATATAATCAGATTTTACCAAACACTTTTGTCGCAAGACTTGTGCCGGGGTCGCCTAGCCTGGTAGGGCGCGCGCCTGGAAATTGTTTAACCATAAAGCGCGTTCTCGCAAGGGAACGGGAGTTCAAATCTCCCTCCCGGCGCCTTATATCATGAGTCGTAGGCGCAATGAACAAAATTTTTCCCCCTTAAATTCAAACCAACATCGTATTGGTGTGAAAGAAAAAGAGAGAGGAATCGACTGGCATAACTCAAAGAGAAGGGTTGAGCTTGCAAAGATGAGAATCCAAAGAAGATTCTCAAAGGAAAATACAGCTGTTGCTTGGAAATTTCTGGACAGATTGAGGCTTGATAACATGTCTTATGGGAGAATTGAGAACTATTCGGGATCTGTAATCAGAATACTCCATCTCAAAGATGACAAAGAGATCAATGATTGGTCCAAAGAAGAGATTGAGAAAGTGCACATGATGATAGCAGACTCGTCTTATGAAAATTCTGTCAAAAAAGATACTCTTACTGCACTCAAAAGGTTCTATCACTTTGCAGTACACAATGAAATTGTTGTCAAATCCAAAAATCAGGAGTATGATTCAAACGTTGCATGGATAACCCCTGGGTCATTTCAGGATAAATTTGAAAAAATACAACCACATGATCTTCTCACCGATGAGGAGATACTTCAGCTAATCCAGGCCGTAAAAAAGATTGGAGGAAAATATGTGAAAAGAAACATTGCACTCATATTCGTTTTACTTGAAGGGGCATATCGTCCGGGTGAGCTTCTCAACATTAGGATGGGTGGAATTGAATTTCATAAAGACTTTGTACAAATTCATACTACTGGCAAAACTGGTCCAAAATCGCTTACACTTGTTGCATCATACACTCCACTCAAAGAGTGGTTAAGTGAACATCCAAAAGATGGCAATCCTTCTGCATTTCTCTTGTATCATGATAATGAAAGCGAGGTTATGAGATACTGGGCACTTGATCACCTCATAAGAAAGGCAAGAGAAAAAGCTGGAATTACAAAGCGTGTATGGCCATATCTTTTTAGACACACAGCATTGACCGAATACAGCAAAAAACTAGGAAACGTTGCTAAAATTTACGGCAACTGGTCAAAGGACTCAGACATGTTATCACATTATGAACATCTTGCCAGCTCAGATCAGCAAGATGCAGTTTTGAAGCTTCACGGCCTTAAAAAAGACCATGCTCAAAACTCAATCCTATTTTCTAAAGTCTGCCCTGATTGTAAGCAGCGAAATACCAGTGATAAATCACACTGTACATACTGCGGAATGGGACTTTCAAAGGAGCTTGTACAGATAAGGCAAGCAATGATAGAGAAGAGACAAAACCCTGATGTAAAAATACTAGAAAGAAAATTTTCAAAGAAGATAAAGAGTCTGGAATCATTAATCATAGAACAACGAAGATTCATTGAGCAGCTTGTCAATAAGACAAAGTGAGGACCTTGCAAGATTGATCGCTTGTCCATCTGGTTATTTCATAATACGTACAAGCCATTACCTGATATCTTATCTGGATTACCGATGAAAAGCAACATCGTAGTTAGTGGTTCTGAGGATTTTGTCAAATTTTATAGTCATCTGCCAAGAACGTCTCCATTAAAAGAACAGCTTAATAATGCAATGAATTTGCTAAAGAAGAATCCCAGCACGGGAAACAGGATCAGGACCAAGATGTGGCCTACAAAATACATTAAAAAATACAACATTAACAACCTGTACAGGTATTCTTTGGGTTCTGATTGGAGAATGATCTACACAATACTTGGACAACGGGACAGACTAAATTGCGTTATACTGGAAGTATTGAACCACAGAATCTACGATAATCTGTTTGGATACAAGACCAGCTAACGAAGCTTTGTAGCTTCTTTTAGAAGCTTTTTGAGCTTTGGGTTGTCTGCAAATATCCAGACTATTGTGCCGTCTTTATCGTATATGATCTTGTTAGACTCTTCTAGATAGTCAAGTATCTTTGAAAATGTAGGATACTGGACCTGTTTTGGCAGGCTGCGCCAAAGTTTGTTTTTTGAGGAAAAACTCTTTTCTTTTTTGAGTGTCTTTTCTACCATCTGGATGGTATCTAGTCTAGGCATATGGGCCGTGCTCATATACTGTATAATGCCCAACAGGCTAATAAATATACATACGTATTTGTATAATACAAGTTTATCAGTACGTCTGGCTTTGTATGTGGCACAGGAATTGAAATTAGCAACCCACAACGGCTATACAAAGTTCCAGAAAATGAACTTTTTAATTCATAAATAAAAAATGAATTCAGCTGATCTTTAGCATCCTTTTGATGCTGTTTAGCTCCTTCTGAATCTTCTTGTCGTAATCTTTTATCCGTGCTTCAAGCGACGTTGTTTCACTCATACTTCTATAAGATGCAAAATGGCTTAAGCACAAAAAACAACTTTTTAATGCGAATTGTAACACTAAAAAATATAACAAAACTGATACAAAATTTTGTATCAGTTTTGTAATTCAGTGCCTCTCTCTTTACATCTAATCAACAATTTTTTGTTAATGAATTGTAATGCCTATCCAAATCCAAGATAAAAGATTACTAGCGAACAAATCTGCAACAAAATTTTGTTGCAGATTTGCAAGAGTTTTGAGATTAACCGTAATCGAGTTTTTGCTTGCAGGATGAGATAATACTAGAATATTTTCTAAACATATTACACTGTATAGAACCTATAACATTGTATCTGAATATCAACTGAAGGTAATGATAAAATACCCACCATATCTGGTACAAAATTTTGTACCAGATATAAAGTGTGTTTTTATGTGGACGTTTCTTTTATTACATGAAAAAATCTTTAGAAAAGAATCCTCAAAGCAAGTTTGAGATTACAAATATTGCAACAAGTGACACAATTGGTTTGTACGGACTCTAGGGTGAGCTTGCATTTGCTTAGCAAGACTGAGAGAGATTTTGTAACGGATCCACACAGCTTTCCAAAAAACAAAGCAAAAAAATTCAGATACAAGATAAGAAATAAACTCAAAACACTAAAACAAGAGATAGACCTTTTGATGGAAAACTGTGATGACATCAGAATCAGTCAACAGGAAGTACTTGACATGATTGGCTTGTCAGATTTTTTGGTTGGCCGAAAAGAAATTTTGCGGTCCCCAAAAAAAGAGACCAGAAGATTCGAATCACTTGCCAAATTTGAAAACTGGTAAAATTATCTCTGGTTCACAACTCCTTAAGCCAGAATCATTTTTCCCGCAACTCCTTAAGCCTAACTGAAATGATCCCGCATCTCCTTAAGCCAAACCAATTTCTTTGTATGTGACGCTTCCTCGGAACGCCAAACACACACAAAAAATCACCTATTTGCATAGGAAAAACAGTACATCTCCTAGAGTACTTGCTAAAATTCCAACATGCACAAATTTGCATTTCTGGTAGCCAAATTTGGGGTACCATACAAGAGACTCAAAACAATTCCTTGAAAGTAACAAACTCCTCTCACTTCAAAAAAACTTTGGAAAAAAACCTCTGAAACTCCACCAACAAACAAGCAGAACAATCTCTGAGGGCAAAACCTCGTGCTTGGAATTTCTAGCTCCAGTCCGTCGACTTTGCTACGATTACATCAGAATAAATGATGACTTTGCAATTACTTGGCAGGACTTCGCAAAGACTGCATTAATTTCAAAAATTTTAAGTCAAACCATATTGTTTTGGACTTGTCAGAACTGAGCTGTTCTGTCATTAAATGTTAAATCTTCAATCTCTAATAATTTTTGTCCAAATTATGATGTATATTTTAGACAATGGCTTTGAAAATGCAAAAGACAAACATGGTGAATTGTTATCTGAATCCAGACCTTCACGAAATAATTCCTAAAGAATTATGATTTAGCTGATATCGTACTAAATAGCCAACAGAACAAACCTGCATGATTCCCCATATATTTTAAGGATCATTATTTTTTTTTGACAACTTTTTTGCTGTGTTTTTTGTTTCTAATCTCATTGTATGATGATGTTTTGCACATCATGCTTTGTATGATTTTTGCAAAAATTTTTGATAATTATATTTGCAAAAAATTTTGGAAATTTAATTTCATTTTTAGTTTTATATCCACGTCATTCGTTGTTCATTTGTCATTATTTGATCAGATTAATCTATGATTAATACAAACCCAAATTATCAAATCATATTCATATTAACTAAGCATATTTTCCAAAATCATTCTTTTGATGTTTTAAATGATTCCTGATAAATTACACAGCTCATAATCTTCAACAAAAATTTGTTGGAGTTTATGAGTAATCTGATTTTATTTATGAATTTATCCTAAATGAAAAGAGATACTATTACAAAACAACCTTTGTTAAATCCAAAAACCATGACGTATTATCCAACAAAACTTGTAAACTTTACAAGTTATAAAAGTTATAAGGAATTCTGATCCAGCCAGCAGGCAAACATGTTGTCTGTAAATCTGTATCTTCCCCTCTTGATTTTCTCAATAATTGCCTTTTTTTCAAGCGTGTTTAGGCATGCGTTGACGCTGTTCTCATCAACAAACTCCTGTCTTGAAATCTCTATTGGTGCAAGACCAGGTGATTTGGCAAGCCCCTTTAGAACCTTGATCTCAGAAGGGGAAAGACTTGAAACAAATTCCTTAAACGAATAGTCTCCTTCTTTTTTTAGAACACTGCAAACGACTTTATCTAGTATCTTTTTATCTATTTTTTTTAGCTCCATATGCTGTATCTCCTTTCCAATTAATTGCAGGTTATAGGGAACGCCGCTTGAGATTTTGTATAGTTGAGCTTTTGTATTATCTTGGAATTTTAACTCTGGCAAGTAATGTTTTAAAAATTCTTCAAACTCGTCTTCGTTAAAGGGAGGAATCTGTCGCAAGAGCAATTGTTTGTAAAACGGTGCTCTTTCTTTTGCCACTAGATTCTGCAAAGTATCCCGAAATGATCCTGACACTACAAGCTTGGTGTGCTTGAAATCTTCAAACAAAGTTCGTAAAAGCTGGATTATCTGGGTACCTATCTTTTGATTCTTTGTTCCGTATGTCATGTCTGCCAGCGAGGGAAACTCGTCTATGATCAATATGCTTTTGGTGCCAGTCATCTCTGAGAGGTCCTCTATTAATGAAAATGATCTTTTGATTGCATCTTCTACATCGTCTGACTCTTTTCTGACATATGATACAGAAACCTCCAAGTCTTGTGCCACATTGGATGATAATTTCAGGTTTTGAAGAAATGTTGTTATGGCTTTTGCCCCAGTTGCAAGAAGCTGCTCAAACTTGAATTTTTTGGGTAACTTTTTTTGAAATTCTGAGATTGTTGCACGATTCATAATCTTTGTAAACTCGTCTACTGTAAGGGGAACGATGCTCCAGACAGAGATGTAAATTACGGTAATGCCTTTTTTTTCTAAAATTCGTTTTGTCTCTTTTAGTATGCTGGTTTTACCTATTCTTCTTATCCCCGATAGTGAAAAGCCAATCCTGTTTTTGGATGCAAGCTCCTTTACCAGCTCCTCTATTATCTTGTGTCTTCCAATAAAATCCCTGCCTGATACTGAATAAAGCGAAAATGACATCTGGATTCCTTATAAAAGTTATAAGTTATAAACTTTACAAGTTTTGTTGTTATAATTCATTTCGCCGTTTGGCTAGTCGCTAGTTGGCAAAATGAAGATACGATATACATAGATGGATGACGCTGAACAAAGAGATTGAAAAACTATCTAAAATAGCATCAAAGTGCAGATGTGCTTTGGATCTAAAGGTGCTGGTGATACTATGCTTTAATATTGGCACCCGGCACCGCAGGTGTTCATATATAAATCCGGCCTTATTAGCACCCTGAATTTTGATGTCATGTATGCTCTGCTGGCAGCACAAAAGCACGTTACTACCTGGCTACTCCGATTCGATGATGAGTTTTTTGGATTGCTGTACCGGGACATCAATGGCACTCCAAAGGAGCTTGCAATGCAGGTCTTTGAGCACGGCAGAAGCGTATCAATATACGGTGTAAGGGGAATCGGCAAGACGACACTCATGCAGGCTGTTCTGTGGTATGGCCTGCAAAATCCTAGCAGAAAGTTTCTGCCAGTAATTGTTGAAGTCGTTGGTGCAAACAGTGTTTTGAATCAATCTGAGCTTGCAGACAAGTTCTACCGTGCAGTCTTATCCGGATTGATATCTGCAGGCTCTTTGGAGAATAAACACAGCAAGATAAAATCAGCTGTCATCTCTCATGTTCCCTGGATTGCAGCATCAGCTGTGGCTGCATTGGGACTCATCTTTCCGCCAGTTGCAGTTAGCTCACGTGCAACTCAAAGAGCACTGGGGGCATTGCTGGATAAATTAGGGATAAAAGAAGATGGGGAGAGTAGTTTGCTGATAAACAAAAACATTGAACCAAAGATTGCAGTTGATTTTATTGTTGATAAGCTGACAGGTTCAGATGTCCATCCTGTCTTTGTGATAGATGAGCTTGACAAGGTTCCAAATGATACAATGCTGTCAGAATTTTTTAATGGAAACCAGGGATGGTTTCAAGGCAAGCGTTCAATTATTTCTTTGTCTCATACATTTGGCCAGTCAGTTGAAAAAAAGATAATAGAGTCACTGGGAAGATTCTCTCAAGCTCAAAAAATTGAAGGTCCCACAACAACTGATCAGTTCAAAAATGTTCTTTATGCAAGATTGTTGCTTGGAGTATCAAACATAGAGCCAAACGAGTCGCGTGCAATACAAACTGTGCAAAGCATATTTCCAGATGAGGTCGTAGAGGCAATTGTCAACAGGTATGTTCCAAACCTGCATCTGATGCTGGAGCACTCTTATCGCGCAATACAGAGGGCACGGGAAAGAAAGGGAAGACAGCTGACGCTAGATGACTTGGAAAAATTTGAATCGGCCAAGATCAGAGAGCCAACCGAGATTGAGCTGATAATACTTGATATCTTGAGTAGAAATACATCCAGTCCAAAGGAGTTGATTGCAAAAACTGGCAAAAACAGGGGTACCATAACAAAAGGTATCAAGTCTCTGTACTCTGATGATCTTATAGAGAAGACAGGAACTGGCAAGAATGTAAAATATTCAATTACACAAAAAGGCGAGGCTGCAAGAGCGCGGGAAAAATAGTCTGTTCTTAAGCGAAAGTAAAAATTTCTGATGCTAGTTGATTCTCAATGAAATAGAAATTTTAGATTATAGGGTTTTGAATTAGACAAAACGATTAGAGGTGTACAAATATTAGCTGTAAAATATTTGCAGTTCCAAACCGGATGGTATGCGGCCCTATAGCGGTTCAAAAAGTGGTTCCGTCGTTTCTTTGATACAAGACCCAGCTTTAAACTTTTCTTTTCCTGACTTTTGGTTTCTTTTTTGTTTTCTTGGATTTGGAAAGTTCTTTTTCGAGCTTGCTGGCATATGATTTGAGTGCAATCAGAACAAAGTTTGATAGCTGGTAGAAGTAACTAGTCCTTGCGGTGAACAAAGAGATGTTCTTTGTAGAATCTGGATCTTTCAAGCCAGAGTACTTGCCTAGCATCTCACCGTAACGGATTCTCCATTTGTCATAACCCTTCTTTGCCTCTTCTAGAGTGTGTTTATCAGAATCTTCATTCCATTCTTGGAATTCCTTAAAATCCTGGTCCATAAGTAACATCAATCCGTCATAATCCACACAGTTAATTACAAAATCTCCAATATAGTTGTGAGCGATGTCAGATACCAAACACACTGTTTTTTTAGATGTCCAGTACGAGGGCATGAAGGTGTATCTGCAAGACTTTGGGTGGAATGTAAAGACAATCACGGAAGTTTATGGAGCATCTGCCAAAGACAGACACGACGATAACGTCATGGATTATGTCGAGAAAAACAAGGACTCAATCGTAATCACTCAGGACCAGCAACTAGTCGATAGACTGAAGAACAAGGGGCATAAAGTAATTGGAATTGGTATGTAGGATTTAGCAAGGTATGTAAACGATAAACTGGAAAAAATTGGTTAAATAGAAAATTCGTAATATTTGTATGATGTTTCGAGAAATCTGGGAAAAGACCTCAATCGCTATTACAATTCCAATTGTTGTAGGGTTCATCGGTTTTGCAATTCTGGGGCAGATTTGTTTTGACAACCTGCCTTACATGCTGTGTAGATAATTGGCGCAGGTCATCCCAAGACCTGCACGTACCCGTTTCTTTTCTCACCGCCTCCTGTACTTCGGCTCGAACACCCTGTAACTCTTGTACTTCTTCGCAATCGGCCTTAGCGCATACGTCAACTCACTTACCTCCCTGCCGAACCTCTCAAGCGACTCGATTTCTTTTCGTTTAGTCCTTATCTCGTTGTCGAGGTACTTCGAGAAGTTCTTTGCCGAGATTGTCTTTGGTCTTTCCTCCCTGACCTCTACGAGCTCCTTCCTCCTCAGTTCCTCCACCACAGAGTAGATTTTCGACTGCGGAACGGCACTCCTCCTGTACAGGTCCCACGCCTTTGACTCTCCCGAAATCAGCAGTGTGAAGTACGCCTTGGACTCGTACTCGTTGAGACCGCACTTTTTCATCATTCTCAAAATCTTCTTCTGGTTTCCGTTTAGCACGAACATCTCTTCCACCCCCGTTTAGTCTGAGAGAGGGGAGAGGGCGTACCCCTCCTCCTTGAGAAGTCCAGGTTTGTCTTTCTCCTTGAACTCCCACAACGCAATTCTGCCGATTACCTTTCTCTTGGTTGGGTCTTTCTCGGCAGTCTGGATTACTCCCGTGTAAACTGGCTTTTCACCATTCATCTCAAATCACCTCTAGAGGTTAATTCTGGAGGCGAGCCATGTCCTTTCCAGCGACGGGCTACCAAAAGTGCAGGAGCGGTCCGCAGGACGGAAAGGACAATGAGCGAAGCCAGAGAAGTTTTTAGAAAATAATTTTAATACCTGTCATCAGATCATGGTGTGGGTCTGTCAAAAACTCAAATGGATAATCTTTTAGAGAACGTACAGTATTTTTTAGATAACCCAGTTAAACAAGTCGACTGGGAAAAAATTTCTCAGCAATTTTCCCGGTTATTAAAACAAGATATAGAGTATGACGAAGAAGAAATCCAGTATGCCTTAAGAAAGCTAAAACTTCCAGATGGGGTAGATGTGTCCTCACTCTATGTAATTGCAGATGGACTGTTAATGAACTACAAACACGATAAAGGTTTAAGATCCCAAATGGATGATTTAGAAAAAGACAACCGTGAACTCGTTTCTTTTTTGCGAAAACTCAGATTCCCAACTGTAAATAATCCTATACTTAGTTACGAAACGGATCATTGGTTTCTAATGAATGGTTTTGAAGAAATTCTCAGAAAAGGCGTAGAATACAACATGGATGATATTCGAAACTGGTTGTACGTTAACAAATCAGATAATCTATTGCAAGATAACGTGATTGAGGAAATAACAAAAATTGCAGAATTTACACAACTCTATTTTAAAAAACCTAAGAAAAACAATTAAGAATTAGCAGCGATGTAAATTATAAGAAATGCTGCTATAACCTATTGTTTATTACAAAGTATATGATCCGATCGTAAATGGTAAAAAGATCAGGATATAGACAAACATGCCATGATAGCGCAGTCTCTAGAAGCGCAGCACAGTATGTTTCTTATGGTTACAAGGTTTGGGCAGATATTCCTGGATATCCTACTCCTCCCAACTTGACAGTCGACGGAGTAACAAAACGACCAGACATAATTGCAAAGAAAGGAAAAGACGTACAAGTAATCGAATGGGAGACTCCTGAATCGGTGGACAAGGATCATGTGCAGCACCATATCCTAAGAACTTGGGCAAGGCGAAATGGGGCACACTTTCACTTGAGAGTTTGTAACGTGTAATTTTTCAGCATTAATTCAAATAACTGGCATTCCAAAAAGAGTACTTTCTATCTTCTTTACCATCTCTTTACTAATTTGTACTGAAGCACCTGGATTTAGAAAAGTTTGGCCATACAACTTTACCTTAAGATCATTGTCATCCATCTCTCGCTTTAGTAATATGACTGCACTTATCACCTTTCCATATGGAGATACTTCAGATATAGAATCTTTTTTCCTAGTTGCATATTCTTTTACGATTTCACCGTTTTCTTTGTCCATCATCAATGTCCACTGGTACGTTCCAAACAAAGAATCACCAATCTCGATTTCATCCACACTTGCACCATCGCTTTTGTCGATGATCAAAACAACTGGATGCCCCATACCTTCTGCAGATTTTAGCTGTCTTTCCAATTTTGTAAGAATCCTACTCTTAGCTTTGTTTTTCATACTGTGTACTGTTCTCACATATTTCATTCTAAGTTCTTCTTTTGGAGAATATATCTCAAACAAACATAGACTCCCGTCAATATCTACTGCAACGTCTAGTTTGTTGTTGCCACATATCGGGGGCTGAAGTACTGTAGGATATCTTTTTTTGAATCTTGCTGAGACGTTTAATTCGATTAGCGTCTGAAAGAAACTGTTCTCATCTAACATTCCATCACGTATGCTTGCTCTTCCCTGTTCGTTTTCTGTAAACATTGCAAACGATGCATCCATGTCATAAAACAAAGATGCAGGATAGTACATGCCCTTTACTGCATGAAGCATCATTCCCTTCTGCCACAATTCGTCTTGTTTATCGATTCGCTTTAACATTCGTTTTACATGATCATCTGAAACAGGAACTCTCGACAGAATCTTTACCAATGGATGGAACGGTTTTTTCTCTATTAGTTTTTCAAGTCTGCTTTTTCCAAAAAATAAAACGACATTGGGAAAATACTTTAGATTTTTCTTGATCTCAGATGAAGGGATTTTCTTTTTCCCATGGTTAACCGATGACACTAATGCCAACGTGTACATGACAGGTTCAGTTGTTGCAGCAGGTTCAACATGTACTTCTAATTCCTGGTGCTCTGCGATCTTCATCAAAATTGCATTGCAAGCGTTTAGAAAGGATTCGTTTCGTTCAATCTTTCTAAATCCTTCAGAAAGTGATTCTTCCATTGTTTTTACTATTAATGTGGCGTTTCTTTTGTGCCTAAAATCAATCTTTTTTAGCAGTCTTAGCAGATCACTGTCTTTTCCCTTGTAGATCTCATCTAGAATATGTGGTAAATGAAACTGCATTGTAATTCCGTTTTTTTCTTTGTTAATCCATTCTAGAAGAAATTTCTCTATCTTTTTGATATCTCCTTTTCCTGCTTGTTCTGCTGCCCATTTTGGCCACTGGCCCAAATGAAATCTTCTCTTCTTGCACCACTTTCTAAGTATCTTCAAAACTACAATTGGATGTTTTGGTGCAATGTGTCCAAGTTCCAATCCCACACCATGAATCAAATGATCATCTGTGGCATCTGAGCAGACCTTGAGTATCTTGATACTGAATTCTTCATTTCTTTTTGATATTATGGTTGCGTTTCGTAAAACTAGACTTTTGTTTTCATCACTTTGCCTTGCAAATGAAATAAGAAACTTTTGAATTCTTTTTAAATCATTATACCAGATCATCAGTGCTCCAGATGCATGATGCTTTAGATTTTTTTCATTATCATTTGCGTAAGAAATTAACAAATCAATGAATCTCTTTGGTGTTTTTTGATCATTTCCCATACTGTAAAGTGCACATGCATATGAAATTTTTTCATTGATGGTGGGATTTTTGTTTCCATCGATTATATCCCAAAGATTTTGAGGTTTGATTCTTGCCATTCCTCCCAACATGTATCCTACAGCTAAGGCAACATTGTACTCATCCGTTTTCTTTAGATGTTTGTAAAGATAGAATAATGTCTCTGGATTCTCGCTGTAGAGTTTACCCAAACTTGAAACATGATAGCCAAAATGTTCCATTCTGCACAACTTGAGAACCATGTTAAGAGATTTTTTGTTTGATGCTACATATTTGGTAAAATTCTCACTAACAAAAAATTCCGGATATTGTTTATTGTCTAGCATTGCATCAATAATTATCAACATGTCCTTAGAGTCCGATATTCCAACTGACTTCAAATAATCTGAAACTTCTTTTTCGTCAAGTAATTTGCGTTCCCAAAGTTCTGCCACAATTCGCTTTGCTTCTTTTTTGGTTAACAATTCATTCCTCCAAGTATCTCTTTATCGAATCAATCATCCTTGGGTTCAAGCTAACCTCCAGTCCGTATCCAGTTGGTTTTGATAAAATCAGGTTATCTTTGATCAACTCGTTTCCCATCTTGTCTACTTTTTTGGAGCCCTGTTTTCCGGTGTCTCGTTGTGTGAACCCTTTCTTGAGGTTCTCAAACGATGTGTGACTGGCCCCCCACTTTCCGTGTCTGTAGAGTTTTCGAATGATCCTCGCCTTGATCTGCTCGTCAGTTAGCATGTGTTCACTTATAGTACCTTTGTAGGTTCACATTTAAATACTTTCCATCTCAAGTAATAGTATGACCGCCACCACCGGAGGCATGAAAGACAAGTCACTACTCCTACAGTACATGGGGGACACTCCCAAACTCAGAATAATAGACTTTTTTCTAGATAACAGGGAAAGCGACTATTCTAAAAAAGAGATCATAGAGTACACAGGCATCTCAAAGACTACGTTTTACAAGGTCTGGGATGAGATCATGCAGTTTGAGTTTCTAAAAACTACAAGAAAGTACGGCAAGGCACAACTGTATGCTCTAAATAGAGATAGCAAACTGATCCAGAAGTTCAAGGATCTGGATGACGAGCTAGGCAAGCAGGCCATGGAAAAGGCACTAGGAGAACCCATCCTGGCAAAGTGACTCGTTGACAAACTGATCCCACAAACGCGTTGCGTTAGCTGACGATCGCATGTTATTAGAAATTCTAACGTAGCATAATCACCAGAATCGCACAGGAGTCATGTTCCACCAATGACACAAACCCCCAGCTTTTTCCTGTGCGGTTACTTAGTATCTTGTAGACTGTCTTTTTGAAAGATCGATTATGTAAGGAAGATATTGTTTGTTTCTCGGTTCCATAGAATAAACATGTTCAAAAAATACATCTATCAAACTTTCAATTACATAAACGGAATTGGTGTTAGATTTTCTAAGTTTGTCAAATGTATCGAAATTATCATCCTGTTTTAGTATGTCTTCATCCTCTGATGTGATTCCCTGACCAAACAATTTCATGATTGCGTCAGGTTCAAAATGCATAGAATATTTTGCTCTCTCTTTAGTCAATCTAGTATAAAGCTTCACTAGGGATTTTAATGGAAAATACACTAATTGTAAATCAGAAGGTACACC
Source organism: archaeon (assembly GCA_024276695.1). GTDB lineage: Archaea > Thermoproteota > Nitrososphaeria > Nitrososphaerales > Nitrosopumilaceae > Nitrosopumilus. The sequence continues at coordinate 15,830 of JAJRWR010000002.1, forward strand.
GTCTTTTTGTCTTATCTGTAAAGATTTGTTCACGACATTAACAGAAGAAAAGTCATTTGCAACAAAAATGCCTCTAGATAACTGCATTTGTACTTTCGAAGAACTGAACAATTTGCAATATCTTTCAAACTGATCCTCATCTGCTTGAGAAATAGATTTTTTCTCTTTCTCTTTTGTTTCTGTGCCAACTGATTTACAATCATAAAACATCAGTTCGAGATTCTTGTCATGAGGAACTTGGATGATCCCATCAGGAATTTCGATTTTTTTACCTTCCGTTAAAGATGATATGTTGTGTCCTAAAGGAGTGACAGGCATGAAAGCGCCAAATAATTTTCCGACCACATTTTCGAATTCAGTACTCGCACCGCTAGTAGCGGATTTGAATGATTTTTCAATTAAGGTTGCATCGTATTCTAACAGTGATTGAAAAGTCTCTGGTTCGGTTATATTCTGAACCATAGTCAAGTTATTCTTAAGAAAGGAATGGAGTTTTATTGCTTTTACATTTATTGTAGATTGTATACTTTTGAACAATTCCGCAACGTTGGAATCTTGTTCGAGTAATTCTTCAAAGGTTACATAGTGTACGGCTTCACCTGTGTTGTATGCTAGAAATTTTTCTGCATCATCATCGATTCCTTCTGTCATCAAAATAAAATAATCGTATATTGTAGTGGTTATTAGTCCTTGAAGTATGGCGGCATCTCTTAACTTCAATTTTTTAAACGACGACAAAATCAAAATTTTAATTTCATCGTACTGCATATCACCTACAGGTTCAAAACCACAAATGGTATATGGAGTAAATTTAGCACTTCTAAATGAGTTTAGTGGCAAATGTTTTGATAATGATCTAAATAACAACTCTACAAGTTTGTTAGCGTCTATGTCGATTATTTTCAGTTTAAGAGGATCTACGTCGTTACGATGAGAATTTTCGCAAACTATTATTCCCTTGTTGATGTCTTTTACATCTGCATCCAAGTTACATTCTGGGCAATTGTCTTTAGTTAGTTCTTCTACATGACCCAAATTGTTTTCCATGATGAATTTCATGTTTGATTCGTAATTTTGCGAGCCTACAATTTCTCTTAAATCTGAGAACAGTAGCGGTGCTTTTGAATTTCTCGCATAATGTGTGATTACTTTATTGAATCTGCTTGGAAACATGTCACGCTACTCCCCATGACGACAAAATTTCATTTATCATGGATTCATCATCAGGAGTAAAGTCACCAGTTTTTTCTATTTTGGAGTTTTCATAATTTATTTTGTATTTTTTCTTGTTGAATTCAAAAGTTATTTCTGAAACATCTGCAATATTTTTTCCAACTATGTTTATTTCTGATTCTTTGAGTTGATTTATCGTTTCAAGAAGATTTTCTCCTTTAATATGCATAAAACTTGGATTCCCCTTCATACGAATTCTTTTGAGTTTAACCTCGCTAATTCGGATATTATTCTCTTGTAACTGTTCTTGTATCTTTTTGTTTTCAAATGATTTTATTGCTTCTGCGGCAGAGGGTCGTCTTATCTGAAAGTTATCAGGATTATTAGACAATACTTCTGATAAAATTTGAATTAACTTTGGTGTTTTTGTAGGATGAGAAGAAATCTGCATGGTGTTGTTTTTCAGATCATAAGTTACGACCATTCTCCGTAAAGGATATGAATCGTAAGAGCCCTTTCTGTGTGGATACTGTGGCGATTTTTTTCTTTCTACTACATGTTTCTTATAATCAATCCCAATATGGCATCTAATCTTGTCTTCAAGAGAAAGTATTTTGTCCAAGGTTGCAATAGAATCGTTTTCTTCATCAGAGAGTTTTTCGTGTATTGCATTTCTTAGTTTTTCTTCTTTAGCCAACCAATCATCCATAGTCAGTTGTTTTTGTGATGTGTAAAAAACGGTCTTAGTTTTTGGTTCTGATTTTTGATATGTACTTAGATCTTTTAGCGCATTTTCATCTTTGCAGTATATATGAATCGCTAATTTCAACGCCTTGTTTTTTTCATGATCAAAGAATACTCCTAGTTCCTTGACCTTCTTTACAAGAATCCACAACTTTAGTCTGCGTTTTAATTCTTGAACAGTAGAAATAATTTCGATGGGATCATTGACACCGACATTTCGCAAACCCTCAAGAACTTGTTTTTTAGAAGGCGATCCGGTAGTGATAGATTCTCTGTCATAATTTTTTCCCTTTGCTATTGCTAGTTCCAACAGAAGATTTCGCCCAAAGGTTTTAGCCTTCTCTGCCATAATCCATTACCTTGATTTGTAATTATTTAACGATTAATGGTTATAAGAGGATAATACTTTGTAATGGATCATACTAGCTACATTTAGTGCGGCTGTTAGTTCAAATAACGGCAGATAAGAAAGTAATACTGTATTACCTTTGGCTAGAAAATACAGGTGCGAAGAGTGCGGAATGGCCTTCAAGGGCGAGGGACTTCTGAGGAGACACTGCGAGACCACACATAAGAATCTCAAAAATTAAAAAATCACAGGTTGTTTTTATGGCTAGATATCACACCTGAGAATCCCAGACTCTTTAATTTCTCTAACCTCTTCCTTTTTGTGTTCTTGTCTAACGGCACGCCGTACTTCCACGCTTTTCTTATCTCCTTTTTTCCCTTGCCGCAATTAGAACACCTTTCGCTTATCAGCTCAAAACCGCCGTCTTTCCACACTGTTGTGGATCCTCTGTTGTTTGATGCCCTGCTCACCTTTACCTCGCTGTGTCCCGGCCATGTCAATGCCTCTATGGTCTCCTTGTCACAGAAAGGACACGGATGCTTTGTCACTTGGTGCGGTTCCATGTTTTTAATTGGTTGGCAAGAGCTAAATCCATGCATCTCTGAAAGACTATCTATCCATGGAAAACACAACAGTACGCAAACTCTTATTTTCTTACTATTTCAAAAATTAACAAGAGAATAATGATTTTTACCAAAGTGGATATTGTGAGATATTATGAATGATAAAAAGAACAACGGTGCAAATCTTGGCTTTGAAGAGAAGCTCTGGAAATCAGCAGACAAGCTTCGCAGCAACATGGATGCCGCAGAATACAAGCACGTTGTTCTTGGTTTGATTTTTCTGAAATACATCTCTGATGCGTTTACCGAAGTTTATGAAGAACTAAAGAAAGACTCGACATCTGATCCTGAAGACGTTGACGAATACATCTCAAGAAGAATTTTTTGGGTTCCTAAAAAAGCCAGATGGGATTACATATCAAACAATGCCAAAAAGCCCGAAATCGGAGAGATAATCGACGACGCAATGGATGCAATAGAAAAAGACAATCATCCTCTCAAAGGCGTCCTTCAAAAAAATTATGCAAGACCATCGTTGAACAAACAAAGACTAGGAGAACTAATCGACTTAATCGGAACAATTGGCTTAGGCGACAAGGAAAGCAGGAGCAAGGACGTTCTTGGCAGAGTTTATGAATATTTTCTGGGACAGTTTGCAGATGCAGAGGGTAAGAAGGGAGGACAGTTCTATACCCCAAGAAGCATTGTATCTCTTTTAGTCGAGATGCTAGAACCATACAAGGGAAGAATCTTTGATCCGTGCTGCGGTTCTGGTGGAATGTTTGTGCAAAGCGAGAAATTCATAGAAGCTCATGGCGGAAGAATTGGCGACATCTCCGTCTTTGGTCAGGAAAGCAACCAGACAACGTGGCGTCTGTGCAAGATGAATATGGCAATTAGAAGCATTGATGCAAATATAGAGTGGGGAGATTCGTTCCGAGATGATCAGTTTAAGGATCTAAAAGCAGACTTCATTTTAGCTAATCCGCCATTTAATGACAGCGACTGGAGCGGAGATCTCTTGCAGGATGATGTACGATGGAAGTTTGGTGTTCCTCCAAAGGGGAATGCAAATTTTGCGTGGGTTCAGAACTTCATACACCACCTTTCACCTACCGGAATTGCAGGCTTTGTTTTATCCAACGGCTCCATGTCTTCCAACACTTCAGGCGAAGGCGATATTCGAAAGAGCATAATCGAAGACGATCTGGTCGACTGCATGGTTGCTTTGCCCTCTCAGTTGTTCTACAATACGATGATTCCTGCCTGTCTGTGGTTTGTTTCACGGGACAAGAAAAACCACAAGTTCAAGGACAGAAGAGAGCATGTGCTTTTCATCGATGCCAGAAAACTAGGCTCAATGGTTGACAGAAGACACAAGGAATTAACCGCAGAGGACATCAAGAAAATCTCAGATACATATCATGCATGGAGGGGAGAAAATAATCTAAAGTACGAAGACGTGCCCGGATTCTGCAAGTCTGCATCATTAGAGGAGATAAGAAAGCACGAATGGATACTGACTCCGGGGCGGTATGTCGGCGTAGAAGAAGAGGAAGAAGACCCAGAAGAGTTTGAAGAAAAGATGAAGCGGCTGACAACAGATCTTGCAAAGCAGATGGAAGAAGGAAAGAAACTTGATGAGGAAATAAAGAAAAACTTGGCGAGTATTGGATATGAATTATGATAAAACGCTCATCTTAATGGATACAAATAAAACAAGAAGCACACTTAATGGCTCTCCTCGTTATGATAGTTTTGATTTCGGACAAGATTTCAAAGAACTTAGATCTTTTATCGATAGAAATAATCTATCTAATAATATTATCTTGGCAATAACTGAAATGACTTTGAAAGAACTGCTTGTTCAAAAAAAGAAGATCTATGAAGATGACAAAGAAACTATGATCTCAGCCTCTTCTAGGCTTAGAAATTTAGAAAATGTTTCTATTCCTGATTTTACTCTCCCTGACGATTCTTTTGATTGTATAAATTATATCAATCCAAAAGTTGAGACATTCTTAAAAGAAAATAAAATTACAATTATTAAAATTGAAGATGAGAAAAAATCATCTGTATTAGATACTTTAATTCAGAAGGCTATTGATTATAAACCACCTTTCAAGCGGGGAAAAGATGGATTCAAAGATGCAGTTATTCTGGAAACATTCATCAAGAGTGACATAAAAAATGGCTGTACTAATGTAATTTTATTCACAAACGATAATGACTTTAGTGATTGTGAGAAAGAAATAGGTGGTATTAATTTTAAGATAATTAAATCAACAGGTGATCTCATAGATGAGTTAATATCAATATATGCATCAAAACTCCTTGAAAAAAAATATGAAGAATTATCTAAAAACCAATATCTTATTACTAATCTTAAACAAATGATTGCATCAGAGTTAGATTTTGCTGTAGATGATATCAACATAGTTTCTTTAACTGAAGAAATTATAGACGAACCAGTTAATTTGAAGGAGAAATTCGCATCTCTATCTGAGGATAAAGAATATTTTGAGAACATGGTGTGTTTTGTTAGTAAAGTCAAGATTGTGGATTCTGAGTATACAATAGATGTTTTGATTGATCTTGGTTCTAACGGAATAGAAACAATTCAGGTGGATAGTTCATGAGTCAAACCAAATTCAAACAAACCAAAATAGGACTGATTCCTGACGAGTGGCAACATGGGATTTTTCAAGAGATATTAGTACATGACATCCGTCACGGTCTTTACAAATCAAAAGAATTCTATGGTAAAGGAATCAAATTACTCAAAATGGGAATACAATATTCCAATAATAAAGTTGGAAATCAAGAAATGGAAAGAGTTAATCTTACGCCCGATGAAATTACTAGATTCCAATTGAATGAAAATGATTTAGTATTTTCAAGAACGTCTATGATGACAGATGGAGCTGGAAAATGTAGTATTGTTGTTAATTTAAAAGAACCTGTTGTATTCGATGGGAATTTACTTTCGGCCACAGTAAACAAGACCATTGTACATCCTCAGTTTTATTTTTATTATTTTAATTCGAAATTTGCTAAACAGAAAATATCTGAAATAACTACGGGTACGCAATCACGAAACATATCTGCATCAAATCTTAAAAAACTACCAATAATAATTCCATCCATACAAGAACAAAAATCCATCGCCAAAATCCTCTCCGACCTCGACTTGAAAATCGAACTCAACCAAAAAATGAACAAAACCCTCGAAGCAATAGGCCGGGCAATCTTCCGTCGCTGGTTTGTTGACTTTGAGTTTCCAGACGAAAACGGCAGGCCGTACAGGTCGTCGGGGGGAGAGATGGTTTACAGTGAAGAGTTGGGAAGGGAGATACCGAAGGGGTGGAGTATGGACAATCTTGATGGGCTTTGTACTGAGATAACTGATGGCTCTCATTTTTCGCCAAAAGAAGACATGGAAGGTACTAAACGTATTGCTACAGTGAAAAACATGGGTTTATTCGATATTGATTTTCAATCGTGTAAGAGAATTTCAGATGCAGATTACAAAAAATTAGTACATAATGGATGCAAGCCAGAAAAGGGAGATATTCTTCTATCAAAAGATGGTACGATGGGCATTACTCATATTTTCAACGGTCAAGTTAATCTCGTACTACTTTCTTCAATCGCTATTTTACGAGTCAATGATAAACTTTGTCCATATCTTTACCATTATTTGAAGGAAAATCAGACACAAGCAGAATTAATTGAAAATCATTCATCAGGTTCAGCACTTCCCAGAATAGTTTTGAAGGATTTGAAGAGGTTACTAGTTCTTGTTCCATCGATTGAACTTTTGGGTAAATTTGATCTATTTGTTAAACCAATTATCGAATCAATATTTCATAATTCTAAAGAATCTAAAAGTTTGTCTGACATCCGAGATTCTTTACTTCCAAAACTCATGTCAGGAAAGATTAGAGTTCCAATTGAGGCTAGAAAATGAGAAAAATAATTTCCGAAGCAGATGTCGAAGAAAACGTTCTAGACATTCTAAAAAGTCTTGGTTATGAAATAATCCGTGGAGAAGACGAAGGCTATCTGCCAGGTGGGCGTCATGCACTAAGAGATGATTACAAGGAGGTTGTACTTGTAGAGAGATTAAGAGATGCAATAGAGAAAATCAATCCATCAATTCCTAGAGATGCAAGAGAAGAAGCAGTCAAGCAAGTCCTCAGAAGTGCTAGCCAGAAGCTAATTGCAGACAACGAAGACTTTCACAAGATGCTAGTTGATGGGATAGATGTTCCAATCAAAACCAAAGACGGAGAAAGATACGAAAAGGTCTGGCTCTTTGAGTTTGATCCTAAGAAGATAAAGAAAAACGATTTCATGGCAATGAACCAGTTCACTGTAACTGAAAACAACGTTGAGAGAAGACCAGACGTTGTTTTGTTCATCAACGGCATCCCGTTGTTGATTTTTGAGCTAAAAAATCTGGCAGACGAAAAGGCAGACATTTGGATGGCATACAATCAGTTTCAGACATACAAAGACCAGCTTCCTTCCCTTTTCAGATTCAATGAAATCTTGGTGATAAGTGACGGCATAGAGGCAAGAGCAGGAACAATAAGCTCAAAAAAAGAAAGATTCATGCAGTGGAAAACGATTGACGGTGAAAAACCAAGAAAAGGTCTGACAGAAGTCGAAGTTCTCCTCCGAGGCATGTGTGACAGACAAAGGTTTTTGGACATTGTAAGAAACTTTATCGTCTTTGAGAAGGACAAAAAGACCACAAAGAAGCTTGCAGCATATCACCAGTACTGGGCAACAAACAAGGCAGTAGAGTCCACGATAAAGGCAAGAAAGGGAAGCAGGAAGGCAGGCATAGTATGGCACACTCAAGGATCTGGAAAATCATTGACCATGATATTTTATGCTGGCAAATTGGTACGAGAACTTGATAATCCAACTATTGTTGTCCTAACTGACAGAAACGATCTTGATGACCAGTTGTTTGGCACATTTGGAAGATGCCAGGACATTCTAAGACAAAAGCCAACACAAGCTGAATACAGAAAAGATCTAGCAAAGATGCTCAAAGTATCTTCTGGCGGTGTCGTGTTTACAACAATTCAAAAGTTCCTCCCAGAAGAGAACAGAGAAAAGCACGACGTTCTCTCAGAAAGAGACAACATTGTTGTTATTGCAGACGAGGCACATCGTAGTCAGTATGGTTTCTCTGCTAAAGTTCTCCCCAAAAAAGACAAGACGCTGATAACATACGGTTACGCAAAATATCTAAGAGATGCATTACCTAATGCATCCTTTATCGGATTTACTGGAACGCCAATTGAAAAGGCAGACAGGTCCACACCTGCTGTCTTTGGAGACTATGTAGATGCATACGACATCGAGCAGGCGGTAGATGACGGTTCAACTGTTAGAATCTATTACGAAAGCAGACTTGCAAAACTTGATTTAAAGCCGGAAGAGCGACCAAAGATAGACAAAGAGTTCGAAGAAGTAACAGAAGGCGAAGAAGTTACAGGAAAAGAGAAGCTCAAAAGCAAATGGTCAAGAGTCGAAAAAGTAGTCGGCTCGCCAAAAAGAATCAAACGAATTGCAAAAGACATTGTAGATCATTTTGAGAAAAGGACATCAGTCTTAGAAGGAAAGGGATTGATTGTTTGCATGTCAAGGAGAATCTGCGTTGATCTTCACAACGCAATTGTAAAGCTCAGGCCAGAGTGGTACAACAAAGAAGATAGTAAAGGAATTGTGAAAGTCGTAATGACCGGTTCTGCCTCAGACCCAAAAGATTGGCAGGAGCACATACGAAACAGAAAGAGACGAAAAGCAATTGGCGATAACTTCAAAGAACCAGAGGAGAGTCCACAGATACTCATCGTAAGGGACATGTTCCTAACTGGATTTGATGCGCCGTCACTGCACACAATGTATCTAGACAAGCCAATCAAAGGTCACACTCTGATGCAGGCAATAGCTCGAGTAAACAGAGTATACCCTGGAAAAGAAGGAGGCCTTGTTGTCGACTACATGGGTGTTGGTTCTGATCTTAAGAAGGCTCTGATGGACTATACTGCAAGTGGAGGGAAAGGAAAGCCAACCTTTGATCAAGACAAGGCAGTGACCCTTATGATGGAAAAATATGAGGTCGTCAAGGACATGTTCCACGGATTTAACTACAAAAAGTTCTTTGATCTAAAGTCAAGTGAGAGAATCTCGTTTGTACCTGATGCAATGGAACACATTCTCAAAGAAAAGGGAAGAAAGGAGAGATTCTCAAAAGAGACAACCGCGCTGATTAGAGCATTTTCTCTTGCAGTTCCACATGATAAAGCAATGAGGATCAAAGAAGAAGTCGGATTCTTCCAAGCAATAAAATCTGCAATTACCAAAACAACTGACACCAAAAAAGAGACGCAGGAAAAGTTCGATACTGCAATCAAACAGATTCTCTCAAAGGCCGTAGTTTCGGATAGAATAATAGACATCTTTGAGGCTGCCGGCATTAAGAAACCTGAACTGTCCATTTTGTCAGAAGGATTTCTCAAGGATGTAAAAGAAATGCCTCAGAAGAATCTTGCATTTGAGGCGCTCAAGAAATTACTAAACGATGAAATCAAACTTTATTCGAAGAGAAACATTGTCCAAGGAAAGTCGTTCATGGATCTTCTTGAGAAAGCGATAAAGAAGTACACCAACAGAAGCGTAGAGGCCGCACAGGTCATTGAGGAACTTATTGAGCTTGCAAGAAAGGTCAGAGAAGAAAAGAAGAGAGGCAAAAAACAAAAGATGTCAGAAGACGAGATTGCGTTTTATGATGCACTTGGAGTAAATGACAGCGCAGTTAAGGTTCTTGGCGATGGGACTCTTAGAAAGATTGCGTTGGAACTAACTGAAATGATAAGAAACAGCGTCACTATAGACTGGACGCAAAGAGAGAGCGTGCAGGCAGGGATTCGCTTGAAAGTGAAAAAGATTCTACGAAAACATGGTTATCCTCCTGACAAAGAAAAGAAGGCGACTGAGACTGTTTTGAAACAGGCCGAAGTAATTGCTAAAGACTGGGCCAAATGAGTTTATTCTTCACTGTTCTTTTCCACATAATGGATTTTTACATTTGAATTTTGATATCTCTAAAGATCCTCCACAGTAATGGCATTTTTTGTCACGTGACAGAGACCTCTTGTAACTTGCTATACTAGCAAAAAGCAACGTGATGATAAGATATCCAACATAACCGAACAACGGTATCGCGTAATCTTTTGGAATAAATGCAGGAGTTGTTATCGAATTAATTAGCAATAGTGGGAATAATGAAACTCCAATAACTGACTGTGTGATTAATCCAATTGAGCCTTCTTTTGCTGAAAGTTTGATTCCAAAAAAAGACGTCATCTAAATCTGACTCCCACAGTGTGGACAAACAGAGGTTCCACGAACTACAGTTTTATCACAAACAGGGCATCTCTTAGATGCAATAGCAGCTAATGCTGCAATTCCTAAAACACCTAGAATTATGCCTGCAATGGCGTCATCATCTTTTCCCATTTTCATGATTTGTGTATTTTATCTTATTAAGATGATGATTTTTCTAAAATTTCTAGTTGCCTAAACAACTCCAAGCATCACAGATTACATCGTTTAGCTTTAATCTTTTTCTCTGTTCACTATCCAAAACATCTACAAGTTGTCTCACATCACAATCTGTGATTTCGCCAGTTTTTCTATACAGTTCAATAATGTCTTCGATATTTTCATTATCTGTTGGTTGATTTTCAACTGCATCTACTAAATCAGAAACTATTCTGTGTTCAAGATTGCAAAGTATCTTTACTGATTCAATTACTTGCGGTCCCTGATTTACTGCAACTGAATACAATGAATTTACTGCCGAAATGATTGTGGGCAATGCCAAAATAAACACGATAATTATGATAGCAATTAAAACAATAAACGGAACTGCCATAACTTCATACTAACCAATTCAATTATTTAAAAACACTTTATGAAAAATTCTGTATAACTTTTTGGAGAAAATTTTTCCTTGGTTTTAATGTAAACGCCCCTGCAAGAATATCGCAAGGGTCGCGCATATGCAAGCAGTGTCAGGTTTCTCACCCGCACCGACTCTGATGTTTACGACAAACCCATATTTGATCTTTGATCAACTTCTCTCGCTGTCATAAACTCTCCTGCAAAATACAAACTTCTCTTCCTTTCCACCTTTCTCATCCCACTCCATCCAGAGTCTTGCGACATCTTTTGTTTTTTGCCTCTCTTCTTTTCTTCTCTGTCCTTTGTTGCGCCGTTGTCAATCAGCTCCTCTATGTTTATGTAGCCCCACTCGGCCATCTGGTCGTCGTTGAGATTCGCATAGCCAAAGGCGAGGTTTTCTTTCCTGTCAAGCTCCGCAATGAGCCAGTAGAACCCGATCCTCTCGATGTCCCACTTTTGGTAGATTGTCTTCTTTTCAAATGGCGTTCCGTCAGTCTCGTAGAGTGCAGGAATGTATTCGTCTTTGATTCGATCACCCTAGACTATCTTGTCTTCTATTTTCTTAGTAACAAATTCCCACAAGGCAACTGATGACTTGCCGTAGTTTGTATTATCTACCCAAAACTATCTTGCATCAAATTCATTGATATGCATAAAACTTTTCTAGCTGGGTTACCATTATGAAAATGACTGTTACCTCACGCAACTATGAAATGTGAAAACATGGGAAAGCAAAACCTGAAAACTTTTCCTACGACTTCAAACTGGTAATTTTTTCATTCATTGTGCTTACAGAAAATGTTATTAATCACTCCCGGCGCCATCAATTTACTTTAAATCTCCACCATGCGTAGGAATAAACATTTTGGATAACCTGTAATCAAATCAGAATTTCAACTCTTACAAAATCTATCATCTATGATTATCACACGATTGAATTATATTTTTAACTTCTCCGCAAGTTCTTGTTTTTTTGGAACTCCTGTAAACTCTAATTTTTCATTTATCACAATTCCCGGAGCAGTATATATTGGATATTTTTCTAAATATTCTGGTTTTTCAGTCACATCAATTATATCATATTGAACTTTCATCTCATCAAGCATCTTTTCAACAACATTGCAGTTTGCACAACCAGGGGTGGTAAGAATTTCTATTTTCATGGTTCTGCTTGTGTAAACTGTTCCGGTTCTGTCTCAAAAGCCCATTGACATGTAGGACTACAAAAATGATATGTTTTTCCTTTGTATTCTTTTTTTGCTGCTTTTTTTTCATCAACTTCCATTTTGCACACAGGATCTTGAGCCATACTAGATCAATCCCCTATTGTGAAATCGAAAATTTTTAAGATATTTTTGTGGATTAAAAGTTTGAAATTCTTTAAACCAATGTTGAGTATTGGAAAACATTTTAGATCATTCCAGTACGATTATTGTTCCTGTTTGCATATTGTGGTCAGGTGCACAATACAACTTTGATGGATCCCATGACAAACCACATGCAAAAGTAAACACTCCGGATTTGTCTGCTACAAATTGTATTGTCTCTGATCCGCCTCCTGGTTCTAGTAATCCTGTCTCAATATCAAATTCAGGAATTTCAAGTGTGTGATAGAATTTTTTGGGATTTGTGATATTTAGAATAACCGTGTCTCCTTTGTTCACAATAATCAAATTATCATTCCATTTGTGCATTTCTACTGTACCTATTGTTTCTTCATCATTTACCTCAACTTCTGCTAGAAACTTAATCTCGTCCATTTCTATGTCAAATGTTTTTGTTTGTGGTTCATAAACTGACATGTCAATTTGGATAATGTTATTGTCAATCAAAAATTTAAGGGCGTTAAGAATTTCCCCTTCAGAAATTGCCCCTTCTGAGAACCATCTAAAATTATTCTTAATCCAAATAGGGATGATTTCAGATTCTGTAGGGTCTTCAGTTTGAGAACTTTGTGCATAAGATGATGCTGAAAATAAAATGGCATCAACCAAACCAAAAATAGTTACCATTAAAATAAATCGTTTAGAATTAGCCAATAGCAATCATTTGTTTTTATTGAATTTAAAAAGTTGGGAGATTCTTAATTATGGAATTAAACCATTGGGATTATTCTATTTTTAATAATCCCCAGTCTGTCACTTTGTGCTTTCCAGCAATTTCTCCCTGACCTCCATCCCATACAGCAAATGATATCTTGTAATCTTTATTTGATTCAAACTGCTTATCAATCATTCCGAATCCTTCCACGTCAGTATCATCTGTAACTAGTGACCTACTAATTTCAACAATCCATTCTTTTGTTTGTGTATCATAAACTCCACTTGCAATAATGTCATTCAATCCCCCATACACGTTATCATCATCTCTGTAGTAATGTTCTTTGAGCTGCTCAAATGGTCCTGCAAATTCATCATCGATAATATCTTGAGTTTCTGTATTACTATCAAATGCCTTCCAATGCCAAATATCCACAACTCCTTATCCTATTGTTCTTTGAGGAACTTTGACATGTGGAACTCCAGCTGCACCCATTGCAATATCAGAATTTCCAGAAATATCAAACCCGATTGCAATTCTATCTGTCTCTGTCGTACCATCATTATTTGCATCATCATCACTCCATCTTAACAAGAAAAATATGTCACTGCCATCAGTTAGTGATTTTACTTTGATTTGTCTACTTTCCTCTACAAATATAGTTGTAAATGTACTTTCTGTAGCATCATTCCATACTTTATCTATAATTCCATCAACAACTATCTTTTCTTGTGTTTTGATTGCAGTCAAAGTAGTTACTTCTGGTTCCAAAGGATCCTTTACAATTATAGAACCATGTTGCTGGTCATGTCCTACACCACATACAAGGGAACAATAAAATTTAAACGAACCCGTCTTGTCTGCAATGAATTCAATTTTTACTGTTTCTCCAGGCATAATTGTTTCGTTGATTTGATATTCGTCAATAGCAAGTCCGTGGGGTACATCATCACTTGTGATTCTTAGAGTAACATGGTCTCCCTTGTTTACCTCGATAAATTGTGGTTCAAATCCCCACTGAAATGCTACCACATCAAACTCTTTATCTTCAACTGCAGGGCTTCCAACAGGACTGTAATTCATCATAACATAGCCAACAATTACAATTGTTAATATCACTACAAGAGTTCCATTGTTGATGGCTTTCTTACTTGCCATATTTCTTCTTTAACACATATCCAATAACGGGTATTACAATTAACAGTACTAACATAGTCCATGGAATCACCATTATCTGGTGTGCACCCATTGTCAACTCGGGTTCTATTCCAAATAAAGGCATGATTTCATTCCAAGCAAGATGCATAGGTGAGCGTTCCCACCATGGATGTCCAAAGAGTCCCAATAGAAGAATAAACGCTCCTACTGCAACTAAACCAAAACCCGTTGCTTTTTCAACAGCTACTCTTTTCTTTACCAGAGTTTGTGTTGCACTAATTCCAAGTATTGCTAAAATTCCAATCAGTATTAAAGGAACTGCTCTTCCAATTCCATGAATAAAACCTAATGAAGCTCCAACTACAGTACTTCCTGTTCCAATAATATATGCTAACATAAAGTAAAAGAAGGGATTAGGACATCCAACTCCTGCATTACCCAAAAGCAAACCCATTAGAAATGGTTTTAATTTATCTCCACTTTTTTCTATGAACTTTGGAGTTCTGGAATAAACAGGTAATTGAATATTTAGCATTTTTAGTTCTGTTAAACCAAAGACATAGGCTATTGATCCTGCAAAAAGCCACATTACTTGAGTAGCTTGATCTATTCCAGTGTATTGTCCCAGTAACGCTACCCCAACACCATAACCAGTGATTGTAATTATTAATCCTGCTCCAAATAGAACAGCTATCATCAAACCTTTTTTTGGTCCCTTTCCCATACAGAGTGGAACTATGATAAACACCATTGGTAGAGTACACGGTAGTATAATCATCGATAGACCTGCAGCATATGCTATGAGTATCCATGATGCATATGGTGTAGAACCAACTTGTTCTTCAACAAGTTCAACTGTAGAAAGATAGAACATTCCAACAATAAATGCAGAAAGTAAAGCAAATAGTAGTAGTAATAAAATATTTTTTGATTTACTGTTTGTTACTTCTTGAGCCATATCCTAAACCAATAAAATATTGGATTATTCATCACTTTACATATGATTTTATATCATTTATCTATCTGTAATATTATCATACATGATTATCATAAGGGGAATTACATAAGCTAAGATTTGAATTTCATGATTCTGTACAAGATTATTCGCTAAAATTTCTCTAGATTTTATGATATAAATCTTCGATAACTATTTTTGTAACTTTTCTCCATTTTTTGTTAAATCGTGCCCAATAATTTTTGAGCATGCATTTTAACGAAATAGATCATGTCTGTGAATTAGATTTTCACAAATGCATTGGTTTTTTTACAAACAAAAAAATTGATTTTTATGAAAACTCATGTTGGTTCTTCTGAAATTGCTCCACTTGAATGGATATCTGTTAACCAGTTTTTACATGAGATAAAAAAGATTGATTCTCAATGCATTTCTGTCTATTATCCATATGGCAAGGGACAAGAAACTATCTCTTTATTACATGAAACAAAGCGAAATGATGCCCTTGAAAGAATAGAATTAAAAATTGGAAATAAAATTACTGACCTTAAAAAAAATCCTGTCTCTGCAGGCAAATTTACAAAAACCTTGTGCATTTTTGGATGGATAAAAAATGGTAAAGTTAACCTCAAAGTAATTGGAACTTCAAAAAAACTCCCATATGTCTACATGGCAAGTAAAAAGCCATTTATCAAACCATTCAATGATGTTTTGAAAACTAGTTATGATGTTTTGTTAGTGACTCTGGATCAAAAAACTGCAAGAATTCAAAAATTTCATGGCAATCAAATAATTCAAGAATCTAAACTCCGAATTGATTTACAGGGAAGACATAGGAAAGGGGGGCAGAGTCAGGGGAGATTCCTTAGAGCAAGACAAACTAAAATCCATATTTTCTTCAAAAAGGTAGCAAACAAAGTCAAAGAGATGGATTCAAATTCATTACTAATTTTGTTAGGTGGAATTGGTCCTGCAAAAACAGAATTCTATGGTGAACTTGATTCAGAATTGGTAAAAAAATGTCGATTTGTAGAAAATTTGTCCTTTTCTACTTCAATGAAAGACATCGATACAAAAATAATTCATCATCTATATCAGTACAGAAGAAAATATGTCGCAGAATTGATTGAAAAATATGAAACTCTAATCAAAGATGGGTTAACTGCTAGAAGAAATGATGTAATATACAAAGCACTGGAAATTGGAGCAGTAGATACCCTAATTGTTTCTGCAAATTATCATGCTAATTCTCAATTTAAAAAAATTATGAAGATGCTAGAGATTGCAAAAAACACCTCCGCCAAAATAGAATTTGCAGTTACACCAAAAATAATAAAAAAATTGGATATTAATAATTCTGTTCTAGCCATACTTAGATACAAAATAAAGTAATTTTATTCCTAAATCTGGTCTGAATATTGATATGATCTTACAAATCTTCATACCGGAATAATCTTTAATTTTCAATTGATTTTGTTGTGTAAAACCACAATTATCAATAATAAGAATCAAAATTCATTTGAAATAAGATTAATGTGTACATGATGTATTGTGAGACCTTGGAAATATCCTGCCAAATGTAATATTTGTGAACAAACCCTTGAGGAAATATTTTCTGACAGTTTAACTGATACTCCTTGCGTTTATCTTAATTCCGAAAGAGAAGTATGTGTTGCCACAGAAATGTGTGTTCAATATCTAGAATCTTCAGTTGATTCTATAGTGATTAGAGATGATAATCATAATCCATTAGGAATGGTTGGAGGGTATGATTTACTAAATTACATACGGACAAATCCTACTCGTAATTATCAATATGAAACCAAAGTTAAAGAAATAATGTCAAAGGATTTGCTTATTGTAGAAAAGGACATTACATTTAAGGATTTGATGGAAAAATGGACAAATTCTAGACGTGCTTTTGCTATTATTGCAAATTCATTTCAAGGATATTCTCCAATTTCCGCAAGAAAAATGTTAGAAATTGGTATCAAATGCAAAACTGATACTTCAATTTCTTCTATACCAAAAAAGAAAATGATTACTTTTCAACCCGATGATTCTTTAAGAACAATTGTTGATTTGATGTTTGAACATAATACTAGGAAACTTTTACTGGAATATTCTAATCAATTTATCAGTGATAGGCTAGTACTCAAAGAAATATCAAAATTATTGAAATTTCAACCTGATGTTGATAATTTTCTAGATGTTCCTGTTAATTTGGTAGAGTTAGAAGATGTGACTGTAGTCAAGGAAGATTTGGATCTTAATCAGATTTGTACAAAAATGTATGAAATGGATCATCCATACATTATCTATAAGGATATTTCAGTAACTCCATGGGATATTTGCAATGTCTTAATGACTGAAAAAATAGCTGAATCATATGAAATAGAGTCTGAAAAAATAGTTTGTCCTCATTGTGGAAAGGACATTGAAATCTAATAATACTGTGTGAATTTCATGGATTTGGATCTCTATAAGCAATCAAAATCAATTAATGACAAGAAATACATTACTTCATCATGAAAAATTATGATGTTGCCATAATAGGTGCAGGAATTTTAGGTACATCCATCTCATATTGGCTATCTACACTTTATGATCTTGAAGTATGTGTAATTGAAAAAGAAGATACTGCAGCAAAGCACACCAGTAGCCGAAATACAGGCGTAGTTCATTCCCCTTTTTACTTGGATCCTGTAAAAAGAAAAATTTCATCAATCTCGTCTTTAATCTCTCATGATTTATGGGAAAATTTTGCAAAGAAAAAATCCTTACCGTGGTTTGAGGTTGGAACAATTGAGGTGGCAGCAGATGAGAATCAACATAAAACATTAGAGAAATATCTCAAATGGTCTGAACAAAATGGCATTCCTGATAATCAAATTGCTTTACTTGATTCAAATGAACTTTTGAAAAAAGAGCCTAATCTCCATGCATATTCTGGGCTTTATTGTTCCCGAGATGTATCAACTGATTATGGAGTTTTTACAAGAGAATTACAACAAGAATCTGAAAAACATGGAACAGAATTTCTCTTTAACAAAGAAGTATTGGATACTAATGATGATTCAGAAGCAAAAATTATTTTTTCTGATAATTCAACTTTAACTGCAAAATTCATGATAAATTGTTCTGGAGGCAATTCATTAGATATTGCTAAAAAATGTAATCTTGCAAAACAATACGATGATCTTCATTTTCGAGGAGAATATTGGGTATCTGATAAAATTCATGCCGATTTGGTTAAAACAAATATCTATACTGTTGCAAGATTCCCAGAGTTTCCATTTTTAGATCCTCATTGGATTAAAAGGGCTGATGGTACAACTGAGATTGGCCCTAATGCAGTACCTGTGGCAACTCCTGAAACCTATGAGGGCTATGCGGGAGAACTAAATGTTGCAGTAGCTAAAATCCGTGAAATATTTGGAGGAAATGTTAGACGTCTTCTAACAAATCGCAGTTTCTTATCTATGCTATCTAAAGAATTTCTTAGCTCTGTTTCAAAAACAAAAATGGTTCATAGAGTTCAGCAATTTATTCCAAAAGTTCAACCTGAATACTTTACACAACACGGAACAGCTGGAATTCGAACACCTGTAATTTCCCCAAAGGGTGAATTTGTTAAAGATATTTTGGAGCTTGTTGGAAAAAACTCATTTCATATTGTAAACTATAATTCCCCTGGAGCAACTGGTGCCCCAGCTTATTCTGCATTTATTGTAAAAATATTACAAGATAAAGGATTCCTAGATTACCCTCAAAAATCAAAAGAATCATTTTGGAATTTTGATGAAATTATCGATCTTTTCTAATTTTCATATTCTGTGATATTATCTGACAGTAAACTCAAACAAATATCCCATGGTGTGATGATTTGATCCTGAAACAATACACTTGGATGCTCCATCTCATACATGATTTTTGAAATTTCTTGAATTCTCAAATCTTCTTTAATGGTCTTTGCTTCTTCAAGATTAAATTCACTAGTTGGTAAATCCATAAAATTTTCTGTTTCTTTAAGACATTTTAATTCATATGTAATTTTTTGAAGAATTATTCTATCATTGATGAATTTGTTAGAATCTGCAAGAAATAGTCTTCTAGCATTGATTTCTAGCATAGAATTCAAAACATCGCCTATTGTATCTTTTTCATTAAATGTAACTACTTTCTTTTTAGGTAATTTAGAAATAGACATTTCCGTCTTAACTTTAATTCCTACTTCTAGAAGTTTTTTTGTAGACAATGCTGAATAATCTGAAAACTCATTTGGTACTGCAGCAAATGCTCTTCTAGTATCTTTCCAAAAATCAATTAATTTTTTGAGTTTTGATTTTCCTGTTACAGTTGGAAATCTTTTTTCCATCACATTTTCTACTTTAGTATCATAGAATAAACTTGAGCTTGGATTTTTTACTAGAGGAACTATGATATCTTTTCCACCTACAATTCCAATTGGTTTATCATTTTCACGTACAACCACTGCATCAGTAAATGATTCTAATTGTTGTACAAGCATTCCTGTTGCAACCCAAGTTTCAGTACCTTTTTCAATATTTACACAAAGTGATGAAGTTAAAGAATCTCCGAACAACGATTCAAGCGAAAGTTCTGATATTGGGATTGTACTCATGTCTCTACATTAATTATAGTATTCACAATAAATAAAATCAATTACTATTTTCAAATCTGAATCTCTTCAAATTAAGCTTAATATCATACAAAAATTCAGTTCAAACTGTGTTACCTGACAAGTGCTCTGTTTCAAAAGAAGGTAAACAGTGTGTCAATCCTCCTGAGTTTATTGTATCCATTATTGATGATAAAGATGAATACATGGTAGGAGTCACTTGTGGACGACACAAACAAATCGTAACTGGAAAGATTGGCCATTTACAAAAAGAAGGAAAAATTCATGATGGAAAAATTGGTTTTTCACCTGTAAAGGCTATAGGAACTGACTGTGTTCATGGGGATACTGACGATTTTGTTCAAATTGACATGAATCGCTCAAAAAATTGAAATAATTTTAATTTCAATGCTTTGTAATGCTTTTAGAATTACTATCTGATTTAGTGAAAATTGATGATATTTTATTTATTGTAAAAAACAGCGGTGCTATAAGTGAGGTTAGAAGTCCTCTTAGTATAATACAAAAAGAAAAATGGATAACTATTGGTGATAATGATGGTCATGCACACCTTCATGTTAACTCAGAATTAATAAAATCTGCAGAATTTGTCCAAGAAGAAAAACCTGAGCATACAAGTTTTAGCATTCATTTTTTCGATGAAAACAATGATCGAATCATTGCAGCATTTTTTACAAAAATGTATGATGATTCAAAACAACTAATTCCTGAAAGAAAAAAAATCTATGATCAACTAAAACAAAAATTTAGTTTTAAAATTCATTTTTAAAAAAAACTTGTTTGAAAAAGACAAGTGAAAAATCTTTTATTCTTCAGACTCTTTTTCTTTCTTCTCTTTTTCAGATTGTTGTTTAGCTAATTCTAATTCTTCATTTGTGTGTTTGAATTTTTTCATTCTAATTTTATGTTATAATTTAGATATAAAAACTGCACATTTTAGGGGACGATAAACCGGGCATGAAAATCAATGTCCAACTGAATAAATTGGCTTTTTCCCTTTCATTCCAAGATTCAAATTTTCAACAGTTATTTCTGCCATTTTGATTCTTGTCTCCTTTGTTGAACTTCCTATATGTGGAGCAAGTACAATGTTTGGCAATTTAACAAATGGATGTTTTTTATTAATCGGTTCTGTCTCAAAGACGTCTAATCCTGCACCTGAAATAGTTTTTTTCTTTAATGCAGTCACAAGATCTTTTTCGTTGATCACTTTTCCTCTTGATGTATTGATCAAAAATGCTGTTTTTTTCATTTTCTTCAAAATTTTCATGTCAAACAACTGATCTGTTTCTTTGGTGTGTGGCACATGAATTGAAATAAAATCACTTTCTATGATCAATTCTTCAAATGAGACATATTTTGCATTTAATGATTTTTCTCTAGTTTTTGAAACATGTTTTCTATTATGATATATGATTTTCATATCAAATGCCTTTGCTCGTTTAGCAAGCGTACTTCCAATTCTACCCAAACCTAAAATCCCCATCGTTTTACCTTGCAAATCAACTCCAACATAGTCAAACGCTCCGTAGATTTCTTTCCATTTTCCATCTCGAATAATTTTGTCTCCTTCTGAAACTCTTCTTGAAATATCTAACAATAATGAAAATGCAAGATCAGCAGTTGCATCTGTTAATACTTCAGGAGTATACCCAACACGAATTTTCTTTTCTTTGGCATACTCTGTATCTATATGATCAAAACCAACACTGTAGGTACTAATTGCTTTTAGATTTTTGGCACAATCAATTATTTCTTTGTCGATTTTATCATATGGGAAACAGATGAGTCCATCAACTTCTTTAATTTTTGATCGCAGTTTTGTTTTAGGTATTGGGATTTTTCCAGAATGAATTTTGATCTGATATCTTTTTTTCAATTCTTTTAATGCAAAGTCATGCAAAGTTCTTGTAAGAAACACTTTCTTTTTCATCAGTCTTGATATTTATCTCAAACCATTTATACGATTTCTTTGTAATTGCATTGATGTCTTCTAAGATTGAAGAAGAGGAAGAATTTGCTATTTGTGTAGAATGTGGAAATTCGATTGAAAAATGCGTATGTGTATGTCCTTATTGTGGTGAACGTGATAAATGTGAGTGTGCATTGTTTGATGCAGCTACTGGAGGTTAGAAGAAATGAACTATCCTACTATTAAAATTCAGGAAATGTGTGAATATCTGTGAGTTCCGTTGATTTTACTTGGTTAATTGGAGGTCCTCAAGGTAGTGGGGTTGAATCCGGCGCCAATATTTTCTCTCGTGTATGTGCTGAAATGGGGTATCAAATTTTTGGAAAGAGAGAATTTTATTCAAACATCAAAGGTGAACACAGTTATTTTACAGTACGAATTGCTGATAAAAAAATCCATTCAAATGTTAATGATGTAAATTTAATGGCATCTTTTGATGCTGAAACTATTTTCCGTCATTATGATGAAGTAGTTTCTGGTGGTGGAATCATTTATGATTCAGATATTGCAGAAACTAAAACTGATGCAGTTCACACACTTGATATGCCATTTAAAGAAAGATTACACAAAAAACTAGAGTCAAAAAATAAACCGTTTACTGTTGCAGGAGTTTTAGAGATTGCAAAAGAAAAAGGCGTTTTACTATATCCAGTATCTTTCAAATCTATTCTTTTGACCTTATCTGAGGAAACTGAAAACCCTCGCCTAAAAGGATTGATTAGAATGTATAATGTAATTGGAGTGTCATTATCTTTGGGTCTTGTCAAAATGCCTCCTGATTCCTTACAAAAAACAATCGCCAATATTTTTTCAAAAAAACCAGAAATTGCAAAAATCAACCAACAGACTGCAACATACTCTTACAATTTTGCTGCAACAAAATTTGAAAACTTTGATTGTTCCTTACCTGGAACGCAAAAAGAACCTGGAACGTTACTTGTTCAGGGATTTCAGGGAACTGCATTAGGAAAGATGGCATGTGGGTGCAGATTACAACCGTATTATCCAATTACACCAGCTTCTGATGAATCAGTATACTTGGAGTCAAATGAAATTTTAGAAATAATTGGTGATAGACCTGGTTCTACTGCTGTAATTCAAACTGAAGATGAAATTTGCGCAATGGGAATGACTATTGGTGGTGCTTTAACTGGAACTCGTTCTGCTACTTGTACATCTGGACCTGGATTTGCATTAATGACTGAAATGCTAGGCTGGGCAGGCATAAACGAGGTTCCTATAGTAATTACTGCATACCAGAGAAGTGGTCCATCAACTGGATTGCCAACCAGACATGGACAAGATGATTTACTATTTACAGTATTTGCCGGACACGGTGATTTCCCAAAAATTGTTTATGCCTCAGGAGAAATTGAAGAAAGCTTCTATGATACTAGTAATTGTTTTAACTATGCAGATACTTTTCAAGTTCCAGTAATTCACATGATGGATAAATTCCATGCAAGTTCTGTCATTACTTGCAAAAGATTTGACCCTGAAAAAATCTCAATTGATAGAGGTCTATTACTAGATAAAGTTGAGGATGGTTACAGAAGATTTGAATTCACTGAAGATGGTATATCTCCACGTTCAAGACTTGGAATGGATAACGGAATCTTTTGGAATACTGGTGATGAATCAGATGAGCAAGGACACATTTCAGAAGATCCAATTTTACGTGTAAAGATGATGGATAAGAGAATGTCTAGATTAGAATTAATTTTAAAACGTATTCCAAATGAAGAACAAGCAGTATCCTATGGAATTGAAGACTATACAATAATTTCTTGGGGTTCTACAATTGGTCCAGTTAAAGATGCATTAGACATGCTAAAAAAGGAAGGAATTTCAATAGGGTTGGTCCAACTAAAACTAATGCATCCATTTCCAGCAGAATATGTTTCCTCTTTACTTAAAGACGCTAAAACAATAATTGATGTAGAGGCAAATCACTCCGGTCAACTAGGAAAATTATTCAAACAAAATACTGGACGTGATGTTGATTATTTTATCTTAAAATACACTGGACGTGCAATGACTAGTACAGAAGTTTGTGATGCACTTAAGAAAATTGTTCAAAATAAAGCAGAAAAAAGAGAGGTTTTAATGCATGGCGCTTAAACCTGCTGGATTTAAAACCGAAGTTCACAATGATTGGTGTCCTGGATGTGGAGATTTTGGTATCGTTAATGCCATCCAAATGGCACTAGCTGATATGGGTGTCCAACGAGACAAGACTGCCATATTTTCAGGAATTGGATGTTCTGGTAAGACATCTCACTACATCAATACGTATGGAGTTCACACATTACATGGTCGAGTTTTGACATTTGCGCAAGGCGCAAAGATTGCAAATCCTGAGATGACCGTAGTTGCTGTAGGGGGTGACGGTGATGGTTTAGGAATTGGTGCTGGTCACTTTGTAGCTGCTGGCAGGCGAAATGTAAACATGACATACATTATTTTTGATAATGGAGTTTATGGATTAACTAAAGGTCAAGCATCTCCCACTCTGAAATTAGGAGAGAAAACAAAATCTCTTCCATCTCCTAACACAAATTCAAATGTCAATCCTATTGGGTTAGCAATTGCTAGTGGATTTACATTTGTTGCACGTGGATATTCATATGATATACGACATCTCAAAGATTTGATAGTTCAAGCAGTCAAACATCCTGGATTATCTTTCTTAGATGTACTGCAACCATGTCCTACATACAATGATTTAAACACAAGGGATTGGTATGCCGGAGCTGATTTGATGGATGAAGCACAAAAAAGACATTCAAGAATTTACAAACTAGAAGAGACTGGATATGAACCAACAGTCCATTATGATTCAGAAGTTGAAGTTAATGAAAAACTATCTCAAGCATTAATCAAATCTTTAGAATGGGGAAACAAAATCCCAACTGGAGTCTTTTATAAAAATGAAAATACTACTCCCTACACTGTAAGACTCCAAGATAAAATTCCAAATTATTTGGAAAACTCTCCTGCAAAACAAACCATTTCAAAAGATGGTCACCCTAATACTGATATTTCAAAGATATTGGATTCCCTAGAAGTATAGATTACAAATCTAAATAGATTCTGAACGTAGAAGTTATAGGCAAGTTTTAGAATATTATTTTGCATTTGAATATTAATGAAGCAAATAAAATCTTTAGAAAATCCATCATAAAGGGTTTTTTTGAATCCAAACTGGTGAATTTAGATTTTAAAAAATCCTCAGTAAAACATCCTTTGATTAATGATGATGGTTTAATGCAGTCTGATTTACTTCATGTATTTTTTGATGTAGAAACAGGATCTGATTACCCTGATGGCGATGAGTGGTTTATTGTTGAATTCCTGTTTCCTCATGATGTTAAACTTCCTGATTCTATGAAAGGAACTGATTATTTCACAACTTTGTCTGTTGATGATAATAAAACATTCTGGCATCATCGTGAATTAATTCGTTACAAATACGGAAAATCTAAGAAATTAGTTGACGCATTAGAATTTCTAGAATCAAAATACAAAGAACTTCATGAATTACTTGAACCTTTGCAGAAGGATCTCAAATAATCTCATTCCATGAATCTCCACTGAATTTGTACTTTTTATTTTTAGATGATGCAAAATCTAAACGCCATCTAATTGAATCAGTATCAAATTTGTATGTGATTTTTGTAATTTCTGATGGTAATTTCTCCGGATTTAGATGAAATGGCAATAATTCTAAAACAAAATCAATCTTTTCTAATGCATTATCAAACCATTGTCTGTCTTCAATATCTATGGTGAAAACAATTTTGGGATTTCCAGAAAAATTAATTACAATTTTTAAAGCATTTCCGCTACCTCTTCTTCTCTTCATTTCTTTGAAAACTGCCTTGATTTTTTCCCAACGTTTGAACTCAAACCATTGGAAAAATTCTTCATTGAATTGTAGAGGAATATCAATATCTAGAAAACTAACAAAATCCTCATCATTTACTTCAATTTCATCCTGAATTATCGTGAAATGAGAATTTAAAAATCCATAAAGAACTTCAATCTCCCAAGGTGAAATTCCATAATATCGTAATGTGGTTTTCACATTTTCTGACAATGGTTTAAAATCCTAAAAATTGTAATTAAAGCTTCAAAACTAGTCAAATTAGTAAAAATTCACCTTAAAATTAAAATTATATGGAATAAGATACAATTTCAGATATGAAGAAAGAATTTGTAGTAAAAAGCATTGATTCTGCACCTGATGGAGCACCATACGTTGTAGTTTCATTATCATCCATTAAGGATCTAAAGGAAGGAACTCAGCCTCAACAACCTCCTTTTGGTAGCCCAAAAGTTATGGGATTTTCTAACATGAATGATATGATGAAAGACTTGAACAAGATGATGTCTGGAATGGGAGGTGGAATGGGAATGCAATCCGGTGTCACTCAACTAAAACTGGAAATGCACGAATACAAAGAGATGGGTCTTTCAGTTGGAGATAAGGTCTTTTTAGAACTAAGTAAGGCTGAATCTTTAGGTGTCTAGTCTACCAGATTGTGTCAAAAAACTTCCAACCATACAATGTTGCAATAGTTCCAATTACAAATAACATTGGTTTCCATGCAAATACAGGAATGCTCGGTGTTGCAAGTTTGACTTTGTAATTATCTACAATGGCATAAACGTTTTTCTTTATTTTATCGTGCCAAATGTTGTAATCAACTTGGTATTTTTTTAGAATTTCTTCTACTTCATAAACTACTGGTGTTCTCTGTGAAAACAAATGTTGAAGATAATCTCTTGATACTTCCACTTCTGCATGTATTCCAATTAATCCTTTTTTCAAATCCACCATTCTAACATGCATTTCCCAAGGTTTTTTCAGTTTAAGATTAAGACCACTTCCAATTTGATCTGGTTGTTTATGTTCAAGTTTAACTTTGGTAAATCCTTCATTAGTAAAAATTTTTGTTAGTTCTTCAAAACTTTTCTTCACTACGATGTGGAGTTGCTCTACACCGTCTTTACTATTTACATCAATTTTGTGTTTTATTCCATCAAAAAATGATACAGTTTTTGGATATGTGGTGAGATACTCCATTAATTTTTTCACCAGATTCCTCTATTTAAAGCAGAACTAAATTTCAGGCTAGATATTTGGAGGATTTGATAATCCTCTAACATAAACACATTGATCTGGTGAAATTGCCATTTCTGCTGGATTAATTTTTCTATCGGTTAGTTTTGCATCTGAATTTCTAATTATCGCAAATGGTTTTGATTCAGCTCCTTCTCCCATCTTGTGATTTGCAATAGTGGCAAGATTATCCACCACTGCTTGAAATGTAACTTTTAATGAATTTCCATCAAGATCTCTTTTTGCTCTCATATCTAAAACAGGTTCAATTCCAGCACATGCTATTGCAACACCTGATGTGCCAATTCTTGCTGGCATTAATCTGCTATCTACAAGTATAATTCCAACATGAATAAAGAATTTTAAGAAAATTTTTCTACGAAGTTCTTCTGCAGTACGATATGGATTAATTGGATATAGTATTGCTCTGCCTTTTTTTGCATTGGATTTATCAATTCCTGCATTTGGAGCCATGATATTATCTGAAGATGTAATTACAAATCCTCCAATTCCTCCAAAAATTTTATCTGATTCTCTAATGATCATCTCTGCAATTTCTGATTTTAGCTGATATGTTTTTGAAATTTTCCTACCTTCTTCTGAAGCCCTAATTTTCTCTAAATCTATAATTCTCCCTTGTGAATTTGAGATGTATTTTGTTGAAACTACCAAAACATCTCCGTTTTCTAATTTTGCATTGTTTTTCTCTAATGTTTTTAACAAGACTTCAAAAACATCAAATTCCCCTTCCATCCTTTCTGCCAAAAGTGGTAAAACCGTTAATTGCACATTATTCTTAGCATTCTTTTTCTTTTTTATTGTTCTGAAAGCTTTTAATCTGTATAGCAAGCTTTTTTGATTATGAATATTACTGAGAAGATTCTTGCTCGTGGCGCTGGAAAATCTTCTGTTTCCCCTGATGATGTGGTTTTTGCTAATGTAGACAAAGTTATGATACATGATGTATCTGGACCAGGAGTGATTAAGGTATTTGATAAACTAAAGAAACAAGGAATTTCTATTGATAAATTATGGGATCCTACTAAAGTTTGGGTGGCAGAAGACCACTTTGTTCCCTCTGCAGAAAAAGTATCTGCTGAAAATATTGTAAAATTATCAAACTTTACAAAAAATTATGGAATTGAAAAACATTTCAAATATGGAATGGGACAATATGGAATTTGCCATACTATATCCCATGAAGAAGCTATGGTGTTACCTGGTGAGGTGTATGTTGGTGGAGATTCTCACACAAATACAACTGGTGCATTGGGTGCTTTTGCTTGTGGTTTGGGACATACTGACATTGCTTATGTTTTATTAAATGGAAAAATTTGGTTCAAAGTTCCAGAAACTTATTACTTTAAGCTAAATGGTAAATTACCTGATCATGTGATGGCTAAAGATTTGATTCTTAAAATTATTGGTGAAATCGGAACTGATGGTGGTGCATATCAAACTATGCAGTTTGGTGGTAGTGGAGTTGATGAAATGTCAGTTGAAAGTAGATTGACCTTATGTAATATGACTACCGAAGCTGGAGCAAAGAATGGTATTGTAGAACCAGATCAAAAAGTAGTTGATTATCTTACTCAAAGAGGGACAACTGACATGAATTTGATAAAAGGTGACGATGATGCTGAATATGCTAAAGTATTTGAATTTGAAAGTTCAGAGATGGAGCCAACTGTTGCAAAACCATTTTCTCCTGAAAATACAACCGTTGTAAGAGAAGCTCCTTCTGTAGAATTGGATAAATCATACATTGGTTCTTGTACTGGTGCAAAATACGAAGATTTGGTAGCTGCTGCAAGTGTTCTCAAAGGACGAAAAGTAAAGATTAGAACCGAAATCTTACCTGCAGCAATTTCTATTTATCAACGAGCTATGGAAAATGGATTGTTGAAGATTTTCTTAGATGCTGGTGTAACAGTTGGACCTCCAACATGTGGAGCCTGCTGTGGTGCACACATGGGTGTTTTGGCAAAAGATGAAATTTGTATTAGTACCACAAACAGGAATTTTCCTGGCAGAATGGGTCATGTAGAATCACAGACATATCTTTCATCCCCACTAGTGGCAGCAGCTTCTGCAATAACTGGAAAAATCACTGATCCGAGGGATTTGTAATGAAAGGCAACGTCATAAAATATACTCAAGACAATGTTGACACTGACGTCATAATTCCAGGCCAATACCTCAAAATACATGATTATGCAGAACTTGCGACTCATGCAATGGAGGGATTAGATCCTGATTTCCATTCTAAAGTAAAAGAAGGTGATTTTATTTTGTCTGGTAAGAATTTTGGATGTGGTTCATCTCGTGAACATGCTCCAATTGCATTATCTCATTCTGGAATAAAGGCTGTACTCGCATTATCTTTTGCAAGAATTTTTTATCGAAACTCAGTTGATGGAGCGTTTTTGTTGCCTATTGAAATTGAACAGAATGCATATGATGGAATTTCAGAAGGTGATGAAATTACAATCAATGTATCTTTAAATGAAATTAAAAATATTACCAAAAATCAAACCTACAAAATGAAACCTTTTTCAGAAATTATTGGAAAAATAATTACTGCAGGTGGGCTCTTCAAGTATAACCCAGACCAGAATTAAAATGGGAAAAACTCTTTTTGAAAAAATTTGGGAATCTCACATTGTTGTTGAAAAACAAAACGATCCGTCACTAATTTACATTGATAGACATCTTGTTCACGAAGTAACTTCTCCACAAGCTTTTGAAGGATTGCGTATGAATAATAGAAAAGTTAGACGTCCTGATCTTACGATTGCTACAATGGATCATAATGTTCCGACAACAGACCGTTCACTTCCAATCCTAGATCAAACATCTTCTGTACAAATCCAAACTTTGGAAAAAAACTGTAAGGAGTTTGGAATAAAATTATTTGATATTAACAGCCCTAATCAAGGGATTGTTCATGTGATTGGCCCTCAATTGGGAATCACATTACCTGGAACTACGATTGTTTGTGGTGATAGTCACACATCAACTCATGGGGCATTTGGAGCTTTAGCTTTGGGTATTGGGACTAGTGATGTTGAGCATGTTTTGGCATCTCAAACAATATGGTTAGAAAAACCAAAACCTTTTGAAATTAGAGTTGAAGGAAAAAGGAAAAATCCTCATGCCGTAACTGCCAAAGATATTATTTTATCTATTATCAAAAATATTGGCACTGGTGGGGGTACAGGCACTGTGGTGGAATATCGTGGTGATGGTATTACTGATCTTTCAATGGAGCAAAGAATGACTATTTGTAATATGTCAATTGAGGCAGGTGCACGTGCAGGTTTGATAGCACCTGATGAAAAAACTTTTGATTATTTGAGAGGTAGAAAATACACTCCAAAGAACTATGAATCTTTAGTAGATTTTTGGAAAGACCACCTAAAAACTGACAGCGATGCAAAGTTTGAAAAACAATTTACTTTACATATTGATGATATTGCACCTCAAGTTAGCTGGGGAACCAATCCGGGTATGACATCTGATGTCACTGAATCAATCCCATCTCCTGATGAATTTTCTAAAGGTGATTCAAATCAAAAGAAGGGAGCTGAAAAGGCACTTGATTATATGGCTCTAAAACCTGGTACTGCAATTGAAGATATCAAAATCGATAGAGTGTTTATTGGTTCATGTACTAATGCAAGATTGGAAGATCTTATTGAAGCATCCAAAGTAATCAAGGGACAAAAAATTTCACCAAATGTTCAAGCTATGGTAGTTCCTGGTTCTCACATGGTAAAAAAACAGGCCGAAGAAATGGGGTTGGATAAAATTTTTATTAATGCTAATTTCGAATGGAGAGAAGCTGGATGTAGTATGTGTCTTGGAATGAATCCTGATATTTTATCTCCTGGTGAGCGTTGTGCAAGTACATCTAATAGAAACTTTGAAGGTAGACAAGGAACTGGTGGAAGAACTCACTTGGTAAGTCCTGTAATGGCAGCAGCTGCTGCTATCAAAGGACATTTTGTAGATGTTAGGAAGATGGATTTGAGTTAGCATGGAACCATTCAAATCTGTTTCAAGCATTGTCACTCCTCTTGATAAGGTAAATGTGGATACTGATCAAATTGTTCCAAAACAATTCTTGAAACTAGTTCAAAAATCTGGATTTGGAAAATTCTTGTTTTTTAACTGGAGATTTGATGAGAATGAGAATAAAAAATCTGATTTTATTTTAAATGATCCAAAATACAAAAATTCACAAATTCTTGTGACTGGCGATAATTTTGGCTGTGGTTCTAGTCGTGAACATGCGGTTTCGGCCCTACTTGATTATGGTTTTTCTGTAATTATTGCACCTTCATTTGCAGATATTTTTTTGAGTAATTGTTTCAAAAACGGCATTTTACCAATTACCTTAGATCAACAACTCGTAGAAAAATTGCAGCAAGAAAATGGTGCGATTAATGTGGATTTGGAAAATC
This sequence comes from archaeon, assembly GCA_024276695.1. Taxonomy (GTDB): domain Archaea; phylum Thermoproteota; class Nitrososphaeria; order Nitrososphaerales; family Nitrosopumilaceae; genus Nitrosopumilus. Next base: position 47,027 of record JAJRWR010000002.1, read on the forward strand.
AAATTATCAAAACTCCTTCTGAGGAAATATCTTTTGGAATTGATTCTTACAAGAAAAAAATTCTCTTAGAGGGACTGGATGATATTGCACAAACTTTTCAATACGAAGATAAGATTTTAGAATTTGAAAAAGAATCTAAACTCCCATCTGTTTTATAATCTTCTTTACTGTTTTTTCATTTCTTTCTAAAACCGTTGGTGATTCTACATCTATCCATTCATTATCCCCAATATCAAAGGCACTAATTTTTCCTTCTTTTGATAATTGCTGTAAAATATCATATGACAAATTGATCTCTTTTTGCTTTTGTTTTACTTTGATTCTTTTAATTATGTCTTTTCCAAGCATATAGATTCCTAAACATTCTGATAGTTGTAATTCCATTACTGGTTTTTCTTTAAATTCTTTTATGATTCCATTTTCCACTTTTGCAAACCCTGTTTCTTCCTTTCTTTTAGTTCTAGTTGTAATACATGCTGAACTGTTTTTCTCCCTGAATGTCTCTCTCATTTTTTTAAGATCTATTGCACATAAATTATCTACAAACCATAATACAAATTCAGATTCATTTTTGAGTCTATTTGCAACGTGTAATAGGTCCCCCCCAGTTCCACTTTGTGAATCTTGAACAAAAGTGATGTTTTTTTGTTTTTGATAATAATTTTTAATTTGCCCGCCCAATCCTTCAAAATCTGAAATAATGATAATTTCATTTACAAAACTAAATGATTTTAGATATTTTATGACATAATCAATCATAGGTTTGCCATTGATTGGAGTCATGGCTTTTGGAAAATATTCAGTATATGGTTTGCCTCTAGTTCCTTTACCTCCTGCAAGAATTACAGCCTTCACAGCCTAACGGTATGATTTCTGCTTTCTTCTTCTTGCACCAGGTCCGCCAAATTTTTTTGGTTCTTTTCTTCTGGCATCTCCACTGACTAGGTATTTATCAAAATCAGTGATTCGTTTTCTAAGGTCTTCTCTAGTTGATTTTGGAAAAGGATGATCTTTTGGTTCTTTTTTGGATTTTGTCCATCCTGTTAATGCTCTTGAAATTCCAGTTGCAATTGCACTGGCTTGACCCATGAATCCTCCACCTCTAACTCTTACAGAAATATCAATTTTATCTCTCAAATCCCCTGTAATTTCTATTGGTGCTAGAATAACTTCACGTGCTGTTTCTTGTGGGATCATTTCTACTGGAACATTGTTAATTCTGATTTTACCTTTTCCTTTGGTAATGTAAACATGTGCACTAGCTGTTTTTCTTGTTGCGAAATAGATTTCAGTTTTTGGAGTTGTCATTCAGTCCACCCTACTACTCTACATAATTCCCCAAGTACCGTATAGTTTGATGGAGTTTTTCTGATTTTAGCTTTTTCAAATTGGATTTTTCCAAGCGATTTAATTTCTTTAGGTGAACCAATGTATGTTCTAAGTCTTTGATGTGCTTCTTTTCCTGATGGTTTTCTATCATATGGCAACATTTGACGAATCATTTTTGCCATTACTGTATCTGGTCTTCTGTAGTGGACAGGTCCATGTTTGTAGTTTATGATACTGTTAATTTCTAAAAATTCCCTATATTCTTTAATTTGATTACTTCTGGTTCCACTCATCATAATTTTTTCACAATTAATTACTGATACTCTGTTTCCTTGCATCAATAATTTTGCAACATTTGATGCTAGTCTTCCTGCAATGTGATCAGTTGCATCTACAACAATTGGTCTGTCTGTTCTAACAACCACTTCTTGTTTAGAAGTATTTGAATTTCTCCCAGCAGGTCTGTTAATTCTCCCATTAGCCAAGTAGAACTACTCCTTTACCAGTTGGGTTTTGTTCAATCAAATCTGAATGGGTGATAATTTTTCCACCTTTTTCAATAATTTTATTTGCGGCAGAATTTGAAATTGAAAATGAAAATAATGTAATTTTGTGAGAAATACTACCTGTTCCAAGTACTTTTCCTGGGAATACTACAATGTCATTTTCCTTTGTTAGTTGACCAATTCTATTCAAGTTAAGATCCCTTCTTGCTATAGATGGTTTTAATGCATATTCTGCTAGTTTTGCCCAAATTGGAGCATCATTCTTAGTTGATGCCTTTTTTAGATCTTTGGCCATGTGTATAACGACTTGATTAGTCATGTGAATAATGCGGTTTGAAACCCAAATATAATGTCTATGCTTGAATTATGCTTCGACTTGATCAATCATTTCTTTAAATTGACCTATTCTACTACTCACTTCGTCTACTCCCGAAATAATGATTTGTTCAGGTTTTAATGAGCCGGTTGATTCTACTGTTAGAACTTTGACATCTACTTTATCAGTATCTGTAAGTGTTGAAATGTTTGCAGAATTCCATTTAGCATGCTCTGTTCCACGTCCTAGTCTTGCATAGCATTCTATTTTGATTCTTTGTCCTGGTGCTAGTTGGACTATGGGAATTTTATCTGAAGTTGGCTTGATTGAATCATCTTCAGAGGATAATTCATCTGATAGTAATGTTCTAGTGACCTCTGAATCTCTTGAATCTAAAACTAGCATTACTTTACAATTTGAACATCCTGTTTCACTTTGACATTCGCATTTGGATGGTTCATTAAATCTGTGCAAATCAGTTGTTATTGGGATTAGTCCTAATCTGTGTGCCAAACCTTCATCTGGTAAAACTGAAGAATTTTCAATAATGTCAACTGTGTCAATTGCAAAAACTGGTACACCATTTAGACATACACGTCTCAGTGCATTTGCATATTGTATTGGAATGCCCTTTAATTTTACAGATATTTTCTGATCATCTTTACTAATTACTTCTAAGGATGACAATGAGCAAAATCTTCAAAATCCACATAAAAATCTAGCTGGTTTTAGGCATAATGGAAACAATGTCTTTTTATTTTGATTTGTATCATTTCTCTAGATATGCTTAAGTTCACAATATGCCTATCTGATTTATGGATTTTGACAAGTTGTTTGCAGATGTCCTGAAGGTTGATTCTAATATTCGTTATGCTGCAATTCAAAATAATGCTGGTAAGATAATTACTGGGGGTTTTCGAGAAAACGTCAACCCAATTTTAAATGATGAGGATCTACAAATGATGCACTATTATGCATCTCAGAGATGGCAAACCCGAAAAAACATTGAACATAAACTTGGATCTGTAAAATATGCGCTGGCAGAATATGATGAAATTAAAAGGATTTCATTTCCAATTGATGAAAAACACTTGCTAATGGTTACAACTGAATTAAATACAAATCATACCAATATCATTTCTAAAATTCTTGAATTAATTGATCATTCAAAATAGTCAAAGTCATCAAAATAGTATTACTGTCTACATTATGTTAGTACAGATAAATAGCAAATCCTCCTACCAATTTTAGAAATGGCTGATGTAACACTAGTGCGCTATTCATTTGAAGGCGAAAAATTTGAAATCATGGTAAAACCAGATCCTGCATTAGAATACAAGATGGGAAAGAAAAAAGACCTCTCTGCAGTTCTAGTTTCTGATGAAATTTACACTGATTCTGGTAAAGGTACTCGACCATCATCAGAAAAACTACTCAAAGCTTTCAAAACTGAAGACCAAACTGAGATTGCAGAAATTATCATGCAAAATGGTGATCTTAATCTTACAACTGATCAAAGACGAAAAATGGTAGAAGATAAGAAAAAACAAATTATTACATTTATCGCAAAGACCTATGTGGATCCTAAAACTCACTTGCCTCATCCTCCATTGAGAATTGAACAAGCAATGAAAGATGGTAGAATTTCAATTGATCCTCAAAAAAATACTGAAGAGCAGGTAAAAGATATTGTTGAGAAATTACGTTCAATCATTGCCCTAAAAACAGAAAGCCTACAATTAGAAATTACAATTCCTGCACAGTTTGCATCACAATCATATTCTGTATTAAAGTCTGTAGGTTCTCTAAAATCTGAAGAATGGCAAAATAATGGTTCACTAAAAGCAATACTTGAAATACCCGCTGCAGCAAGGCCAAATGTGATAGACAGATTAGGTTCTATAACGAAGGGTTCAGCTACAGTAGAGGTAGTTCAATAATGGATAATAAGAGAAAATACGTTATTCCGGGCGATGTAATAACTACAGGACCATTTAGACCTGAACAAAATGTAATTTTAGAAGGAGAAAAGATAATTTCCACGTCTATAGGTATTTCTGAAATTTATGACGACTCTGTTAGAGTAATTCCGTTAACTGGAAAATATATTCCAAAAATTAACGATTTAGTAATTGGTAAAGTTATTTCTCACACATCGCTATCTTGGGAATTAGATATCAATTCATGTTATGTTGGATTTTTGCCTGCTCAGGATGTCTTTGGACGAGATTTTTCTGCTCATGCAGATGAACTATCCTCCAAACTAAAAACTGGTGACTTGGTGGCTGCAAGAATAGCTAATTTTGATAGAACAAGAGATCCACTAGTAACGATTTCTGATAGAGATTTAGGTGCAATTGACTCTGGTGACTTGATAAAAATCTCTCCTAGTAAAGTTCCAAGATTAATTGGAAAGCGTGGAAGTATGATTCAGATGATTGAAATGGCAACTAATGCTGCTGTGACTATCGGACAGAATGGCTGGGTAGTTGTTTCATGTGAGACTCCCGAGGGATTATTAAAGGCTAAAAAAGCAATTGAAATGATTAATGCAAAAGCACATGTTGCTAATTTGACTGATCAAGTGAAAGAAATGCTAGAAATAAAGGATAACGAATCATAATGGGCGGAAGAGACGCAACAATGGTCCTCTTGGATGAGAATGGTATTCGTTGTGATGGACGTAAAGTAGACGAAACACGACGAATCATGATTAGAGCCGGTGGACTAAAAAACGCTGATGGTTCTGCTTACATTGAATTTGGTGATAACAAAATTTTGGTCGGAATTTTTGGTCCAAGAGATGTACACCCAAAACACATGTCAAATACTGATACTGGAATTTTAAGAGTTAGATATCATATGGAACCATTTTCTGTTGGTGAGAGAAAAAATCCTGCACCTTCAAGAAGAGAAATTGAAATTTCCAAAGTAATCAAAGAAGCCCTTGAACCTGCAGTAATGTTAGAAAAATTCCCAAGAACTGCAGTTGATGTATTTATTGAAGTTTTACAAGCTGATGGTGGAACTCGTTGCGCTGCACTTACTGCAGCATCTGTTGCATTAGCTGATGCAGGTATTCCGATGAAAGATATGGTTGCAGCAGTTGCAGCAGGAAAAGTTGCAGATACTATAATTCTTGATGTTAACAATGAAGAAGATCAAGCTGGTCAAGCAGATATGCCAATAGGTTACATGCCAAGTCTTGATAAAATTACATTATTACAATTAGATGGAGTTTTAACTCCTGAAGAATACAAAAAATGTGTTGACGTCGGAGTAAAAGGTTGTAAGGTTGTTTACGAATTACAAAAGAAAGCACTTAAAGACAAATACTTTGGAAATGGAGAAGACTAAAATTGACATCTGTTTCTGTTCTTGATGAATTAAAGAAAGCACAAATCCTTGAATTATTAGAACAAGGAAAAAGAGTTGATGGACGTGCACTTGATGAATCCCGTGAAATCAAAATTGAAACTAATGCAATTCCAAAAGCTAACGGTTCAGCAAGAGTCTATCTTGGTGAAACTGAAGTTATTTGTGGTGTAAAAATTCAACCTGATAGACCTTTCCCAGATACTGGTGACAGAGGTCTTTTTATTTGCACTGCTGAATTATTGCCACTTTCTCATCCAACTGTTGAAACTGGTCCTCCACAACCACATGTAATTGAATTGGCAAGAGTTGTTGATAGGGGAATTAGAGAAAGTCACATGATTGACGTTTCTCAATTAGTCATTGAAAAAGACAAATCTGTAATTGGTGTCTTTGCTGATAATGTAGTAGTTGATTACGATGGAAATCTATTTGATGCATGTTCTTATGCTGCAACAGCTGCATTGCTCACATCCACGACTCCAAAATGGAATTGGGTTGATGATAAACCAACACTGGTAGAAGGTGATGAAACTGCTTTACCAATATCCACAATACCTGTTTCTATAACAATGGGAAAAATTGGAAATCATATAGTCGTTGATCCAAATGGGGATGAATGGGCTAGTATGGATGCTCGTATTACAATCACAAGTGATTCTGATGGCAATATTTGTGCTTTACAAAAAGGTGGCAGTGATGGATTTACTCAGGATGAAATTAGTCAATGTGGTGAAATCTCTGTACGTGTAGGTGCAAAAATAAGAGAAAAATTAAAAGAAGCTCAAAAAGGTAGTCAATAAAATGGTCAAACACTCAAGAGCAAAAAAATCTCTTAAAGGACTAGGTGCTCGTTACGGAATTAAACTTAGAAAACAATATTCAAAAGTCCATTTTACTTTAAAAGAAAAAAGAACTTGTCCTGAGTGTGGCTCACAAAACTTTGGACGTGATGCCGTAGGAATTTGGTCTTGTAAAAAATGCAGCTATAAAGTAGCCGGAACTGCATATGACGTTAAACTTTAGTGCAAAAATCACCGTCGATGCAGAAGACAAGTCAAAAGCAATTTTTGATTCTGTAAATACCGATAATGAATTTTATCCAGAAAATCCTGTAAAAACCCAGATAACTTTTGATGAAAAAATTACCATTTCAGTTGAAACTGATCAATTATCTCATCTTAGAGCAAACCTGAATTCCACACTTCGATTAATTCAGGCCAGCTATGATTCAATAGAATCGGTAAAGATATAATGAAACAAATTTTGTGATTACGTATGTCAGCAGGACAAATGCCACCATGGCTTCAAGAACAAATTATGAAAATGCAACAATCTCAACAAAATCTTCAATCAGTAATGACTCAAAAGCAACATCTTGATATTGAAAAAACAGAAACTGAAAAAGCTCTTGAAGAATTAAGAAAAATTGCTGATGGTGATGCTGTCTTTAAACAAGCTGGTACAGTTTTGATTAAATCAAAAAAACAGGAATTGATTGATGAATTAGAAGAACGAATTGAGATGAGAAAAACTCGTGCAACTGTTCTTGAAAAACAAGAAACACGTCTAAAAGACTCTCTCAAAGAGCAAGAAGCAAAAATTACCGAAATGATGAAAGGTGGTTCTGCAAATGCACCTCCAAATTCTCCGCCTGTTGAAGATAATCCTAGAAAATAATTTCTTACGCCAATTTCATATAAGATATTAACAATCTTTACAAACACTATTTGTGAATTTAGAAAATCTAAGAATTGTTGTAGATGAGAGAGAACGAAAAAGTGGAATTCCTGATCTTTTAAAATCAATTGGATTGAATATTGAAATGAAAACACTTCCTATTGGTGATTACATAGTGGCCCCTGAAACCATTGTTGAACGAAAAAGTATCCGTGACCTTATGGCTTCAGTTTTTGATGGACGACTTTTTGATCAATGTGCAAGATTAAAAGAACACTTTGAACATCCTGTTGTTCTCATGGAGGGAAATGTTGATGAAATTGAAGAAATCACTGAGAATCCTTTGATATTTTATGGTGCACTTTCTACTGTCGTTTTAGATTTCAAAATTCCTGTAATTCCTACTCCCAGCGCAAATCATACTGCTAAACTCTTAGTTTCTATGTGTTCCAGAAAAGATTCTCCAAAAGGACCATATCTAAAAAAGATCAAAAAATCAAATGATTTAGAAAAACAACAACTTTCTGTTCTTTGCAGTTTACCTGGAATTGGTGAAAAATTTGCAGTTAGAATGCTGACAAAATTTGGAACTCCGTTGAAAGTTTTTAGTGCAACTACTGCTGAATTAGCTAAAGTTGAAGGTTTGGGAGATGCACGTGCCAAAAAAATCAAAAAAACCCTAGATAGTAAAAGCAAATTTCTCAAGATATCAAATCAAAAAACTTTACATGATTGATGATTTGATTAAAAATTTCTAATGTTGAAAATAAAACTTTTGATGTTTTAATTGTTGAATTAAACGGAAACTGATTTCTCTTTGAGTAGTTTTCTTTTTAATAATGTTCCACACATAGGACATTCTTTTCCTGTTGTGTGATTGGCTCTACACCCTGGACAATAATAAACCCATTTACCCACATCTTTAATCCCATTAGTCATGATTGGAAGAATTACTAAACCTAAATTTTTAGCAACATTTGAAATTGCAAAATCATCACTAATTATCTGGCCTTTCATTTCAATGCACAATGCAATTATTGAAATATCTTGTTTTGATAATTGCGGAAAGTCTCCTGTTTCTTTAGATGATTTAATCGCCCTTTTGATTGATTTTGAATCTGGCTCTCTAATTTTTAATCTGTTTGTTTCAAGCAGGGTTCCTAATGCATCGTGGTTTTTCTTTATGTGTTTAATTTCATCATAAACTAACGATGTTGTAAAACAATTCTCTGATGATCTAAATGGTACTCCTGCATAAAATGCACTTGCATCTAAAATTTTAAAATCCAAGTTTGCTCATCTGTCTCAATCCTCTTTTCTTTAATCTTAGAAAGACTGCTGGTTTTTTATATTTTTTAATGGTGATTGATTCTTCATATCCTACTGATTTTACAACTTGTGCATCCATTGCAATATTACAATCATGCGAACAAGTAATTTCAATTTTTTCATCTGGAACAATCAGTGATGCTAGTCTATATACTGGTGCAACTGGTGTGATGATTAAAACATCAAGACTCTCGTGCAAAATTGGACCGCCTAGTGAAAATGAATGTCCTGTAGATCCACTTGGTGTTGCAATGATTACTCCATCCATTTTTTGTTTTACAGTATCATCTTGAAATTTTATTTTAATCTCTGCAGTTTTTGTCAAATTTGTTCTTGTAATGTAAATTTCATTTAATGCTGGAGGGAATTCTTTTCCTCCACAAGATGCTATCACTCTAGTTCTTTTATCTAAAAAGAAATTATCTTTTAAAATCTGTTCAATTGCATTATCGATTTCTTCAATTGTAATTTCTGCCAAAATCCCTCTATTTCCTCCTACGTTAATTGTTAAAATTGGTGTGTCATTTTCTAAATTCCTAAAAACTCGAAGTGTGGTGCCATCACCACCAAGAGTAATGACTAAATCTAGTTTTTCTTTCTTCAATTCTTCTAGAGTTTCAAATTGTTTTGCACCTTCAACTTCAATTGGAGAAATTGTAGACACTTTAGCCTTTTTTGCTAAAATCTTTTTTGTGACATCTTTCGCTGCTTGCTCTGAATCCTTAGATCCTACCTTACTCACTACGGCCACTTTTTGTAATTTCAAGCAGTTCTTCTGAATCCTATTTATATAAAAATGATATTTTTAGCATTTTTTGGAAAAACAAATAAGTATGAAAACAAATTTGTAGAAATTATGAGTTACGCACATCCTGAAGTTTTGGTTGATACAGAATGGGTATCACAAAATCCTCCTAATGAAAATAGAAAACTAGTTGAAGTTGATTATGATCCTGTAAATGGGTATCAAAAAGGACACATTAATGGTTCCAGTTTAATCTGGTGGAAACGAGACATTAATGATCCTATTACAAGAGATATCATTAGTAAAAAAGAATTTGAAGCATTAATGTCTAAAAATGGAATTACTGCCGATACTGAAGTAATTCTTTATGGTGACTTTAACAATTGGTTTGCAGCATTTGTTTTCTGGGTTTTCAAAATTTATGGACATGAAAATCTCAAGATTATGAACGGTGGCAGAAAAAAATGGGAATTGGAAAATAAAGATTACACTACTGATGAACCTCAAATAGCACCAACAAACTATATTGCACAACCTCCTGATGAAGGATTGCGTGCATATCTATTTGATGTAAGTCGTGGAATAGGAAAAGAAGATACTGTGATGGTTGATGTAAGATCTCCTGCAGAATTTACGGGTCAAATCACTGCTCCTCCAGAATACCCAATGGAGCATGCACAAAGAGGCGGACATATCCCTGATGCAAACAACATCCCATGGGCAACTGCAGTTAATGATGCTGATGGCACATTCAAAGCAGTTGAAGAGTTAAGACAAAATTATGAATCAAAAGGTGTTACTCCAGATAAAGATGTAATATGTTATTGTAGAATTGGAGAGCGTTCTTCACACAGTTGGTTTGTACTGAAATACTTACTTGGATATCCAAAAGTCCGAAATTATGATGGTTCTTGGACTGAATGGGGAAACATGATTGGAAATCCTGTGGAAAAATAAATTGCTTTTAGACCTTCCTGTTCTTAAGAAAGGCACTTTCTATTTTATCAAAGACGGCAAGTCTGATATTATTATGGAAGACAAAACAAAGCGAGGTCTTGAGATTAAAGAAACATCCATTGATGAAAAAATTAATGTCAAAGCCGATAAAGGAATGATTCATGACATGGATGGAGTTGGACATTGGGTTCCTATTCGTTGGTATTTTTCAAAGGATTCCTATGATTTATCTATCGTAATGGCCCATGCAGAAACTATGGAAAAAAAATACACAAAATTACGAGAACTCACATGTCCTGACGATGATGACTGATAACCTTTTTAAATAAATTCCATTCACCAAAGACAGATGTCCTTACTTCTTAAAGATCGAGTATGGTCAATGGAAGCACCAACTGCAAAACGTGGTGTATATCCATTACATGGATTCAAACTTGGACTTTATAGATTACCAATTAAACTTGAAGAAGTTGCTGAGATAAAATCTGTTCATGATGGACTAAAAAAAGCATTTGAAATGGACATGTACGCTGATAGAATTTTTGCAACATATCGTTGGAAAGAACAAAACATGGATGATCCTGATGCAAAAGGTTACGAAGAAGTTGACTTGTCTGTTACAGTGGAAATTGTTACAGGAGAAGTTGTAGATATTATTTATCAAATTTTTCCAATCGAAAAGTTTGGTGATCCTAACTGGGTCAAAGATTATCGAAAGAAAGCAGATCATTTTGCTAAAATGGTTATTGATACAATTTTGCGAAACACTATCTTGGCTGACAAAATGATTTCTTATTATGCTAAAACTGAAAAAATATCTGAAATTGCTGCTATTCAAAAACTAGAAGAACTAACTCCTCTTGCAAAAATTGTTCTTGGTGCAAAACCAAAACCAGTTGAGGCAAAAGATGATGAAGAAGAAGAGGATGACAGTGCAATTGAAATTCCTGATGGTGCAAAACCTGGACCAATTGATGTCGATTATAAATCTAAAATGAAACAAACTGCAGTATACGAGGCCGCCGAACACACAATCAAAACTTGGGGTAGACGAGGCACAAGTAATGGTATCATGGGAGTATGGGGAGAATTTGTTTCAGTAGATTATGATATTTGTATTGCAGATGGTGGATGCATTGAAGCATGCCCTGTAGGAGTTTATGAATGGTTTGATTCTCCTGGAAATCCTGCATCTGAAAAGAAACCATTGATGTCAAAAGAACCTGATTGTATTTTCTGTCTTGCATGTGAAGGTGTTTGTCCTCCACAAGCAATCAAGATCTATGAGCAAAAATAGTTTAATTCTTTGCAAGTAATAAATAGCGATTAGTAATTTTGTGAAATTAGGGATATGGCAATCAACCCTTTCACTTCATTTGTATTTGATCTGTTTATAATATCAGCAATAATCATCACAGCATATACTGTTAATTTCTATTATTTGGCATTTGTTGCTAGAACAAGAAATGAAATCTATCCTATAGTTGATTGGGGGACACCTTCTGTAACTATACAATTACCAATTTACAATGAAAAATATGTTGCAAAAAGGCTAGTGGATTCAGTTTGCAATTTGGATTACCCTAAAGACAAAATGCGAATAATGGTGTGTGATGATTCTGATGATGATACAGTTGAATTGATTCGAGATGTGGTTGATGATTATAAAAAACAAGGGTTCCAAATTGAACATGTAAGGCGTGATACGAGAAAAGGGTACAAAGCAGGTGCATTGAAACATGCAATGAAAACAACTGACACAGAACTTGTTGCTATCTTTGATGCTGATTTTATTCCTCCTACTTGGTTTCTTAAACGAGCAATCCCACACTTTTCAAAATCAAACATAGGATTAGTTCAGTGTAGATGGGGACATGTTAATGAAAATTATTCTACCATCACTCAAGTGCAGGCACTTAGTATTGATTTTCATTTCCTTGTAGAACAAAAAGCAAAAAGTAATTCTCATTTATTCATGAATTTCAATGGTACTGCAGGAATTTGGAAGCGTGAGTGCATTGAAGATGCTGGGGGATGGCATACTGCTACACTTGTTGAAGATCTTGATTTGAGTTATAGAGCCCAAATGAAAGGTTGGAAATGCCTATTCTTGCCCGATATTGTAGTTGATGCTGAATTACCAGCTCAAATGAATGGTGCCAAAAGGCAACAATTTCGTTGGGCAAAGGGCTCTATTCAATGTGCAATAAAATTACTTTCTGATATTGGTTTAAAACGAAATGTTGCAATTGAAGCAAAAATTCAGGCATTTATTCAACTTACTCGTCATATTGTTTATCCTCTAGTATTGATACAATTTTTGACTTTGCCTATCTTACTGGCTGCTCAAGTCAATCTCTATGTAGTTAGTGTTCTTCCTGCAATAACAATTGCGACATATCTTGCAATGGGACCTGGTGCATATCTCATTGTAATACGTGGCATGTATCACAAGTCATGGAAATCAAAAGCAAAACTGCTTCCTGCACTACTTGTCTATAATGCTGGACTGTCTGTAAATAACACTGTTGCAGTTTTTGATGCTATACTTGGAAAAAAAAATGAATTTCATAGAACTCCAAAATACGGAATAGTAACAAAAAAAGATGATTGGAGAGACAAGGCATACAATTTACCTTTTACACAAACAACTCTGTTGGAAATATTTTTTGGCGTTTATGGGATAATGGGAATTTTTATTTCAATATTTTCAAATAATCCTGTCTTTGTACCAATCATTGCCATTCAAACACTGGGATTTTTCTATATCTCTTACATGAGTCTGTCTCATACTAGGTTTAAAAGAAATAAATCAAGTGATAATCGACCCAAAACTAAGAAAGAAAAAATGGCAAATACTGTTTACAAACTTTCCATGATTGGAATAGTTGGAATTATAATTTTTGGAGTATTTATGGCAGTTTCTGGTTATAATGCGGATATCTATCCTCTTGATAGAATCCGAGGAAATCTTGATGGAATAGTTTCTTCATCCGATCCTGAGATAATTCGTGAGCATTTAGTTGAAATTCAATCTGATTTAGATTTAGTTATGGATCAATTGCCTGAAACAACAAATTCAGATGGTGAAGTAATTTCCAAAAACCCTGTTTGGATATTTGGAACAGAATCTACTAACTTTCTCAGAATTCAAAATAACATAGATACAATGTTTGCAGGAATAGATGAAATTTCATCCATCCCAAAAGATAACTCTGCATATCATACTGGAATGTTGGATATTAATGATAGGGCATTATTGTTGAAAATCAACATTATGGATGCAACTCCATACATGTATGTCAGTCCTGCAAATATGATGTTAAGTGTTATTTGGATTGCAGCAATTATAGGAATATTTGCTGCATTGAAAAGAAAGAAAGAACAACTCAATAAATTAGATGAAGAATAATCAAGTAATATTTAGATCTCTTCTAATTTCATCTACTGCTCTAATTCCGTAAATGTCTCTTACTTGTTGAATTCTAATTGCTTCTTTTAACATATCTCTTCCTAATGCATTTGACAAAATTGAATACACATCACTAAATCTAACTTCCCATTTGTCTGCACAATCTAACATCTTACTTACTGCCCACTGTCTAACCTCGTGAGGTAGTGGAATATTCTCTCCTGATTCAATTGAAATTTTATCAAACAAGTTGACAATGTCTGCAGTCTGTGATGCCATTTTTTCAATGTCTTTTGAAACACCATATTTTGATTCTGCATTCATTCTGATGTTTGATTGGTATTCTGATAGTTTTAACAGTGCCATCACTTCTTTTGAGGAATTATCTGATGTCTTGCTTGTGACCTTTTTGACTGATTGTAATTCTTGAAATAGTTTCTCAGATTTTTTATGGAATTCTATTGTGGATTCGCCTTGTCTTTTTAATGTGTCTGAAACTGACGATATTTTTTGTTCAATACTATTTGTCTTATCAAAAACATTCTGTTTGAAATTGGAAAATTCATCCTGAATTGACTTGAGTCCTTCTCCTACAAATGCTGTAGAATCTGCCCTTTGTGCAAGTGAGTCAATTTCGGTTTCAATTTTGTCAATCTTGCCACCTAAATCTTTAATGGATTCTAGACTCAAATTGTCTACAGAATTTGCTTTTGATGCTATGTTCTCAAACTGTTGTTTGAGTCCGTCAATTACCCCTCCTAACGAATCAATTTTTGATGCTTTTGATGAAATGGCATCAATTGTAACTTTGATTGCATCTAATTCCGCATTAAGATTTGAACTTGATGAAACTCCCTCTGAAATTCTTCCCAATTCTTGTTTGAGACTTTCAATTATCTGAGAGCTCATATCTATTTTTGCAGTTTTTCCTGAGATTTCTTCAATTGTATTTTTTAAATTATTCATCTCTGAACCAATTTCTAAAAATGAATCTGTCTTTCCCGAAACTTTTCTTAAATCGTCTCTAACTTCATCAATTCTTTGAGCAATTTTAATGATCATTTGAGAATTATTTTGAATTGAATTTATACTATCTTCTACTTGCTTTGATAATTCTGAAGATTTTGATGTTTTTTGTAATTCAGAAATTCTACTAATTTCTTTTTCTAATTTTGATGTTTGATCATTGATCTTATTTACAAGATTTGACTGTGTTCTAATTTGATTTAATCCTGAGAATAATTTTTGAGTATCATCTTCTATAATGTTAATTTGTTTTGATTGTTTTTGAATATGCTCTAACGTTGATGTTAATGTGTCAATCATCCCTTTCATTGAAACTAAAACTTTTTGATTTTCGCCAAAGATTTTTGACATCACTTTGATCTCTTTTTGTAATGCTTTGTTAGAATCTGAAACTGATGCTACCTTTTTTAATAACACTGATGGGCTTGGCTCTTTTTTGGTTACCTTTCTTGCCTTGGGCGTGGTTTTCTTTTTTGTAGTTTTGATAGCCATGTAAATTCAATTAAAAATTTAAAGATAAAAAAGTTGGGTGTAAAATAAAAAATGTAAAGAGTTACTTGTTTACAACTTCTGGTTCGTGAAGTAATTCATGAAATGTCTTTTCAGCCAAACCATTTGTTGTTTCAATAAACCCTCTTGGACAATATTCACATTGAATCATATAGTACGGTATGGTACCGTACTATTAATAGCAAGGTGATTACAAAGTAACCAATTATGCAGTCAGATACCCCAGGTCATATCTCTTCATTTAATTCAGTAGACCTAATCATCACTCTGCATATCGTTTATCATGTTTGAGCATAAAGAGGTTAAAGATTTTGAAAATATCTGAGCCTGAGATTTGTTGGGAAATTATTTGCAACTGGATAATCCGTAATCGTTTTTAAACAAATTTGATTATTGATAACATGCAATATCTTCCACTTCAACTAGATTCAAGTGGAATTCAAAGTTCTCTTAACAATACTGTAACTAGTTTAATCGAACAAATTACCCCTGAATTACCTCACACAAGTTTTGTCACTGATTTAGCATTCATTATGATAATTGGTGCAGTCGTTACACTTGCTTTTTTTAAAATCAAACAACCGTTGATCATCGGATATCTTTTTGCAGGAATGCTAATCGGTCCTCTTTCTCCATTTTGGTCTTGGGTTCTACCTGATGGTGGACCATCTACTGATGTTGTAGGTGGTGTTGGAATTTTGTCTGATATTTCTGCATTGAATTTATTTGCAGAAATTGGTGTTATCTTACTTCTTTTTGTAATTGGTATAGAATTCCCATATGCAAAAATCAAAAGTATTGGTCGTGTAGCAATTGGAGTTGGAACTATAGGGTTGTTTTCAACTCTAGGTGTTTTGTTCTATACTGCTAGTGCACTTGGATTAAACTTCATGGATGCATTGTTTATTTCCGCAGCTTTGTCTATCTCCAGTACTGCAATTATTGTCAAACTCTTAGAAGAGATGGGGAAAATCAAAAAAGAATCATCTATTTTGGTTCTAGGTATTTTAATTGTAGAGGATGTCATAGCAGTTATTCTAATTTCTTCATTACAATCAATTGCACTAGTTGGCACTGTATCTATTGAATCAATTGTTGTAGTTGTATTGGTTGCAACTGGTCTAATTGTAGGTACATTTACTATTGGAACTCGTGTAATTCCACCTTTAATTGATAGAGTTGCTGCAGCAGAACATCGTGAAATTTTACTTCTTAGTGTTTTGGGTGTATGCTTTGGTTATGCATTATTGGCAAATATTGTGGGATTATCAGTAGCAATTGGAGCATTTTTGGCTGGTGTTTTAGTTGCAGAATCTAAATCCGCTGAAGTTGCCAAATTACTTTCAAGCCCCATCAAAGACATGTTTGTGGCTATATTCTTTATTTCAGTAGGTGCCTTGATGGATGTTTCACAACTTGAAAATTATATTTTCGTAGCAATTGCTTTGATTGCAGTTGCTACTGGAATGAAATTTGGAGGCAACATGATTGGAAATATAATTTTCAGACAAAGACGTGGCAAGGCACTTCGTTCAGCATTTACATTGGCTGCTCCTAGAGGGGAATTTTCTATTGTCATTATCAAGGTAGGTGTAGATATTGGCGCAGTCAGTGCTTTCTTGTTCCCATTAGTTGGTATCATTTCTATAATCACTGCATTTCTTTCTCCATTTTTGGTAAAGGCAGGTGATAAAATAATTCCTGCAATTGAAGAGAAAGAAGATGTCTGATGAATTAAAAAGATTTTTAGATCAAGTACATCTTGGAATTACTACTTTTGATTTTGATGGAAAGCAAACTCCTTGTATTGAATTAGATGAGAAAAAATACGATGAAATGTTATCAAAAGTCGCTGGACAATCTTTATCCATTAACACTGATTTGAATATTTTACAAGATGGATTGGGAAATGTCTTTGTAGAAGTAACTCTTACATTTTCTAAAGGCAATATAGTTGAAAAATATCTTGTAAATGCTAAAACACATCTTGCTTTTTTTGAATCTCTTGCTAAAACATCCATGCTTGCACTTTCTTCTCCTAAATCTAATTATGGAAAAGACAATGTATTCATGATTCAATTACCTCGTCCTGAAAAAGCCCGAGATGCACTTGAAATTATTAAAAATGCACTAGTTCCAAAGAATTGATGAAAAGTGGTGCAGTTACCGGGATTTGAACCCGGGTCACGTACTTGGCAAGCACGAGTACTAACCAGACTGTACTATAACTGCAACAACCCTCAAGGTTGAATTTGGATATTAAACTGTTTTTAACTATTTCAAACAAGATGTATCGTGGATGAAACTCTTCTAAAGAAAATAGAGCAAAAGATTCAAGACTCTATTTCAAACAAAGATGAAATTAAACAATTGATTCAATCCTTATCTGACATTGATAATTCAAAATCCTTTGCTTTGGGGATTGTTGTAGGTAGAATCTATAACACATTTTATTATCAATCTAAAAGAATTCTAAATCGAGAACCTACGCCACAAGAATTTGAAGAATTTTTAGAATTTGTAAAAAACAAAAAATCTAATTTTAAAGATTTATGGTGATGCTTTATTCCATTCAATCACTTTGATTAATGGTGTTCCTGGTAGTTTTACACATGAACCGTGAAGTGCTTTTTTTGCTGCTTCCAAATGTGCATCACCGTTAACATATAGTTCCATAATGCACTGACCTTGTTTTACTCTTGCACCTAAACTTACTGCCTTACCCCATGATCTTCTCATTCCTTCTGAAACTCTGTCTGCACCTGCAGTTGCAATCTGTTTATTTTCTCTAAGAAGATTGTGTGGATAAATTCGAAGTCTTGAATAATAGCCTGATTCACCAGTTGTTTTTTCTAATGTTTTATTTGCTGCTAATCTTGTTGATTCAATAGCCATATGTCTAATTTGGATTTTCTCATTTAATAATAGTTGAACACAGTATTGGTATGTGTTTCTTTTACCACCTTGAAATTTTGCAATTTTGATTTGTGGTTTACCTTTGATGTACTCTTTTCTGGTAAAGACTTGTCCAGTCCCATCTCTGTAATTGGCACCATGCATGATATTCTCAAGCCAAAATGCCCATATTTTAACGGTTAGCAGTACATCCCTCATATTCTCTAATGCTTATATGGAAATCCATCAATTTTCACTTCATCATGGAAGATATTCCCTTAGTACATGGAGAGATAATTTCAGATCAAACATGCATCTCTGATAAGAATATGATCCATGAATTAGACCTAAAGGGGTTTGGAGAAATTGAAAAAGAAAAATTATTCCTCAAATCATTTGAAACACTTTATCTGTTATACACAAAAAGACTGATTCTAAAGAAAAACAAAAAACAAATTGACTTTGATTTTTTTATGAATACTTGCCAAATTACTGATTCTGAAATTCTTACAAAATTTTTGATATATCGAGATTTACGCAATCGTGGATATGTCGTAAAAGATGGATTTGGATTTGGTTCTGATTTTAGAGTTTATGAAAGAGGCCATTATGGTGAAAAAGGCGCAAAATTCCTCATCTTTGGTCTCAATGAAGGTCAACAAGAAAAAATGGGCAATCTGCAAAAAAAGGTTGAAGAAATTGCCCAAATGGGAAAAGAACCTATTATTGCAGTAATAGAGCGTCGTGGTGAAGTAATTTATTATAAGATTAACAAAATGAATTTTTATGAAAACAAATCTAGATTAGAAGAATCATTCCAGCTTTAATCTTGTAAAACCCATTCTGATGAATATTTCAAAAGACTATTTTCTTCAGCTTTCATAAAATCATAAACTTCAACATATTTTGTTTTATTTTCCCAAAGATCTTCAAAATCTTTCATCTTTCTTTCAACTCTTGATCTGTCATTCCATGATGTGAAAACATCCACTGACTCAAAATCTCTGGTTTGAGTTGAAAATGATTCTCTTGATGTTCCAGTAAATGCAACGGCTTGATCATGCTCATCTCTAAATATTCCAATTCTTTCTGAGAACGAATTTGCAACTTGTTCTGAATTTGGAATTGCAATTTTAAGCTCTATCTGCCCATTATTTACAATCTCTTGTAATTTTGTAATTTTTGAATCTTTGATTAATTTACCTTCAAAAGACTTTGTAAATTTCTCTGAAAATAGTTTTGTGAATAGGTTTAGGTCGCTTGTTTTAAATCTGTGTCCTGTAACCATTCTCAATTTTGCTTTACCTTCAGAAAAATTCTCAAAGGCCATGGCTATTGTTGCTAAAGTTTCAATAGACAAAAAATCTACACACCTGTCATATTCTATACAATTACCAAGACAAGGAAAGAAAAATTCTGTAACTATGTCATCTCTGTCTGAACGATATTCTTCTTTTAGCTCAATTTCTCTTAGGCTCAATGATAATCCGCCGTAATTTTGTTATTTAAAGAAACAATTTTTGTCGTGCAAACCTGTCTGTGTCAATTTTAATTCCCAAAAATGATTCGCCCCGTGGAGTTGGACCTTTAAAATTCTCTTAAGTGGAATTGTCATTTTGGTGTAAATCTCTAATTTCAACCAAAAAAATTTGAATTTTAGAAATAATTTTTTACAAATACTGTTTGTTTTCTTTGATGTAATATTTCATAAACCATTTTAGGAAATAAATCTCATCATGTTTTAATTGTGATTTTTCTAACGATCTAAAATATTGTCTTCTATCACTATTCTTTATCTGCATGAATGGGCAATCATATTTGAACAAAATATAATTCATAATTAGTCTGGATATCCTGCCATTTCCATCAGCAAATGGGTGTATTGATACAAACTTGTAATGTACCATAGCTGCAAACTCGGCAATATTTTTTTTTGAATTGTATTTGTTTATCCAGTTGAAAAATTCATTTAGTTTCTTTGGGATTTCTGGAACTGATGTAAACTCTATCTTGTCATTTGTGATTACTACTACTCTATGTGATCTAATATTTCCTGCCTCTCCAATTTTGGTCTGATCAAAGATTTCTTTGTGCCATTGTAGTACTGTCTCTTTTGTAATTTTTGTGAGTTTTTTTGATGTTACTAACTTCATGAATAATTCATAATGTTTCTTTGTTTCAATCGCATCTACTTGTGATTTTTTTGCAGGTGTGACCCCATATATGAGTAAATCTTTTGTGTCTGCTTGAGTGAGACTTGAACCCTCTATTCTTTGTGTATTGTATGTAAATGCAATACCAAAACTCTCAAAATTTTTTAATTGAATTGATTGTGAGATATTTTTAATATTTTTTTTATAATTTTTTGTGATATTTTGTATTTTACCATCCCATTCTTCACAATAAAATTCTTTTAGAAACTCTTTTTTGAGTTGTTCTATGTTTTTTGGGATTGTTTTACCTATGTATTTTCTTTTATCTTTACCTTGTATGTTGTGTCTTAGATAGTTGAATCCTCCTTCTTTTACTATTATGACCATATATTATGTACATACTATAAATTATAATAAAGTTATATTTTTTGAATATATAGTATGTATATTTTTAATATGTGTTATTTTGTTTATTTCTTTGGTTAAATTCTCTAAATTATAAAATAATTTTTCATTCTACAAATAATTTTATTTTGATATATCTAAGACATGACCAATTCTGAATTATTGCACTTTCATAATCCCATTTACTACATTTATTCATAATTACATTAATGCATATTTTGTATAAAAATTTCTTAAGAAGGGAGTTTACTGCTTTATTTGATTCTCTGATTTTGGATAAAAATAAGTCTGCTCTCATCGGATTTTGTCAGATCAGTTCACACTTCCTACTTTTGTTTATAAAAAATTGATGATTTAACATTAAATTTGAGATGTTGATTTTTGTTTTTTGTAAAAGGCAAAAAAGATGGTCAACCCAATTGCAGCCCAAATCACTGAAATAAACATTGCAGATTGATTGAGGAAGAACATCAAACCAACACAAGAGATTGCTCCGATTATTGGTATAACTGGGTATAATGGAACTTTAAAAAATCGCTTGGTTTGTGATTCAGAACGTCTTAATTTTATCACTGAAAGATTCACAAAAAGATATGTAAACAAACTACCAAAATTCACAATTGATGCTATAGTTTCAATATTATTGTGAAAAATTCCTGCAAAGGCTACTATTACAATACCAGCTATGATGATAGAAAAATAAGGAGTACCAAATTGTTTGCTAACTTTATCAAATTGTTGTGGAAGTAACCGATCTCTTCCCATCGCAAAGCTTGCTCTAGTTCCACCAAGTATGCTACTAAGAACTACCGAGCCTGATGCAATTAATGCAGAAAATGAAATAAAATCAAATAGCATTGGATTTTCAGAAATTACCAAAGCTATACTTCCTAATGGATGAGCATCTTTGGATACGTCGCCCCAATCCAGAATACCTATAAGCAAAACTGCTACTGCCATATACAAAGCAAAGGTTACTGCAAAAGCAAGCATTAACGCTTTAGGAATTGTTTTGTGAGGATTTTTTGTTTCCTCAGACATCATTGTGACCGTGTTAAATCCGATAAATACAAAAAATATTACAGCAGCCCCACTTAACATTCCTCCAAATCCTGTTGCAAAAAATGGAGTGTAATGTCCAACATCAAAGTTTTGGAATAAATAAAATCCTCCAAACATCAATAAAATTACTATTGCAAAAATTTTTATCAAAACCATGGCCGAGGTAACACGAGTAGCTTCTTTCACTCCCAAGAGATTCAAAATACTCAATACTATTGGTAATCCAACAGCAGCAAGAATTACTGGTAATGCTCCTTCTAATCCAAATACAGATGTAAAATAAGCTGCAAAGCCAACAGACACTGCAGCTCCTCCTACCAAATAATCAAAATACTTGAACCATCCCACCAGGAAACTCCAAAATCGTCCAAAAGCTCGTTTTGTGTATGCGTAGCTTGCACCAGTTTCAGTAATAAATGACGATAACTCTGCTGCAGACAATGCAGTCATCATTGCAATTACTCCTGCTATCAAAAATGATAAAATTACTGCGGGACCTGCAATGCCTGCAGCAACTCCACTTAGAACAAAAATTCCTGCACCGATAATATTTGCTATTCCAACAGAAGCTGCTCCAAAAGTTCCAATATTTCTTTTTAGTTCCATCAAGAATATTCACACCATCATTTTGATGGTATATGTATTATGTAATTATCATGACGGGGATTTTAGAATGTTGAACAAGTGCATTTGAAACACTCCCCAACGTCGGACCCGTAATTTTAGTTACACCTCTTTTTCCCATAATAATTAGATCAAATTTTTTTGTTTTCATTAAATTAATAATTTCTTCAGATGGATTTCCATATAGAATTTCATTTTCAATTTTGACATTTTTGTGTGTGGCATTTTTTTTGATTTCCTTGAGAAATTTTTTTACATGTCCAATCATGGTTTCTTTGTATGGTTCGATGATTTTAGCCATTGCACTATGATATTCAATTACATGTACAAGTGTAATTGTAGATTTAGTAAGTGATGTTAATGCAAGCGCTTTACTCAAAGCTCGTTTTGAATTTACAGAATTGTCATATGGAACTAGAATTTTTTCAAATATCATATGGGAAATTCTACTTGAAGATAGATTAATCATCTTCATAATACCAAGAGTGAGAATCATGAATAGAAATCAAAAATATGTGGAATTGTTTTTATGCCCAAAAAAAATAAAACTATGATGAATTTAAGTATTCATAGTTCTAAAAAAAGAGTGAAAAAAGCATTAAATGAAGATTTTGAATATCACCACTTAGCACTATCAAGATCCAATAAGTTTCTGAGAAAACATGATTCAGAAAGATTGCCTATGTTTGTACTATACGTAGATTTAGTGGGTTCAACTAAAATGAGTGTAGATTTGAATCCAGAAACGCTCAATGTGATTATCAGAACATTCTCTCAAGAAATGTCATATGTAATTGAAGATTTTGGAGGATATGTTCTAAAATTCGTAGGTGATGCAGTTTTGGCATATTTTTATGATAAAAAAGATATCTCGCAAAGAGCAGATGGTGTTATTGAGTGTGCAAAAACTATGCAGCAAATAATTGACAAAGCGATAAATCCTATTCTTGAAGAAGATGGATTTCCAAAAATCCAGATTAAAGTAACAATAGATTTCGGTGATTGTAGCATAGTAAGATATGGTGCAGATAAATATCGTTCTCATGTGGATTTGATTGGTTTGACATTAAATTTAGCTGCAAAGATGCAAAATTATACAAAACCAAATCAAATAATAATTGGAAAATCGGTATTTATTAAATTAGAATTAAAGACAAAAAAATTATTCAAAAAGAAACACACGGACAGTACAGGTTGGATTTTTCATCAATTAAAAACTAAAACCCCGTATTCTATTTATTATAACATTTAGAAGTTTTTAAAAACAGCATTTATGTCGTCTATTTGCAATTTTTCTATAACTTATTTCAGTTACAAACGCTATGCCTACCATTATCACAAAAATCCAAATATTTTCAGGGGATGTGATTTTAGATTCCCAAATAAGTACACCTAATGATATAACACATACAACACATCCTGTTAGTGAAATCCATTTTTTACTGTGTGTTTTTTTGTACAACCGAAAATTTACAAAATTAACTGCGGCAAAAATTAGTAAAAACCCTGCACTTCCCATAATTACAATGCTAGTAAGATCAAAAAGATTTGCAATTATCAGAGTAAACGCAGAAGTAATTATTAATCCCTCAATAGGCTTGTTCCAAATTTTTCGTTCAAGTTGTTTGGGAAGTTCACCTGTTTTAGCAATAATGTAGCTAATCCTAGATGCTCCATACAATGTTGCATTTATTGCTGAACCTGTAGAAAAAAGGGCAGCTATGGCAATTATTATAAACCCAACATGTCCTAAAAATGGTTTTGCACTTTCAGCCAAAGCAAAATCTCGAGATTCAACAATCTTATCTACGGATAAATTTCCAACTGTAACTATCGACACCATAATGTACAGTCCTATTACAAACAAAACAGCAGTGTAAAACGCCCTTGGAAGAATCTTTTTAGGATTTTTTATGTCTCCTGCAGTATTTGCAATAAGCTCAAAGCCCTCATATGCCAAGAAAATTATCATGCCACCTGCCATGAGAGCTATTGGAGGACTCCATGTTGAGGGTTCAAATTTATCAAACTGTACACTCCAAAATCCAATTGCGACAAAAACTACTAAAATCATGATTTTGATTATAACAATTACTTCTTCAGATTTTCCTACTATTTTTGCACTAAGAAAATTAAGTAGAGTAAATGAAATGATTACTATACTTGTTAGTATGTGTCTCCAAAATGTTTGATCTTGCTCAGGAAAAAAAGTAGCACCATAACTACCAAAAGCATAGGAGTATAATGATAACATTACAACGTAGCTTATCCAAAGAAGGATGTTTAGTCCTCCAGTTAGTATACCTGTTCCAAGTCCTTGATTTAGAAATTCAACTGTACCGCCAGAACTTGGAAAAGTAACGGATAGTTTTGAATATGAATATGCAGTTATGAGTGCAACAAGCCCTGCAATAGCAAATGCTATCGGGGCTCCCCCTTGAGATAGATTTACTGCTAGTCCTAGAACTGCAAAAATTCCACCTCCAACCATTCCGCCTATTCCAATTGAAACTGCAGACCAATACCCAACCATTTTTTTATTTTCCATTAGATATAGTATTGAAATAATAAGATTATTTAACCAAGTCTTGTTCTATTGATTTGATTTTACTTAAAGGTAAAATACAAACAGGAGAATCATCTATTTCATAATATTTTATTTTATTATCATGACGGGTATTTTTGATGAGTGTAGAACATAATTTGATGTACTTCCTAGAAAAACTTCTTTGATTCTCCCCATACCTCTAGATCCAATAACGATCAAATCAAAATTATTGCTATGTGCAAATGATACTATGGTTGAACCTTTTTCACCATATTCTATCACATCCAGGAATTTTATGCCTTTTTTTGTGCACATTGCTTTTGCTATAGGCATAAAATGCTTGTAATGTTTACTTAATGCCTTTCCTACCACAGTCATTACCACGTCAATCTCTGTTGGAAATGCCTGAATCACAAATAATCCAGTTATTACGGCATCTGTTTGTTTTGCAAGAACAATTGCATTACTTAATGCCCGAATAGAATTTTTTGAACCGTCCAATGGGACTAGAATATTTTTGATCATAATCATATCTATTTTATAATTAAAACTGGACATTTTGCTTTCTGTATAATTCCATTACTTACACTGCCAAGCAATATTTTATCAAATTCGCCTCTGCCTGATGATCCCATAACTATGAGGTCGATGTTTTTGGATTTTGCAAATGATATTAGGGATTTTACAGTATTATTTGATTCTATAATTTTAGAATCCAGAGATATTGCATTTTTTGCAGCAATGTTATCCAGTTTAAAGAAAAGTTTTTCTGTTAGATTTTTTGCTTTCTTCATAATATCCTTGTTTATACGCCTATCAATGTACCAGCCACCTAAATTTGCAATATCCAGACAAGCAACAACTTTGAGATTGGCGTTATGTTGTTTTGCAATCTCTATGGCTTTATTGAAAGCACGGAGTGAATACGTAGAGCCGTCATATGGGACTAGGATATTCTTAAAAGTCATTTATTTTACCACCATCACTGAACATTTAGACTGCTGAACTACTCCATTTGCAACACTTCCAAGAATCAATTTATTCAAACCTGTCCTACCGTGAGATCCAATAACTATGAGATTAAATTTTTTAGATTTTGCAAAGTTGATTATCTCTTTGACAATTATTGTTCCTTGTTTGATTTTCACAGATATCTGAACATTACTGTTTTTTGCAAAGGATTCAAGTTTGTAAATATATTTTTTGGCAGCACTTTGTTGTTTTTTGATTACTTGTGGATTCATTTTAGAATAACCCATTATCGCAGAATATTCGCCCTCTATGACTGTAAATATGGTAATTTTAGAGCCATCTTTTTTTGCAATATCTAATGCTTTTTGAAATGCTCGATTGGAAAAATTGGTTCCGTCATATGGTACCAAAATATTTCTAAAAATCATACATTTTCTTGTATAAATTTGAATTAAAGATGCATACTTTATTTCCAAAAGTGAAATTTAAGAGGATGATGGGATATTATGAAATTTAATTTATTCAATAATTATTTTTATTATTAAAATAATGGTGATATTCGAATGATTGTTTGATGAAAAATAAAAAAACATAAGATTTAATCAACACCATCAGAATTTTCATCCAAGTCATGATCAAGTATTCCTAAATGATAAAGAATAATTTGATTTCATTTTAGTTTTCTTTTTGAAGAGATCTTGCTAAGAATTTAGCATACATGTCTATCCATGTGTGAGTATGTTTATCCCAGGAATCAATTGAAAAGAGCCTAAACTGAATGTATCTCTTTACAAAATCAGCAGACAAATCGATCTGAGATTTTGTAATGATTGTGACTGATTCCAAGTAATCATCATACATTTTTAGAACATTTTGATCAATATTCATTTTGTCAAAATATTGTTTTTCAGCTAAACTACAAGTTCCAAAAATATCTTGTATGGAATGCAAATATCTAGTGTACAGATCAGTATATCCTTGAAAAATAGAAGGTACTTCAGATTCAATCTTTTGTATTACATCTATCGTATTATCTTTCATTATTCCACAAACAGACTTTTTTGAAATTGATTTATCCTTTACAATTACAGATGATTGATTTGAATTTTTGTTAATCATTTCTCTCATGTACTAAACATGTAAAAGTAGATTATAACCTTCGATTAACATAGTTAATTCATCCTTATATCTTCATTTTGCAATAACTCAATAAGAGATATGAAAAGTCCATTGAGCAAAAAAAGTAATTATACTCAATGTGAAGCAAAATTTTCAAGTCATGATGATTTGGTCGTACATGTTAGACATGAGCATCATAAAACCCGTGTAAAATGCCAAAAATGTGGTGAAGAGTTCATTCATGAAAAAGACAGATTACATCATGCCAGAAAAGAACATGAGGACGAAATTAGGAATAGATCTCATAGAAATTCATATCCTGGAGAGTTCAAGACACAAAACAGAGTAGATAAATTTAGAGAGAGATTTAGTGATAAACTATAATTCAAATTTAAAATAAAACATCTTTGTATTTTATATTTGAAAGGTTTTATTTGAAAATTATAATTGAGAGATGCGGTAATAGGACATCTGTGGAAATATCTGAAGTAAAAAATATAAAAAATCAATAAAGCATATTTAGAAAACTACCAAATCTAAACTACCACAATACAATTAATCCAAATAGCACAGTACTACATAGAATAGTACAAATCGCCATTAGTTTTCTTTGGGATGGTTTGTTCAAATCTCAATCAACTCTTTATTCGGATATAGTAATTGTTCCCTTCATATCAGAATGAATTGAACAATAGTAATCAAAAGTACCAAGTTTATCTGCTACAAATGTAACTGATTCAGATTGAAAATATCCCAAATCTTTTGTATGTACATCAAACTCATCAATATTGATATTATGTTTTGATGGATTGTTAGGTTGATTTCGATCTTCATTGATCAAATGTAATTGAATTAAATTGCCTTTAGATGCAGAAATTGAGGGGGATATTCCTTCTGTAGAACTTGAAGTCTTTCCTCCTTTGGCATATTGATAATGGTAATTTCCATTAGAATTTGAAACTGCTTTTAAAAATACATTTGATGAGGGTGCAAAAACAAAATTATCTGAATTTACAGGATTAAAAGAATTTAGAGCAACTGCTCCTATCAAAATAATCACACATGTAACAACACTAAATGAAATAATTGCCCCTCGAGATATTTTAGGCGATTTTTTCTTCTTCTTTTGCAATAGTTGTTAGATAATTCGTTTGCATATACACAATGATTAACATTGTTAAGGAACCCCTAAAAGGAATATTTTCTAAAATTACTCATGGGATTTACCAAAATTTGCCCCTTGTGCACACAGATTTGTTTGTCGCTTGAGATATACATGACACATATCAAAAATAATCATAGTAAAGAAATCCCGGAAGAATTTGTAAAAATTCATGGGGAAACAAAATGGTCATTTAGAAGTGATGGATAATGGAAGAATCATCTATTGGATTTGTATTAATTGAATGTAAGCAAGAATCTATAAAAAATATTGTAAATCAACTTGACGAAATAGATGCTGTTAAAGAAACTATTAAAGTAGATGGGCTTTGGAGAATTGTTGCAAAGTTAGAGGCTCCAAATCTAGACAATATTAGAGAGGCAATTCAATGGAAAATCCGCAAAATGACAGGAATTGAATCAACTCTAACATTAGTGGAGTACATGTAGGTGTTTAGATGGCAATTCAAAATGAAATGGAATGGTTGTCGATATGAGAAAATGCATTGTTTGTGGTAAAAATTTTGAACATTGGTGTGATGATGTATGCTCTATAGAATGTTCAAATGAATTAGAAGACTAAGATTTATTGTTCAAATAAAAAATGATGATGGGATGATTATGTCATTAAGATGAATTAGTGGCAGTTAGCATCAGAACATACACGCAATCCCTCGTTATTCTGTAATCCAAATAAATCCGGTGAATTTACAGTAGAGATCTTTGTTTGGGAAAGTCCAAAAAATCAAAAAGTGTTAATGATAATTCTAAATTACAAATACACATAAGCTAAAATTTTATCAAAAATAATATTCTTAAAATTTAGTATAATGTAGAAGCCAAAAATGACAGTTTGTATGGAATAGGATGAACTGAACCTTGGAATTAGCAAAGGCATATCAATTCTAGGAACCATGCATCGTTGGCTACATTGACTTCTACATTACAAACTAGATAGTTATTTTGATATTTAGTATTCACTTAACATTGTTAATTATTATCTAAATACTTGAGTTTGAAAATAATTGTGGCGAGAACAGTTCATCTTTGTAAATATTTCTGCTTGTTCATTTAACAATGTTTTCGCTAAGATAAATTCATTGAAGTCTTTGTCAATTTCATAATTATCCCACTAAAAGATATGGAAGATAGAAAATACCACGCCCAAAGATACAATGCATTTTCTTTACCAAAGCAAACATGTTCGATATCTAATGCTTGTTCTGCAGTACATGTAAGTTGAAAGAAATTTCCAGGGATTACATTTAGTGAAATTGGAGATATAGCCACAGTGTAAGAAAACAATACTGGCAATACAAGATAGAATATCAAAATTAAAGGAACAAAGGTAATCATCATAGGTCTCATATTCATCTGCATCATC
>JAJRWR010000023.1 GCA_024276695.1 archaeon
ATTGCATATCATCCTGCTGATAAAACATTTGGAAGTTTTAGTGGAGTCAATATGACTGTTGAAGGCATTGATGCACAAACACAACAAGCACCTCCCGCACCAGAACCACCAAAGCCTGCAAAAGGGACGCTTCCAAAAGGCATGGGGAAGACACAACAAACATCCCAACAACAAACATCATCTAGTGATGATGGAAAGTCAAGAGATGAAAAACTTGCAGACTATGAAGCAGATTATTTGCAAAGAATAGAACAACAGCAAATAGATGACGAAAAAGCATTTCAAGAATTACTTGAAAAAGAAGCTAAATCTAGATCAACAGCTAGTAGAGGTACTTTGCCAAAAGGGTTTGAACCAAAACCTGAAGCACCAAAAGTATCTAAAGGTACATTACCAAAAGGTTTCTAATTTTTCAACAACCTTCTCTTTATTTATTTTTAATTTGAATTTAGAAAATCTTCAAGAACTTGTTTAGAATGCCCTGCAGGTTTTACTTTGGGATATATTTTGAAAATTTTTCCTTTCTCATTTACAAGAAATGTACTTCTCATTACTCCCATGTATTCTCGACCCATGAATTTTTTCTTGCCCCAAACTCCAAACAAGTTTGAAATCTCCTTATCTACATCTGCTAATAGTGGGTATTTGATTCCCATTTTATCACAGAATTTTTTATGAGATTCCACATCATCTGGACTTACACCAATAATTTCAATTCCTTCTTTTTGAAATTTTTTATAATCTTTAGAAAATTCATCAGCTTCTGTAGTGCATCCTGGAGTGAAATCTTTTGGGTAAAAATAGATGGCATGTTTTTTGCCTTTGAAATCGCTGGATTTTACTTTGTTACCATTTGCATCATTAACTGAAAATTTTGGTACAGAATCACCTTCAGAAACCATATGTCTTCAAATGAAATAATCCATAATTAATTACTTTTTGAGATCAACTGATCACAAACCAAGGTCGAATCTTTTATATGTATATATGTGAGGTTTGTGCTTAATGGTTAATCCACGAGCATATCTTGCAGAAGCAATTGCAACTTATGGTTTGGTATTTTTTGGTCCCCTATCGGTAATTTTAGCAGTTTCTGCATTTGGCGAAGAATTAACAACACAATCTGTATTGTTTATTTCTCTTGGACACGGTGGTGCCATTGCTTTGATGGTTTATGCATTCGGTCATGTTTCTGGTGCACACATTAATCCCGCAGTTACAATTCCTATGATGATTACAAAAAAGATTGGGATTGTAGATGGTATTGGATATATTATTTCACAATTAATAGGTGCAGTAGCAGCAGCTGCAACACTTGCAGCAATATTGCCTGAACTTGGAGCAAAAGTAAACTTTGGAACTCAAGGTGGTCCAAGTGATTTAATTAACAACAGTATTGGTTCTGGGTTTGCAGTAGAAGCAATCATGACATTCTTCTTAGTTACTGTAATCTTTATGGTAGCAGTTCACAAAAAAGCAACTCCTGGAATTCAAGGACTTGCAATTGGTGGAATGATTTTCCTTATTCACTTAGTTGCTGTACCGTTAACTGGTGCATCAGTAAATCCTGCAAGAACATTTGGTCCTGCATTAATTTCTGGATTCTGGGAATTCCATTGGTTATATTGGACCGCACCAATTTTAGGTGGAATCATTGCAGGTTTGATAATGAATTATGTGTACACCAAACCTGCAGAAAAAGAAGCATAATCCTAACATTTTTAAAAATTTGAACTTTAATTTAACAATATGACTTCTGCTGAAGATATTTCACAAATGTTTAATTCTGAATCTCAAAAACTTGAAAGTTTGTTTGATGCTGCAGATTCTAAAACTGACATGAACATTCATGAAATAGTGGAGACATACTATCAAGTAATGAATGTCTCCTCTATGGTAACCATGTTCAAACAGCAGGCAGAATTTGAGCCTAAAGAACTAATGGAAAAAATTCGGGAAACTGAAAAATTGATTTCCCAAAGATTTGATATTATCATTCATCCTAAAATAATGGAAAAGTTGTCTTTTTCAATTCAAAAACTAACAAAGAATCTACAATCTAAAAATTCTGGCGAAAAATCTAAAGAGCAGATGGAATTGGATGCAAAGCTCTTTGATGAACTACGCCAAACAATGAGCACCAAAGAATTTGTCGAACAATATGATGATGGCCTTTCTCATGATTGAAGAACTTGGAAACAATTTAGTTGATCTGAAAAAGGAATTTGTTAAAGCATATGGTGGTAAAAGTCAAATTCAAGAAGTCATTCCAAAATCAAAATCAAAATTATTTCCAATTGAAGAATCTCATTTAGACTTATTACATCAATTTGCAATAAAAAATCCGATCTATTATAATTCATTTGAGAAACAAATTGGATCTGTTGATTGTATTGTGTATGAAGGTGACATTAACAAATATTGGCTAAATAGTATTCAACATGGTTCAAGCAAAGCCCCTTTTTCTCTAACATGGATGATGTCTGGATATGTTGGTGCATTACTTGCAAAAGAATTGGGGTATTCTGAAGTGATTGATATTGGTTCGGGTGATGGTCGCATTGCATTTTGTGCAAAAGTTTTGGAAATGGAATCATACAGTATAGAAATAGATGGTATGCTAGTTGAATTACAAAAAATTCTTACTGACATACTTGATTTTCATCCCTATTGCTCTGATGCAGTAGTCTTTGATTATTCATCTTTGAATTTAATTCGACCCATTTTTTTCATTGGTGGCCTTGCACAAATGGGTGGAATTTCACTTGCATCTGGTGCATTGAAATCAATTCAATCTATATCCAACCTGGCGAAAAAAACTGGATGGGTATTTGCTGGAACATTGTCAAAAAAATATGCTTCTGATCCAAAAAATGAGGCTGGATGGGGTACTTTAATTGAAGGCAACAATCTCAAATCTATTCAGAGCATTTCATTACCAACTGCTTGGACATTTCATGAGATAGATGAAACTCGGTATATTTTTGCTGAATCTAACTAATAGTAATCCAAATTAAGCGTAAATTTCCCAAACTTTTCGGACTCGTTGCATAGCTTGGATAGTGCGATTGCTTGCGGAGCAATAGGTCACCGGTTCGAATCCGGTCGGGTCCGTATACCATCATGATGACATTGTGAGTGGAAATATTGTTTCTGTAAACTATGATGATGATTTGGCAAAAGCAGGTAAATTACTATTGGAGAAAAATATCAACGGTGCCGGAGTTTTATCCAGATCTGATGGCATAATTGGAATAATTAGTAAATCTGACATTATCAAAACAGTAGCTTTTCTAAAATAGTCTTATTTTTAGTAAATTCTGTGTGTATAATTTCCACTATTTTCTAAAACTCTAATAATTTGATACATCTAAGAGAATTATTGGATTATGATAAATTTTGCTCTCAAATTTTGGATGTAGATCCTAAAATTCGATTTGCTACAGTATTTGATGAATGGTCAGTTAAAGTTGGTGGTGGTATGAGAGAAGGCATAGCGAGTTTACTATCCGAACGTACATCAAAAGAACTTGTTAATCTATCAACACTTGATTGGAAATCTAGAAAAGAAATGGCCCAATGGCTTGGCAAAACAAAATACACATTGGCTGAATATGACAAGGTAAAACGATTTTCATTTTATCTTGGTGATGATTATCTGCTTCTTGTAAGTACCGAAAAAGACTGTGACACCAATTTGATAGTTGATCAAGTAATCAAACTTTACCACAAAAACTAAAATTGAGTAATTGTGTTCTAATTAATTTTAATTGATTTGCCTATTGTTTTCTTTGGAATTTTTATTTCTAGTCTTCCTTTCTGAAATTTTGCTGTTGCTTTCTCGCTATCTATTTTTTCAGGTAATGAGATTGATTTTTTAAAATATTCAAATTTTGTAATCTTGCCTAACTTTTCCTCAGAGTATTTTTGTTTGAGTTTTGCTTCCACATTTACGGCATTTCTATCAAAACTTACTTTGACATCTTTTTTTCCTACCATTGGCAGATCAAATTCTACCATCCAATGATTGTCAAATTCTCTTATACATGAAAGCGGTGATAGTATTTTGTTTTCAATGTCATCAAATAATGAATTAATCACATGTGGTATCATTCTAAATTTTAAATCCTCATCTGTCATGATGTCACCTGTAAATTTGTGGAGCTCTTGTCTCCTTTCCTTGCTGCTGTTGTAATGCCTGAATCGTTTCCTCCATCAGCTTTCTGTGCTGTATTCTTAGCTTTTCGATTCTATTTTGAATGTCATGTGTGTCTACCTTGATATCTAAAATTTTCGCAAGTGTTACTATGGCGACAATTGATGCTTCCGGATCTGGAAAAAATGGATGACATTCTGCGTATAACACAAGTACTGGAATCTTTGTTTTTCTAAATACTGACATTATAGCAGCATCTGTCCCAAAAATAGATCCGTCTAAAAATTTTGGAATTTGATTGTTGTAAAGTATACTGTCTAATACTGAATGTGTTACCAATCCATAAATTTGTGGAGCCTCTTTTTGTTGATTAACTATCTCCATTCCACTTACAATCATTATTTTTTTTATTGCATTTTTTTTGCAAAATTCAAAAACTGCAAGTGCAAACCCTTCTGCCAAATATTGGTTAAATGGAACATCTGAAATTATAACAAAAATATTATTTTTATTGTAAACTCTAATTGGCGCAAGAATTTCCCCTCCCTCCACAAATAATGTTAAAGGAAGATCTGGAACTTCAATTTCTCCAATCTGTTTCATTTTAAGATGGTGAATAAGATATGAAATGGAAAATGTACCAACAAGACCATTACTTGGAAACCCTATGAGTAATGTATTTTCTTGAGTGTCTGGTTTTGTAATTTTCAAGTTGTTATTTTTTACAACAATTACAATTAAAAGAAAAACCTCGATTATCAAAATTGAATATCGTGAATATGCTTGGTTATACACAAAAACAATACGCTTAATTTTAATTCATTTTTACAATTTATATGATTAATCCAGAATTAATGGAATTACTTGAAAAAAATGATATTTTAGATATTTTAGTAAACTCTGTCGTTTATCAACTACAAAAAATTAAAAATATTGAGAAAACAAATGAGGGACGCGATTGGTATCAAGAATTACCTCCAATTGTAAAGGACAAATTCGATAATTATAAAATAGATTATGAGAATCTCTCTAGAATTTTGACATTAAATCCAGAACAAATTCAAAATGAGATGAACAAGGGGTATTACTATTGGAGATTAATTCGTTCAGCTTGTACAACATATAGAAATGATTTGGTAGAATATGATCAACAATTAATCCAAGAGTTTAATCTTCCAGAGACTGAGGCAATCTCTGATAATTCTGTCTTAAACGAATGCATTGGTGTTTTAGATAAACATGCAATTGAAAAATAGACTTTTTTGAATCTTTTTATGAGTAAATGATGTAGTAAAACTATGGAATTAAAATCCGAAAAATCAATTAAAGATTACCTAAAAAAATTACCTGATGATACTATAATCAAGTACTATCTTGATGTAGAATATAGTCCATTCCCAATTTTGGTCATTGAAGAATATACTAGGCGATTCAAGAGAAAAACAAAAAATGAAATCATCAAAGATCTCAAATTACAATCACGTCTTGCCAAAAAGAAAACTATGGAATTAGGTTCAATGGCAAAAAAACAAAAATTAGTTGATGATATTACCCGACAAAAATCCGAAGAAATTATCAAACATGCAAAGAAAAAAGGTTATAAAATAAGTGCAAAAATTGCTTCAAAAGGAAAAATCTTAGGTTCTAAATTAAAAAAGAAAACAAAATCCAAACTCAAATCTTCATCAAGCAAAGATCTTGATTTATTAAAAAAACTTGGTGACTTGCAAAAAGCGGGAATTATCACGAATAAAGAATTTCAAGAAAAAAAGAAAAAAATCCTCTCTAAAATCTAGGATTACTGTGCTAGATATTTTGTTATGAATCTCTTAAATATTATAATTCCTTAAATATTATAATTCCTTAAGCAAGTAATGAGTTGTGAGGATTTCAATTATTCTTCTATTCTAGTTCAGGATATCATGACTAGGGTATTAATCACTGTAAATTTAGTTACTACTGTATTGCAAGTTGCAAAAATGATGGAGCAAGGAGGAATTGGCGCAATACTCGTACAAAATAATGATAATCCTGTAGGAATTGTAACTGATAGAGATTTTGCAATAAGAGTTGCTGCAAATAATTTATCCTTTGACTCTTCTGTTGAAAAAATAATGTCTTCTCCTTTGGTTACAATTAATCATAACGAACCAATTTCTGCAGCAGCAGAAAGAATGACTAGCAAAAAAATTAGAAAACTCGCAGTTACTGAAAATGGCAAAGTCATTGGAATAATTACTTCAACTGATTTGATTACACAATTGGTAAAATAACTAGAATGTTCTTGTTTTTCTAAGAAACACTGTAACTGATGTCATGTAGCACCCTGTAGATATTATTTCAGAAACTAATGATGCCATATATGGTTCTATTCCAATTTGAAGAAAGTAATACAGTGTTGGCCATCTGATTCCAAGATAAATAATTTCTCCTACTCCAAATGATGAAATCAAAGCTAGTAATTCTTTTTTAATTAAATTTGATTTCATAGATTTGTATCTTTCAATATTGTCCCAGTAAAACAACCCTGAAAAAATTCCAAAGTAAATAACGTATCCGATAATTATGGTAATGGTTGTATTTAGATAATTTTCCTGGTCTCCTAGCAGTTGAGCTGCAACTGCAGATAATGATGCTGAAATTACAAAACAAATGAGAAAGTTTCTATTAATTTGTAATAGCTGTGGATTTAGTTTCATTATATCTCTTTGATAACTGTTATTTTGAATCATCTCATAAATCAAACTATGAAAAAACGATGTGAATGGGCAAAAGATGAACCTAACACTACATATCATGATAATGAATGGGGATCCCCTCAACATGATGATCAAAAATTATTTGAATTTTTAATTTTGGAAGGTGCACAGGCTGGTTTATCTTGGACTACTATTCTAAATCGTAGAACAGGCTATAGAAAGGCATTTTCTAATTTTGATGCTAAAAAAGTCTCAAAATATACTCAAAAACGAGTAGACAAATTGCTTCGGGATGAATCTATAATTCGAAATAAACTAAAAATTAATTCTGCAATCAATAATGCAAAATCTTTCTTAAAAATTCAAGATGAATTTGGATCATTTGACAAGTATATCTGGGGATTTGTTAATCACAAGCCAATCAAAAATAAATTCAAAAAACATTCTGAATTACCTGCAACTACTGAAATTTCAGAAACATTAAGCAAAGATCTCAAAAAACGAGGCTTTAATTTTGTTGGACCTATAATTTGTTATGCATTAATGCAAGCAATTGGAATGGTAAATGATCATACCATTGATTGTTTTAGATATCAAAAATAAACCTAACTAGTTTGATTCAAATTTTTTGAGTGTATCTGCATACAAGTTTATTGGAACTATTTTGACTGTACTCATGGATGAAATTCCTACATCAATACACAGTTGTTCTATATCGTGTGCATGTACTGCATCAATTATTATGATCCACTGATGTTCTAATACTGACATGTAAAATTCAACAACTCTTGTAATGTTATATTTTTTCATCTCAACGTCCATATTTTCTTTAATTTTGATAAAAATCTTTTTGCTTGTTTCATTGTTTATTGGACATGATTCAGGGCTATGTGTGGCAAAAACTCCAAATAACATATTGCAATTATTTCCCTCTGATATTTAACTTGTTTTTAATTTTAAAATTATTGTATCTTATGGACAAATTGGCATATCTATCTCAAATTCATGAATGCTATCTGATGCAAAAATATTGATCCTTTTTTCTAACACTTCATCGGAAATTGACCCTGGCATATTGAGATGTTCTCTATCCCTAGTTTTGATTTTAAGTAAATCTGAAAATGTTGTATTTGAAATTAAATCCTTACAACATGGTGTTTATTTTATTCATCTCCTTCAAATATCTAGAATCTTCTATTTGAAATTTCATCAGATGTAATAGTTAAGATTGCATCAAAATCTTTAATTATTTTAGAATCTTGTATTCCTTTTTTTCTATTTTCAATAAATTCTGAAAATATTTCTTGAGTCATTTCTGAAATTGCTTCTGTTTGGCTGAATTTTAGGTTATATTGTTGATTTTCCAATATTTTTTGTAATATGAGTACAAAATTATCTCGCTTTTCAAAGACTGCTGGACCTGGAATGCTATTTGCATGTACTGCAATAGGCGTGTCTCACCTAGTACAATCGACTAGAGCTGGAGCAGATTTTGGTTTGATGATTTTAGGATTTGTAATTTTAGTAACTTTGTTGAAATATCCTTTCTTTGAGTATGGTTCTCGCTACGCAAATTCTACACAAACAAGTATCATTGATGGCTACAAAAAACTTGGCAAGTCTGCATTATGGTTGTACTTTTTACTAACAATTGCTTCCATGTTTTTTGTTACTGGTGCTGTAGGATTTGTAACTACAGGATTCTTTGAAAATCTTTTTGGAATTGATTTTCTTGGAGAATGGACTGTGGTCATTTTGTTTGCAGTATGTGTTGGAATATTGGCAATTGGAAAATACAATGTACTTGATAGTTTGATTAAGATTATCGCAATTGTTTTACTGGTCTCC
The DNA here is from genome assembly GCA_024276695.1 of archaeon. Taxonomy (GTDB): domain Archaea; phylum Thermoproteota; class Nitrososphaeria; order Nitrososphaerales; family Nitrosopumilaceae; genus Nitrosopumilus. The sequence goes on from JAJRWR010000023.1 coordinate 8,704, forward strand.
ACAGTTTCAGCATTTTTACTCACATTGTATCACGGTCCTGTTGAACCTGTATCTGGATTTGAACCCAAAAATCTTTGGGATGTATCTGGCATCTTTTTTTTACTTGCATTGATGGGGTGGATGCCTACTGCAATTGATCTATCAAGCTGGAATAGCTTGTGGACTTTGGAGAGAACAAAACAGACAAACTACAAACCAAAACTAAAAGAAACTCTGTTTGAATTCAGACTAGCATATTTGATTACAGGGATTCTTGCTGTAATGTTTGTTGTACTGGGATCCTTCATTCTTTATGGATCTGGCGAAGAATTACCAAATAACAATTCTCTTTTTGCACATGGGATAGTTACATTGTACACTAATACCATTGGGGATTGGAGTTACATCATAATTGCATCTTCTGCATTCACTATAATGTTTGGAACAATCATTGCGGTCTTTGATGGATATTCTCGATCTTTGCAAAGAACCGTAGAGTTAATTTTTACTAAAAAAGAAGATAAAATACGCACAAAATTCCGTACATTTTATGTGGTTTTCTTGATTTTGATATCTACTGGTTCTTTAGTCGTGATATTTCAGTTTGGAAATAATCTCAAGGAACTCGTTGACTTTGCAACTGTTATGTCATTTGTGATAGCCCCTGTAATTGCAATTTTTAATTTTAGACTGGTTACCGGGAAATTTCTTGATAAAGAACATCAGCCTTCTTTAGGATTAAAAATTATTAGCATATCTGGCATTATTTTTCTTATTGGATTTGTAATTGTGTTTGCTGTATTAAAATTTGGTTTTATTTTCTAAAAATCATTTAAATCTACTACATTCAGATTTAGTAAGTTTTTTAATACATATGATCTTTATGATGTTACAATCGTGAAAATTTCCCCTAAAATAAAAAAAGCATTAAATGATCAAGTGACCCTTGAAGCCTCTGCATCAAATAGTTATCTTGCAATGGCATCTTGGTGTGAGGTTATTGGATATCAAGGAGCTGCAGACTATTTCTATACACAATCAGACGAGGAGCGAACTCATATGCTAAAAATTATTCATTATCTAAACGATGTGGGTGCAACTGCAAGTATTCCTGCAACAAAAGCACCTGTAAGTTCTTACAAATCTCTTGAAGAACTAATAAAGACTGCATTGAAAAATGAACAGAGCGTTACAAAAGCAATTCACAAAATGGTTGAGATTACACAAAAAGAAAAAGATCATTCCACATATGCATTTCTAGAATGGTTTGTCAACGAACAAGTTCAAGAAGAGACAAAATTTGAAACAATCTTACAAAAATTTGATCTGTTAGGACGAGATAAATTAGCAATACATGAAATTGATAAGATTCTTGCAACAGATGCCTCGTCTCCTGAAACTACTGCCTAGAAATTATTTTTCTAAAATAATTAATATTGAATTATTTTCACTTATATCATGACAGTTATCGTAACTAGAAAACCGGGTGGTATCACGCAACTATTCAATACTGAAACTGGCAGTGTTACCTACAAGTGCAAGGCAGAGTCTGGATTCATGTTAATTGAAGCATTTGGAGGAATTGTAAAGTTCCATCAAAAAGGTTCAATGGCAACTGTCACTGGACACATCACGTCCTTGGAATCTTGTGATGTTTTAGAGAAAGGAACTCCTGAATACAAAGAAGCATTATCTTCAATTATATCTGCACAAAAAGAATTTGTACAAAATATTTCTGATTCCTATCAAAAAAAGATTCGGAAATTGGAAAACGAATTATCTGATCTTTAGATTTTAACCATAAATCATACAATGTTCACATTCACAAACTTGTTGTTCTTTTGATTTCTTTAGACATTTTTTATGCTGTCCTGCTTGGCACTGTACACATATTTCTTCAATGTTTTCAATACTTGTGTATTTTTTTGATTGATCAAATCCGAATCCACCGTCTTTTGGGCCTACCATGTCTTTACTGAATTAAGGTTCTATTTTTACTTCACTGATTGATTGTATTTTTTATTGCATCTTGCAAATCTTTTTTATGTGTTTCAATTATTCCCCTAATTTCAAACGTATCTACATATCCTCCAGCTGATGCACGAGTTGCTTTGAGTAAATAGTGCAATGATCCCTCCTCGATTTTTCCCACATAATATCCGTAAAGAAAGTCCAATTCACTTTCACACTTCCAAATTTGTTTAATTCCTAGAAATGTCTGTTTAATTTCAATTGGTATTTCTTGAATCCTTCTCTGAATGTATTGATCAAGTGATTTTTTAATTGTTGAGTCTTGTAACAATTCAAATGTAAATTATAAGAACTCACATTTTAGTCCTTTTCATTTCTTTCCTTTTCGTCTGGTTTGTCCCACATGTGCATTGTACCTCTAACCATAAATGAACCTACAATTATTGCGACCAATCCAGTAACTATGAATAAAAATAATTTCCCAATATCTTTAATGCTTGCCACACAATTTTCACTCCATTTGTCTAATTATAATTGTCTAAGATAAGCAATTAGATTCAATAATGAGTTTAAAATATTCTTCTTAAATGTCTAAAATTAAACAGGTTGCTGCGTGGATTGCAATAATTGGTGGCGGAATTGCATTCTTCTTCTTCTCAATAGAGATGGCTGAATTCATGCGATAACTATGAAAACTAAATACGCTCTATTTTGACATAATGTTTGTGATCCCTCTCGAAATTAAGGATTTTTTAAATCTACAAAAGCTTGGATATGTTGCCACAGTTACATCTGATGGCAAACCAAACATTTCTCCAAAGGGGACAATAATCAGATGGGATTCTCAAACTCTAGCCTTTGCAGACATTCGTTCCCCAGACACTATGAAAAATCTAAAAGATAATCCTAATGTGGAAATTAATGTCATTGATCCTCTTCTACGTAAGGGATACTTGTTTCAAGGAACAGCTAAAATTGTTGACGATGCCTCCCTGTACAAAGAAATTTTAAACTATTATCGACTCAATGGAATCAAAAGTACAATAAACTCTATTGTCTTAGTTGATGTGTCAAATATTTCTAATGTTACTTCCCCCTTGTATGATATGGGAATTTCAGAAGAAGAGATCAAATCAAAATGGCAAAAACATTTTGCAAATTTATGATTAATCTGATGCTTTAGTATCCTGTTTTAATTTTTCCAACTCTTTTCTTGTATTCTTATGCTCTTCCCTTTCTTTTTCTAAGAGTGTCTGAATTGCATCTAATTCCTTTTGTGTTGTATTGAGTTTTGATTTTAGTGAGCCTACCACTGCGCTTGCAGCCTCGATTACCCCTGCAGAACTTTTTTGATTTTTACTATTAACCCCAATGAATTCTTTTTCAGAAGGAGTTAGAATACTTGTATCTTCAAAAGTATCTTTTTTATCCAATTCATCTTTTGCATTGTACAGTCTAGAGTTTGCCTCTTCTAATTCTTTTTCAACTTCGACTTGTTGTTTTTTAATATTGTGTAATGCTGCTTGTTCCTGTACAATTTGCTCTTTAATTTCATCATATTTTTTTGTAAACTCATCTACCTCTTCTTTAATTTTTGAATATTCTCCCTCGGTTTTTTTGAATTTACTTATTGACTCTGTGTCTTTAATTAATTCTGATTTTCTGTTTCTCTCTCTGGTTTCTTTGTATTCTCGTTTAATTATGTCTAATTCCATCTTTTTTTGATTAAGCTCTTTTTTTACAAGCATTAAGTTGCCTATTGTTGAATCATATTCTTCTTTTACCGAAGTGATCTTTTGTGCAATGCCGCCTAGTTCTTCTTCTTTTTCTCTGAGTTCTTTTTGAAGCTTTTCAACTTTTGATTCAAGTTCTGTTTTTAGAATGGATTCTTCATTATTCTTTGATAGTTCTTCTACTTTCTTTTTACCAAAAAATCCCATATCTCTACCTATCTTTCTCTAAAAGATGAATCTTTCTTATTTTTGTTTGATCTTCCATCTGAAGAATTTCAGATAAAACCCAATACCTCCAATCACAAGTCCTGCAATCCATGCAATTGTACCAAATCCTGCTTTAATTGTACCTTCTTGTGGGGCAAGATACAATAATAATGCGCCTAAAATGATTAATGCAAATCCTCCACTGTTTTTTGATTTGTTATGTTCTCCGTGAACCATGATTATGTATACTTTGAAAGTGTTTTTGCTACTTGCTTTCTTCCAATGTCTGAAATGAATGGCCCTATCTTAGGTCCTCTTGAAGTTCCAAGTATTATTTGATATAGTATTTTAAAGAAATCTTTTGGTTGCACATCGTTTGATTTTGCAATTTGGTATATTGTATTTTGAATGTCTTCTAGTTCTTTGTTGCCGCCTAATTCATCAACTAATAACTTTAATGCCTTCTTTGCAGTACCATCCAATTCCACTTCAGTTTTTTCTTGTTCATTAAATTCATCTGAATAGTTCCCTGCAAGTCCAATGAGTTTTTCTATTTCCGGTTCTGGATTTTTAATCACCCCGTAGTCTAATAATTTTTTCATTACTCTCTCTTCTCTATTTTCTTTGAAGATTTTTGCTAATTCAATTGCAAGTCTAAAGTTTACATGTGTACTTGATTGTTTTGGAGGGTTTAGGAGATTGACATATTCATAAAGCCCTTTTGATTTTATCAGTTTTGCTTGGTTGTCTATTTTGATTCGCCCAAAGTAAATGTCTTCAAGTTCATTATATTCTGCCATCAATGATGGAATGTCATCAAATCCTAATTCTCTTGCACCTGTAATTCTTTTGTATAGTAATAATAGAATTGATTTTGGACTGCCAAATTCTAACCATTTTTGTGCAGTGATAACATTTCCAAGAGATTTTGAAATTTTTTTCCCTCCTTTATCTAGAAACATTTCATATTTTACATGATGAGGATGTGGGAATTCTAGAATCTCATCTGCGACCCAGTCATTTACTTTGACCGAATCCATGATGTCTTTTCCATATGCTTCAAATCTGATGTCAAATGCTGCCCATCTGGCTGCAAACTCTACTTTCCATGCTAGTTTTCCAAGGTCTTTTCCAATGTCTGCCTCTCCGACATGACCGCATCCTTTGACAGTCTTTGAGCCAATTTTCGTATCATGGCAACTGTACTTAACTTTCTTTTCATCTGCAATGTATTCTGTAGCTTCTGCTGTATAGAGGTGATTACAATTTACACAAACTGGGAAATATGGTAAGTATTTCTGATATTTTTCTTGTCCTACTAGTTCTGAAATTTTATCTCCAATCTTTGCACTGTTTTGTAATATTGCGTGGATTTGATCTTTTAGTAATCCTTGTTTGTAAGTGTCAATTGCTCGTCTAAATTCATATTTTATTCCAATTTTATCTAATCCTTCTAACAAAATACTGCTCATGTGCATTCCGTACGAGTTGTGACAACCATAAGGATCTGGAATGAGTGATACTGGTTTTGCAATGTGTTCCTCTAACCCAAACTTTTGCATTCCTTCTGGGATTTTCCTTAACCCATCAAGGTCATCTGAATATGCAATTAATTCTGATTTGTATCCCAAGTTTTCTAATGCTAGTTTAACTCCATATGCTCTAACTGCATCTCCTAGACTTCCAATGTGTGGAATTCCAGATGCACCGAGACCGCTCTCCACTCTTAGAAGATCTGTGTTTCTTCCAAGTGCCTTTTCACGCTCAAGCAACTCTGATGCTAATTTGTCAATCCAAGTTCCTTTACCGATAACTTCTTGCTCTGTCATTTCTTTTCACTAATTCAATGATTTGGACATGTATGGCCCATATAACGAATACCCTAATTTTTGATAATACTCTCTTGTGCCTATTGCACTAATTACTAAAATTTTCTTTGCATCAAATTCTTCTTTAGATATTTTTTCAGCTTCTTTCATCAAACTCTTTCCTAATCCTGAATGTTGAATTTCGTCATCTCCTTTTTCTCCCAGTTTCAATGATTTCCCATACACATGAATTTCTCTTACAATGCATGTGCCTTGATCAATTTCATCTCTATGTGCATCTGTACTTGGTTTTCTTAATCTCAAAAATCCGTAAATTGACTCATTTTTGTCCTCATAAGACAAGAATATTTCTTTTCCTCCTGATGCATCATAGTCGATTCTGTTTAGTTTCACATCTCTTCCATCTGCTTTCTTGTTTGAGAGTCCTGCCTCTCTACATCTGATACATTTGCATGAAAGTCCCTGTTTTGCAAGATTTTGATGCACAATCTGTCTCAAATTGCCTGATTTTGGACCTGCAATGATTTCTTTGGGAGAAATCTCTCTTTGGACTCTCATAATTCTGACCCATTTTGGAACATTTCTTTTAGCTTCTGTTAGTACCTTGATCATATCTTCATCAGAATATGGTGCGTATTTTCCTTGTTTATGTTCTTCATACAGTGGAGTGTTCTCAATTACTAATGAAGGATAAATTTTCAACATGTCTGGACGTAACTGTGGATCTGAAAACAATTTTTTAAAATCTGCAATGTCTCCTTCTGGCGTCATTGTAGGCAATCCTGGCATCATGTGTGCAACAATTTTGTATCCTGCATCTTTTGAAATTTGGAATGACTCAACTACATCCTTATAATTATGACCTCGATTAACTATTTCATAAACACGTTCTTGTAATGATTGAACTCCAATCTCTATTCTAGTAATTCCATAACTTAGCATTAAATCTACATGTTCTTGTTTACAGTAATCTGGTTTTGTCTCAATTGTAAATCCTACATTTCTAATTACTGCATATTCATTGTTTGATTTTGCTTCATCCAAATCTTTTGAGTCTGTTCCATTAAGAGCATCATAACATGATTTTATGAAATTTCTTTGATAGTCTTTTGGCATAAACAGAAATGTTCCCCCTACAATTACTACTTCCATTTTAGATGGGTCATGTCCAAATGCAATCAGTTTTTCAATTTTTGATGCGATTTGTAATTTGGGATCAAACTCATTTTCTATTGCATTCAATGATGATGGTTCTTTTCCTGTGTAGCTATTTGGAGAATTAAATTCGATCCCTCCAGGACAATATGTACAACGTCCATGTGGACATGCATATGGTTTTGGCATTAATGCAACTACTGATACCCCTGATGCAGTTTTTACAGGCTTTCTTAACAATACTTTTTTTAGTTTATCAAAATCTGATTCTTTTGCCATTGATAGAATTTCATAATTTCTAGGAATTCGTTCTAGTGCATATTTTGTGCAAATCTTTATGATTTCTTCCTTTACCTGCTTTTTGCTAGGGTTTTGAATTGTTAATAGATTTTGAGTAATCTCGTCGCATGCTTTGGATAAAACAGGGTCTAGCTTGTTCATGAATGTTCACATTAATTTGGACATAAATTCGTTAAATAATCTGGGATAAATGATAACTATCTACGCCTAGTTATTTTTCCTTTGAGTTTAGAACTTTTCTAGTTGGTTTTCTTTTTACACTCTTTTTCTTTGCTGCAGTCTCTCTACCTAGTTTTTTCTTTGATGATTTTTTTACAATATTTTTTTTGATAATTTTTAATTCTAACTGTATTCTTTTGATCTCTGCAATCATTTCTGTCTTAAATGAATCATTGTTTGTCTTTGACATGAGTTGACCTCAAAAATTTTATATGCAATTTAAGACTTGTTGATGATTTATTCTGGTTTTTGTTCTATACTTTTTCCAGATCCAGTATCACCATTTCCTTTTTTCTGTTCTTTTCTGTATTCCATTTTTAGCCAAATTGGTGTAATGATTGTAGTTACAGCTACCATGATTACAATTGTAGAGTATACTTCTGATGTAAGAATTCCTGCGGTGACACCCACTCCTGCAACAATCAATCCAACTTCTCCTCTTGAAATCATTCCAATCCCGACTCGCATTCCTTGTTGTTTGTTTTTCAAAAACATCATTGCAGGTAGCCCACACCCAAAAAATTTTGTTACAATAGCTACTATGATTATTACTCCACTTAACATTAGAATTTCCACATTAACTGCTCTTAGATCTACTTGTGCTCCAATAATTGCAAAGAACAGCGGTGCAAAAATCAAACCTATCTTCCCAACATAGTTTTCTATTTTTTCAAACACCTTGGTAGTTGATAATGCCATTCCAACGGCAAATGCTCCTACAATCGGGGATAATCCTATAGAACCTGCAAGCGCTGCAGCTCCAAAGAACGATGCCGTTGCAATACCCTCCACACTACCTTTTGCTTTCCATAGTCTTGGTGTAATTATTTTTGGAATTACAACTACTGCTACGACTAGCATTATTGCAAAGAATGCTAAGACTTGTAAAATTGTAATTACTACTTCAGTGATATCGATATTATCTACTCCTCCGTCTGAACCTGCAATTGATGATACCACTGATAGCACTGCAATCGCTAAAATATCGTCTACAACTGCTGCTCCTATGATTAGTCTGGCTTCTGGAGTTTTGATTTTACCAAATTCACTTAAAACTTGAATTGAAATCGCGATACTTGTTGCAGTAAGTGCTGTTGCAATTAACATTGATTGCAATGCATCAAATCCAAACATCTGGAAAACTGCAAGACCTGCAAAGAATGGAATTACTACCCCTAACGTTCCAACTGTAAATGATGCCTTTCCACCTCTGAGGAATTCTTTTGGTGTCATTTCTAATCCTGCCATGAATAAAATTACAATTGCCCCCATTTCTCCAAGTATCTTGATTTGATCATTAATATGCAGTAATTGTTTTCCATCAACTACAAAGAATGCACCTAATGCAAATGGACCTACGATCATTCCAGCTAATAACTCTCCTAGAACAATTGGAAGTTTCAATCTTAGGAAAAGTTCTGCCATTAATTTGGCTGCAAAAAGAAGAATCCCTACACCGATAATGGTTTCAATGAATTGTTCTTCTGCCATCTTTTCCTAATTGATGCTAAGAAATCTGTCATATAAGGTGATATCAGGTTGAAAATTATTTTGCTGTTGTTAAATTAATCAGTTTACATTATACCACAAAAATTTGATGTTCAGTGCACTGGTTTAACAATGTATTCTGTTTTTAATTAAGCAATTTTTGTAGAATTTACAAAAACACCTTTCTTAGAAATGATTTGTCCTATCTCTTGACTTGAGATCTTGTGTTTTTTGAATATTGATTTAATTCTAGTTGCTTGGTCTTTTGGTGCAATTACACAGAATCCCACGCCCATGTTAAATGTCTTGTACATTTCTTCTGGTCTTACTCCTTGCTCTTCTACTAATCCTATGATTGGCGGAATTTTTGGTAGTGAGTCTATCTCATAGCCAATGTTTTTGAGGCGTAATAGTTTGGTGAATGCCCCGCCTGTAATGTGTGCAAATCCATTGACTTTGCATTTTTGATTAGTTTCAAGAACTGGCTTTGTATAGATTTCAGTAGGTTTGAGTAAAGCATCACCAATAATTCCCACCCCTTTGACTTTGTCTTTAACAGAATATTTTGTTAATAATGCCTTTCTTGCAAGTGAGTATCCGTTTGAGTGAATTCCTGAACTGTTTACTCCGATGATTACGTCTCCTGCCTTGATTTTATTTCCAAGAACCATTTCTTTTTTCTCCAATAGTCCTACTACCATTCCTGCCAAATCAAATGCAAATCCTTTACCTTCAATTACATCTGGCATTATTGCCGTCTCTCCACCAACAATTGGCATTGTCGATTTTTTTGCACCTGTTACTAAACCTTCTACGATTTTTTTGAATATTGGTACGTCATTTTTGTTTGCAGCAATGTAATCTACAAATGAAATTGGCGTTGCACCAATACAGATTATATCATTAACGTTCATTGCAACACAGTCAATTCCAATTGTGTTGTATTTTTTCATCATATTTGCAATCACTACTTTGGTTCCAACCCCGTCAGTATGTGTGGCCAAAAGTTTTCCACCTGGAATCTCTACAATTCCTGCATAGTGACCAAATCCATGTGTCATCTTGGCTTTTTTCTGAAGTTTGTGAGTTGACGAAATTAATTCCCCGATTGCCTTTTGACTTTGTTTAATTTTAGAAATATCTACCCCTGATTTTTTGTAGGTTAAAACCATAGTTTGTTGCGTATCTGATGTGAATAAAAGAATTTGCCTATTGTTTAGATCACATGTACATTCCTGATATCTCTTCTCTATGTTCTGCATATTTCTGAGATAATTCACTGAATTCTGATTGGATTCTGTCTTTTTCTTTATGAAGGTCTGAGGTATCAATTTTCATATCATAGAATCGATTTAATGCCTCAATTAGAGTTGCAGCAGCAGCTGAATCCGGCGATTCTTTGTTGGCTTTGGCTAATAGCGTCAACCCTTGGATTTCTCTTACTAGGCACTCATTTAATATGCCTCCTGGAATTCCTGTGATAAATCCTTGAGGAATCATACTGATATCTTTGTCAGCCATTGTTCTTACCAAGTCTTCTTCTGCTGCACAATATGCCTTGTCGTCATGCTCTGTACTTGCAACTCCATCTAAAATCACAATTTCTTGAGATCCTTTCTGTGCTGCCCAATCTAAAATTGAAGATACTAATGTGTATAGTCCCTCCATTCTCAATGTAATTTCACAAATTATTGCACAAACTGTTCCTTCTTTGTTTGCATAAAATCGAAATGGATGTCGTAATCTTCCTTTCATGAAAACAGTTGATGGAGGAAGATACTTTGATCTCATCACTGCAATTTCATCCATTTCCAATTCTGTAATGATATGATTAATTGCAACTGGACCTACTAGACCTGCACCGACAAATCCTGCAAAAATGATGGGACTCTTCAATCCTCTCTTTTCAATTTCAAAGACTTCAGCTTCTGGAAATTCTTTTTGCACTGCTTACATCGATTTGTTCTGTCTAATTATCTTTTAGTTAACATGCATAATCATTTTTTTGCATAAACAGATTTAACATGACTCTTCCCTTGTCCGTAATTGTGTAAATCACATTTGCACCCACTGCTTCTTTTTCAATAAATTTGTAATCTACACACAAGTGCAAATAATTTAGAAAAGATTTTTTCATTCTGATCTTTGACTTTGAATACAAATCAGAAAACGTCATAGGATTGCCCCTTAATTGGTATAGCAATTTCAATAAAGACAATGTGCTGTAATCCCTTGTTCTTGCTTTTACTGCATCGAGTACTTGTTCATCTCTTTGTATGATGAAATCCTCGAATTGATCTGCCACTTCTAGTGGTACATATGTCAGTCTTGCTCTCATTATACCGTATAGTACGGTACATTACCTTATTAGTGTTTGACATGAGTTTTGTTGATCTTCCCAGCTGGTTTTTTTACACCTGATCGTGACTAGATCAACTGTTTTGGAATTAGCTTGAATTGTTTGAATTGTGAAATTATAGTATATCACCTGATTTAAACAACCAAAATCCAAATCCAATTTATGGAAATTGTAATAAGTGCTGTACTAACTATAGTTGGATTAGTTATGCTATGTTTTGGTGGTAACTGGTTAGTTAGTGGCGGTGTAGCAATTGCAAGAAAATTCCGTATCAGTAATTTGGTAATTGGTATGACTATTGTAGCATATGGTACTTCGACTCCTGAGCTTGCAGCAAGTGTTGCAGCAGCTGGAGAGCACAGTGCAATAATTCTTGGAAATATTATTGGAAGTAACATTGCAAATGTTGGTATGGTTATAGGTATTGCAGCAATCATTGCTCCACTTGTTGTAAACAAATCTGTTTTAAAAAAAGAAATTCCAATCATGCTTGGTGTTTCAGTACTTTTAATTTTAATTTCAATTGATGGGGAAATTTCTCAATATGATGGCATTTTATTACTTACTGGATTGGGTGTGTTTGCATATTACACATTCAAAGATGCCATGAAGCAAAGAGCAGAAAACAACAAAAAAATTGAACAGGGTGCAAACAGCATTTATCTAAAATCTGCAGGGCTAATTGGAATTGGTGTTGTTTTGTTATATGTTGGTGCTATACTTACAGTTGATAATGCAGTAATTTTGGCAAAAGAATTTGGATTATCTGAAAAAATAATTGGGTTAACTGTTATTGCAATTGGAACATCTCTTCCAGAATTAATCACATCAATTATTGCAATAAGAAAGGGTCATGCAGATATCGGCGTTGGTAATATCATTGGAAGTAACATTTACAATATTTTGATGATTATGGGAGTTGGTGCAGCACTTGGTGGGGTAATGGTGGGTGCTGATGTTTATGTTGATTATGCAATAATGATAGTTTTCAGTCTTTCATTGTTGATTGCACTGAAAACTGGAATTATTGGTAGAGTTGTGGGAATAAGTCTCACAATAGGATATGTTGCCTATCTCATAGTCACGTTTTTCAAGTAATTTATGCCTAAACTTAGGCTTGGATGGAACTAACTGTGATATTTTCAACCTTTATTGATGGTGTAATTGATGGTAGGGATGCCCACTGGAACATTTCTTTGATTATTTCCAATAGCTGAAATATTTTTCATCATTATAGGTAGACTGTGAATTATTCTTACTGATTTTCCTGGACCTATTATTTCTCCGTTTTCAATAATTCTAATTCCGCTTCTTGCAGTACATGAAAAGTCTCCTTTGATTGGATTTACTGCATATGTGTACCATAATCTTCCCACCAGCAATCCATGTTTTGTCTCTTTGATCATCTCTTCTTGGGATTGATTCCCTGGAATAACTTTAAGATTGTGTGGAGATGATATTGAAATTGGCTCTGCACTTCTTCCCATTGGTGATCCTGGACGTGATGCATTACCTGTTGATGTTTCTCCTTCTTTGAAACTATCGAAAAGATTTGAATATGTATTTTTAAAAACACCTTTTTCTATCAAATTTTTCGCTCTAGTTTCAATTCCTTCATCATCAACTGATTTTGTTCCAATCCCTTCTGGGATATGTGGGTCATCTACCAAACTAAATTCTTTTACTGCAATTTCTTTTTCGTGATTATCTGAAAAACAACTCTTCTTTTCTGAAAATGTTCTGAAATTAAAATTGGCAGCCACTACAAATGCTAATAATTCACCTACTGAATATGGCTCAAATTATAGAATAAGAGTTGGAATCAATTTTTTGTGGATTAATAGATTCTACACACATTGTGTTTGCATCACTTCCTATTTGTTCTGCAGAAAAGTTTGATAGCGTCCTTCCACTTGCATGCCCTATTCCTGATACTGAGATCTTTCCAATCTCTGATTCTGCGTTAATTATTCCTGAAATGTATGTGGCTTTATCATGCAAATTTAATCCGTTCGAATTGAGCAATTCAAAATTCTCTGATACATTCAACTTGTCCCAATACTAATCATTTAGTGAACAATTGAAGATCATTTGGATCTAACTATCACACATCCCAAATCATTTCATGCAGTTTACCGAACTAACAGACAAACAATGGAATACAATAAAATCACATCTACC
>JAJRWR010000024.1 GCA_024276695.1 archaeon
CAATACATGAATCCCATCTATCTTCAATACCGTCACCGTCTGTGTCTGGGAAGGTATATTGCGGATTAATCGAGTCTACACTGTCGGGACAGCCGTCTTCATCTTGGAATCGATTGTAAGTTTCAGGGTCTAAGGGACATGCATCCAAAGTATCAGAAATGCCATCTTGGTCAGAGTCTCTTAATGATAAAGCATCATCGGGACAGCCGTCTGTGTCATCAATTCCATTGAAAGTTTCTGGTTGAGTTGGACATAAATCCATAAAATCAGGATAACCGTCACCGTCTGTATCAAAAATGCCTTTTGCATCATCAGGGGATAAATCTGGACAGCCGTCTTCATCTTGGAATCGATTGTAAGTTTCTTTTACTGTAGGGCAACCATCAAGATGATCCTCAACACCGTCATAATCTGCATCATACCAAGGTACAAAGTCTGCAGGACAACCGTCAATATTGTTACCATATTGGGGATCGTAGTCTTCTAGAAGATTTGGACATTGATCTAGATTATTTGGAACTCCATCACCGTCATTATCAATATTTTCATTAGCAAAAACACTACTTGGCATCATACCAATTGTAGATGTAAGTAAAAGTAAAAATCCTAAAAGATATTGTTTTTTCATTCTTAGATACTCCTAAAGGTCAGGACATCCATCGGTATCTCTATCACCGTCATAATCCTCAGGTTCTAGAGGACACATGTCATTTTCATTGATAATGTTATCTAAATCAGCGTCATGTTTGTATCTTGATTGTTCTGGTGCAATGTCTGGACAACCGTCTTGATCATTGTACTTGTTCCAAGATTCTTTAAGATTTGGACATGCATCAATTGCATCTGGGATGCCATCTTCATCACTATCAACTCTGATATTTGCAGTTGGCAATATATCAGGACAGCCATCATAATCAACATATTTGTTCCAAACTTCATTTTGTTCTGGACACATATCCATTACATCTGGAACTCCATCACCATCTGAATCAGGTTGTGTGTTATCATTATCAGGGCAACCGTCTTCATCTTGGAAGCCATTATAATTTTCAGCAATTAGAGGACAATCATCATAAACATCATTGATGCCATCATTGTCAGAATCAACTACAAATGACTCGGATACTGAATCAGGGCAACCGTCATCATCTTGGAATCTGTTGTAAGTTTCTTTAGCAGTTGGACATGCATCAATTGCATCTGGGATGCCATCTTGATCTCTATCGTTCTTTGAGATATAATTATCAGGGCAACCGTCCAAGTCTAAAATGCCATTATATGTTTCTGGTTGATTTGGACAATGATCATTATAATCATTAATTCCATCATTGTCAGAATCTGGAGTATCTTTGTTATCTGCTACATTGTCAGGGCAACCGTCCAAGTCTTGGAATTTGTTATAAGTTTCAGGAACTAGTGGACATTCATCTAAATCATCAACTATTCCATCAAAGTCTGTATCCAAACTAGTAATAAAGTCAGGATAATCAGGGCAACCGTCTGTATCTTGGAAGCCATTATATCTTTCTCTATCAAGTGGACATTCATCTATTGAATCTAAAATGCCGTCATAATCAGAATCAGCACCAGTTGGATTATCAGGGCAACCGTCTGTATCTTGATAACGATTCCAGGTTTCTGAAGTAGAAGGACATTGATCTAAAGAGTCTCTAATGCCATCACCGTCAGAATCCAATACTGCAACATCTGGGCAACCGTCTTGATCAAGGTAACCATTTACGGTTTCAGCTACAAGAGGGCAATTGTCATTCAAATCAGCAATGCCATCACCGTCATAATCTGATCCGGAAAATCCAGATACGCTGTCTGGGCAACCGTCATAATCTGCAATACCATTGTAAGTTTCTTTTGAAGTAGGACAATCATCTAAAGCATCTGGAATTCCATCCAAGTCTCTATCACCTGCACCATAAGAATCAGGACAACCGTCTCTATCAAATACACCATTGAAAGTTTCTGGTTGATTTGGACATAAATCAGCATAATCATTAATTCCGTCACCATCAGTATCTGGAACTCCTTTATCAAATCCTACAAAGTCAGGACAACCATCAGCATCTTGGAATCTGTTGTAAGTTTCTTTTACTTCAGGGCATTGATCAGTACTGTTAGGAATTCCATCAAGGTCAGAATCAATGTCACTTGAATAAGGAGGTATGTCTGGACAACCATCTTCATCTTGGAATCTGTTGTATCTTTCTGGATCTAATGGACAAGCATCATCCTCATCCATAATTCTATCACCATCTGCATCGTTTAATGTAGCAGCAAACGACGGAAGTGAATCAGGGCAACCGTCATAATCTGCGAATCTATTGAAAGTTTCTGGTTGATTTGGACAAATATCAAATTGATCAGCTATTCCATCACCATCTTTATCATCAAAGGAAGTATCTAATGAGATATCAGGGCAACCGTCTGTATCCCTGTAACCATTGTATGTTTCGGGTTCATCAACACACAAATCAATTTTGTCTTGAATGCCATCATTGTCAGAATCAATAAAACTAGAATCATTTACAGAATCAGGGCAACCGTCTTCATCTTGGAATTTATTGTAAGTTTCAGCACTTAGTGGACATTGATCAGCAAAGTCTGGAACTCCATCCAAGTCTCTATCACCTGCACCATAAGAATCTGGGCAACCGTCTATGTCATCAATACCATTGAAAGTTTCTGGTTGATTTGGACAATTATCTATCAAGTCAATAATACTATCACCGTCAGAATCTGCTGCTCCTCCACTTCCACTTCCTGAGAGGGTGTCAGGACAACCGTCAGCATCTTGGAATCTGTTATAAGTTTCTTTAAGATTAGGGCATTGATCAATATGATCTTCTATTCCATCATAGTCTTCATCATACCACGGAACAAAATTTGATGGACATCCATCAATTGTTCCTTCATAATCTTCTTGTAAATTAGGACATGCATCAATAGAATCATCAACACCGTCATTATCTAAGTCATCAGCAGCAAAAACTGAATTTACTGGCATGCTAGTTAATGTGGTTATAAGTAACAATAGGAATGATAAAGAGTGTATTTTTTTCAAGCCTAAAAATACGTCGAGGATCCAGTTATTAAACCTCACTCTAGAATCGACTGAAAATCTCAATAGTTTTGAGAAAAGTTTGCATGTTGGACAAAAAACTCGATCAATTTAAGTAAACCAAAACACGATCTGAACTCATGAGTTGTTCTGGAGAAACTGTTGAGGATGAGGAGCAATTACTTCAGATAAAACCGGTAATTACTGCACAACTAAAAAAAGCAAAGTATGGTGTAGCGGATCACTCAACGGTAGGACTATGTCATTGGACAAAAAAATCATTCAAACATGAAGGTAGTTGTTATAAACACAAGTTTTATGGAATTTCAACTCATAGATGTATGGAATTTTCTCCTGCTGGAATGTATTGTGAAAATCGATGTGTGTATTGTTGGAGACCAATGGAATTTTATGATTCAATGCAAATGAAGTCAGAACAAATTGCAGAACCAGAACAGATTTTAATAAAATTGATGGCTGAACGAAAAAAATTGATCAATGGATTTTATGGTGATTCAAGAAATGATAAACAAAGATTAGATGAATCTTTATTGCCTGCTCATTATGCAATTTCACTTTCTGGAGAACCTACAATGTATCCTAAACTTCCAGAATTAATTAAATATCTAAAAACATTTGAAGCAACAAAATCAATTTTTCTTGTAACTAATGGGCAAGAACCAGATATGATCCAAAAATTACAAGATGAAGATGCATTACCAACACAATTGTATCTTTCAACAAATGCTGCAGATTATGAATCATTTATGAAAATAAACAAGCCAAGATATGATGACTCGTGGGAAAGATGGAATAGAACACTTGACATGTTAAAAGATTTGAAAACAAGAACAGTATTAAGAATTACATTGATCAGGGATCATAATGATCAAAAAGAATCAATTCCAGCTTTTGCAAAAATGTTTAGAAAAGCAAGTCCACACTTTATTGAAATCAAGTCATACATGCATATTGGACGCTCAACAAATAGATTAGAATATGCAAACATGTTGGAAATGGAAGAAGTAAAAAGGTTTAGTGAAGAAATTGCAAAGCGAAGTAAAATATTTTCAATAATGGATGAGAGTATTGTTTCAAGAATTTCAATATTACAAAATAACGAACGATATATTGATCGTTTTATTCCTACTTATGCAAATACCATTTAGAAAATTTTTTTAATGCTTTGAATCTGTGTGATAATTCATTTTTATTATTTAATTCAGCAAATGTTTTTTTAAAATTATTTGGAATGAAAATAGGATCATATCCCCAACCTTTTCATTTTGGAGTTTTTGATATTTTTCCACATAATTTTCCGTCAAAATATTCCAGAAGAGTTTTGTCACAATAAGTTATGATAGAAACAAATTTTGCCTTCCGATTATTTTTTAACAGATTGAGAATTCCTTTATTTCCAATGGTTTTGAAAACATACGACGAATATGGACCTGGAAAACCTCCAACAGAATCAATGAACAGGCCATCATCTTCAATTATGATAGGTTTTTTGAATTTGGAAAAAGCATCTCTTGCTTTTGCCATCGCTATATCATGAAGCGAGTTTGATTGGATTTCTTCCAAATTGGATTTTAAAAAACCAAGGTTTATTCCGAAAGAATCTAAAATTTTCTTAGCTTCGTGATATTTGTGATTATTTGAGGATACAAAAAATAGATCAAACGATTTGTGCATATCTACCACGACTTTCTATATCTGAGACTAGTTTAGTAATTTTGGCATAGTAGGCATGGCCAACAATTGATTTGTACCCACTTTGGAAATTTTTCCAAGAAGATAGCATTATTTTAGCATAGGCACTGTTAAGAATCTCTTTTATCAATCTCAAATCAACAGCGTGATCTTCTGGCTTTATCGAGATCTGAGACAATCCAAAATCAATTACAAACACAGTTTTTTGGAATAAAATAAAATTTGAAGTTGTCAAATCACCATGCATTATTCCATTCTTATGTAATGTACCCACTAATTTTCCAATATCTTTTGATAATTCAATAATTTTTGATTCAGGCAAGTCATGAACAGGAGTTCCAGGAATTTCTTGCATTGTAATAGATGTTTTTTTTAAATTTACAAAGTAAACAAGTGGAGCAGGAATTCCATATGATTTTACAAGAGACAGCATTTGAGATTCTTTAATTGTTCTCTGTTTACGAATTTTTGAATCCAGTAAAGGATTTCTATATTTTTTGACTTTTCTGATTTTTAATATTGCTTTAGAATTTTTCCAATTAGTTTGATATAGATCCGCTTCAGCTCCTTTTTTGACTAATTTCATTAACATTATATCCAGAAGAATTCAATAAAAATTAATCATGGACAAGGGGGAAAAAAGAATCAAACAAGAAGATTGTAGTGAGGACAAATTAGGAGCAGGCATTTTGACATTAACAAATAAGAGATTAGCATTTGATAAAACAAATGCAAGAATAATGGATTTTTCAAAGCATTTTGGAGATACTGTATTAGATATTTCATTAGACAAGGTAACAAAAACATGGAAAGAAGGATTGCTAATGAAAAAAGTATGTTTCACAGCAAAAACAGATGATGGGGAACAAACTTTCAAGTTCGGAGTTTTCAATACTAAAAGTTGGGTTAAAACTATTGAACAGACAATTGATGAAAACAAAAATCAATAATGTACTTTAACAGAATCTAATCTCCAAGATTGAGTAACAAATGTATCTTTTAATGTAACACCTTGTTTAACTTGAGATTCTAGGAGACCAGTCCAACATATTTGACTTCCACAATCTCCTGCATATTGTAATGGTACTATAGAAAATTTACAACCGTGTCTTTTGCAAACATCCTTTAGCATTTCAGATAATCGTTTGTTTGCTGCGACTCCTCCTACTATCATCAATTCTTTTTTTCTCGTAAACGACAATGCACGTTCGACTGCTTCGCTGATCATTGCAAAGGCAGTTTCTTGAAGGGAATAACAGGCATCTACTTTACTTTTTGATGCAACAGATTTAGTTGCGGATAGTAACCCAGAAAAAGATACATCATTTCCTTTTACAGAATAAGGTAAAGCGACATAGTTTGAAGAAGTATTTGCCAACTCTTCAATATTTTTTCCACATGGAGACGCAAATCCAATTGATCGTCCAAATTGATCAAGTAGTTGACCTAGAGTGATATCCAAAGTTTCACCAAATACTCTCCATTGTTTATTTAGAAATGCCAAAAGCATAGTATGTCCTCCTGAAACCAAGAGCACTAGAGGATTTGTTGCGCCGGTCAATAATTTTCCCAATTCAATATGTCCAATTGCATGATTGACAGGATATATTGGAATTTTGTAAAAAGATGATAAAGAACGTGCAACTACTGCACCCACACGCAAACACGGACCCAATCCAGGACCTGCAGCATATGAAACAATGTCTAAATCTTTGATTGAAACATTTGCTTCTCCAAGGCAATCAGACAAAACTAGTGAACTGTTTTCAATATGATGACGAGATGCCTCGCGAGGATGAATTCCTTCTCCCTCATCAGGACGGTAAATTTTTCTGACATCTGATAGAATTTTTCCTTTCTTGCCAGTTTTCTCAATTATAGCACAAGAGAATGTATGAGCTGTGCTTTCAATTCCAAGACCCAACATACTATCCACGACTTAACGTTGAAACGATTTTGATGACATCTCCATTTTTTAGTTTTTGATCACCGCTAATCCTTTGTTTTGTCTTACAATCTATTGCATGTAAGAACCCCTTTGCAATATCTGCATGAATTAAACCTGCCAAATCTTTTGCAGTTGAATCTTGAGGAACCAATTTTGTGTCAGGCAGTATAACACCATCCTTGTTGGTAAGCTTTGTCTCATCCTCAACAGGATAAACCACGATAAATTTTAGTGAATCAAAAACTGCAGTGTTTAGTATTTTTTGAATGCCAGTAGATGGAATTTTTGAAAAAACTGATTTTACTAGATCAAGTGCTTTTTGTTGTGGTGGAGGGATTTCTTTTCCTTCAACAGTTGTAAAACCTTCATCACCAGAAGAATAATTTACAATTCCAGCTTTTGATGCCTTTCGTAAAAGTAGTTCTGTCTCAGCACTGCAAGGAATAACATTATCAGAGATTTTTTTAATTATTTCAAGATCTTGACAAAGATCTGCTTTGTTTGCTGCGATAATCATTGGTTTTGTGTTTTTTCTTAATTCTTTGACAAAAGTTTCAATGTCATTGTCTTCCCATTCTTTTGGATTTTTAGCCATGAATCCCAACTTTTGAAGAATCTCTTGTACTTGGAAATCTTTAATTCCCAATCCTGAAAATCTTTTTGCAATGCCATCAGTGAGTTTTGCTCGTTTTTGATCTATTTCACGAGTTATTTTATCCCATTCTCTCTTCAAAATATCTGCAAACCATTGATCAAATTCATCTTCGACAAAAGCAACGTCCTCTAATGGGTCATGCGTTCCAGCTGGAACAGGTTGTCCTTGAATATCAGTGGTTCCTGCAATGTCAACAACATGAATTAAAACTTCAGCCTGTCTTGCATCATCAAGGAACTGATTTCCCAATCCTTTGCCTTCATGTGCACCAGGAACTAATCCTGCAACATCAACAAGTTTTACTGGAATAAATCTAGTTCCATTTACACATAATTCATTGTCGTGTTTAATTTCAAAATGTTTGCATGCACAATCTGCTTTTACATATGTTACTCCAATATTTGGTTCAATTGTCGTAAAGGGAAAATTTCCGGATGGCACAGGAGTTTCAGTTGCTGCTGAAAAGAAGGTAGATTTTCCTACATTTGCCTTTCCCAGTAAACCAATTTGCAATATTGTGAGAAACTCAATTCTACTTATTAGTATTGCAGAAATTGTTTAATCTATGAATCAGGGTTTCAAAGCATGTCAATTGTAATCACGGGGAATCCAGGAGTTGGAAAACATACAATCACACAAGAAATTGCTGAGATAATGAAATTATCCATAATAGATATCAACACCATTGCAAAAGATTTAGGACTCTTTGAAAAAAATGGCGATACAAATGACATTGATGTTAAAGAATTAGAGAAAATGCTGAAACAGAAGATTTCTGAAAAAAATATTATTGTAGGACATTTGGCACCCTATGTTTTAAGAAAAAATCAGATTAAAATCATGATTGTATTAAGAAGAAGTCCTTATGATTTAATTTCAGTTTACAAGGATAGAGAATACTCTGATAAAAAAAGTAAGGAAAATGCAGGCAGTGAGATTTTAGGGATTATTACTAATGATGCAATTAACAAATTTCAAGAAAAAGTATTTCAGATAAACGTCACTGAAAAGGCCATTTCAGAAGTGGTAAAACAGGTAATGCAAGTTATTATTCAGAATGATGGAAATGAACAAATTGATTGGCTTGAATTGGTCAAAAAAATAACGATTTAGGAAAATTTTTTGTTGATTGATTAAATAACGCCTTTGAATTTATGTAATTACTTGTTTGAAATTTCTAAAACAGATCTAGCTGGAAGAATTGGAACTCTTTATACAAATCATGGGAAAATTGAGACTCCCACATATGTTCCAGTAATTCACCCAGTCAAACAAACAATTCCATCTAAAAAAATTCGAGAGATTGGTTTTGATTTAGTAATTACAAATGCCTACATTACAAAAAACAATTATGGTGATGATGCAGTGAAAAAAGGAATTCACAAGATAATTGATTTTGATGGTGGAATTATGACAGATTCTGGAGGTTATCAAGTTCTTGAATATGGAGATGTGGACGTATTACCACCAGATATGGCAAATTTTGAAAAAGGGATCTTAACTGATTTTGCAATTCCACTTGACAAGCCAACAGGATATGGAATGCCAATCAAAAAAGCAGAAGCATATGTGAAACATACTCTAAAAGTTTCAAAGCAAACACTTGAGGATAGATTGGATAATGGACAAATTTGGATTGGTCCAATTCAAGGAGGAGAGCATTTTGATCTGGTTGGTAAATCTACAAAGAGTTTAGTTGACATGGGTTTTCAAATGCTTGCTTTGGGAAGTCCAGTTGAATTTATGGAGTCATATGAATACAGATTATTAGCTCAGATGATAGTGGCTGCAAAAAAACAGATGCCACATTCAATTCCACTACATCTTTTTGGCGCAGGACACCCTCTAACAATACCATTTGCAATAGCCCTAGGATGCGATACGTTTGATTCGGCATCATACATGCTTTATGCCAAACAGCTAAGATACATCACAGATGACGGAACACGATATTTATCAGATATTGTGACATTTCCATGCAATTGTGAAATATGTTCAAAATATACTCCTGATGAATTTCGCCAATTAGAGGCAACTGAAAAAATCAACCAATTAGCAATCCATAACTTGTATGCAATCAAGCTTGAAGTTGACAAAGTAAAACAGGCAATTCATGAAGGGAGATTATGGGAATACGTAATTAAAAAGGCAAGGGCCCACCCCAAACTATTCGAAATGATTGAAGTCATGACAGAAAATTATGAGTTTTTGGGTTTAGGTACTCTAAAATTCAAAGAAAAGGCAATTTTCTTGTATAGTAAAGAGGATCAATACAGGCCAGAAGTTCAGTCATTCCACGAAATGGTTAGAAAATTCAAATCAAAGAAAAAGAAATTAATCATTACCAAAGAATCCAGTACGAAACCAGGTTATCTATCTCATCAATATATTGGACTAGAAAAGAAAATCAAAGATTTTGAATCGTTTCAAGTTTGCCAATATAACCCTCTTTTAGGATTAATACCAATTGAGATTTCAGATCTTTTTCCAGCAGCACATCATGAAACTTCTAGAATTGACTTTGAACCAAATGAATTTCCTGTATTTGAGAAAACATGGAATGATTTTTTTGCAAACAATAGATTTTCTGAAATTCATTATGATAAAGAAGACAAATTCCTAAAACATTTTGTAAAGAGTTTGCCAAAAGGGATCAAGAAAAAATCTTTTGTATAATTAAAAATAAGAAAAAAGAATGTGCTAAAAGATGCTGCTTATAGAGCGGCGTCTTCTGCCCAACCTTTAATGAAGATACCGTTTTTGTGAAGAGGTACTGGTTGTCCAGCTGTGTAATTCATTGGTCTCATCCAAAAGATTGATTTTGTTGGACATACACCTATGCATGCACCATCAGAAATACATCTTTCTGGGTAGAAGACAAATGCTTTACCTCTCTTCCAGCCTTCAACAGGTTTTACTCTAAGGACATCAGGACCAAGAGTTGTACAGATTTCTACACATAGTGCACATCCGATACATCTTTGTTCATCAATGTCTGGAAGTATTGCTATTGGCATTACAAAATTAAGATTGATTGGTGACTATTTAAACCATGATTGAAATTCATAACCCTGTTATGAAAATGATCGACTCAAAAAAATTTACAGAATCTAGATTGAGAAATTTAAAAAACAAAAAGATAACGTGATGTGCACGTTTATTTTCTCATTGCATCTATTTGACCAGAGGTTACCCAGTCAAGTAGTTCTGCTGAAGAAGGATTAAGGTCTGCTTTCTTATTCATAAGATTGTTTACCCAAATCCAGTTGAGTTGATTCAAGAGTGGTTTGTTTGCTTCATCACCAGCACGTGTCTTAGCGACTACGGCTTGGTCTTGCTGTGCTAACCAATCTGCGAAACTTCTTCCCATAAGGATCGAATCTTAGCTTGCACTAATTAAAGCTTTTGAAGATTCCATGACAGGTGCAATGATCGGATCAATCCTAAGAAGGTTTTAACGTAGATAAAAATTCATTTTAATTCTTGGATGTTAAAGTTTTAGGCGCTGCAAGCGAAGTAGGCAGATCAGGATTTTTGGTTAATTGTAATGGGACAAAATTATTGCTGGATTATGGGGTAATGTTTGGAAGAAGAGGTTCACCTCCACAATATCCACTTCACGTAAAACCAAAGGATTTGGATGCCATAATCATCACTCATGCTCATTTAGATCATTCTGGAAACGTTCCATCTCTTTTTGTAAGTGGAAATACGGATGTTTATGCTACGCCTCCAACATTTGATCTTTCAAAACTATTGATTGAGGATATGCTAAAAATTGAAAAAAATTCACATCCATTTAACCTTCCAGAAGTTAATAACATGATGAAAAATGCAAAAGAAATTGGGTTTAAACAAAAAATTACTAAAGGAAGTGCTACTTTTGAACTAAGAGAATCGGGACATGTGATTGGTGGAAGCACAGTATTAGTAGAATCAGAGAAAAAACGTCTTTTCTATACAGGCGATATCAAAACAAATGGATCAAGAATGCTTCGAGAAATGGATTTAGATATTGGTGAAATTGATTTGTTAATTACTGAGAGTACGTATGCAAAAACTGAACAAAAGCCAAGAAAAGAATCAGAAACTGAATTAATAGAATTTGCAAATGAAGTAATGGACAGAAAAGGAATATTATTCATTCCATCATTTTCAGTTGAACGTTCTCAAGAGATTGCTTGCATTTTAAGAAGTTCAAATTTCAAACATAAAATTATCATGGATGGGATGGCATTGAAAGTAAATGAAATAATGTTCAAACATCCAGAATACCTAAGAGATCCAAAAGTATTTTCTGAGGCAATTAAAAGTGCAACTGCGGTAAGAGAACATGCCGAAAGAAAACGGGCAATGGGTGAACCTTGTGTTGTAATATCACCAGCCGGAATGTTAGTAGGAGGTAATGCAGTATATTATTTGCAGCAATTATCTTTTGACAGTAAAAACGGCATAGCCCTAGTTTCCTATCAAGGTGAAGGTACACCGGGGGGAAAATTACTACATACAGGAATGGTATCAACTAGAGGAAAAGATCTTACCGTTACAGCTGAAGTGAAACAATTTCAGTTTTCTGGGCACGCAGATAGAAAAGAGTTGTTTAATATGATAAAGCAGATTAAGGGGAATCCAAAAGTGTGTACCGTTCATGGGGACGCTGAATCGTGTGAGACGTTTGCCAAAGAAATTCATGAGCAATTTGGTTTAGAAACAGTTTCTCCAGCAGTTAATGATGAAATAACCATCTAATATGCAAAATAATTGTATCATAAATGTAGAAAATTCAATAAATAGTGGCCAAGTATTTCTTTGGAGAAAAAATGGAAAAAATTGGTATGGAGTCAACGGTCAAGATATTCTAAAAATAACTGATTCGGGAAATATTAAATCATATCAAAATGTAAAGGCAGACTTTTTTCGAAAAAAAGATAACATTGCAAAAATAATCAAATCAATTTCAAAAGATAAGGTTACAAAGAAAGCTGTTAAACAATATCTAGGGTTGAGAATATTAGAGCAAGATCCCTTTCAATGTTTGATTTCGTTTATCGTATCATCAAACTCTAATATTCAAAAAATCAAAAATAGTTTAGAAGATATATCAAAAAAGTTTGGTGTTAAAGTGAAATTTGAAAATCAGGAATTTTTTTTGTTCCCCAAACCAGAGAGACTAGCAAATGCATCAATAGATGAAATTAAGAGTTGCGGAGTTGGATATCGTGCTAGGTTTATCAAAGAAGCGGCAAAGATTACTGTGAAAGAGCAGATTGATTTTGAATACTTGAAAAGATGTAGTTATCATGAGGCTAAAAAAGAAATTTGTCAAATTCCAGGAGTAGGAAATAAAGTATCTGATTGTATTTTGTTGTTTTCATTAAACAAATTGGAATCTTTTCCATTAGACAGATGGATGATTAGAATTTTAGAAAAGTATTATTCAGATAAATTTCATCTTGAAACAAAAACCATTACAGAAAAACAATATGAAATGCTTCATGAAAAAATTGTAAATCATTTTGGTCCATTTGCAGGATATGCACAACAATTTCTCTTCAAGATGGAAAGAGAAAATTACCAGAAAAAGTGGCTGTAAACCCTTAAAATGGTAATTAATTGCTAGGTTTTTGGGCCCATAGCTCAGCATGGATAGAGTGCCGGACTTCTAATCCGATGGTCAAGGGATCGAAGCCCTTTGGGCCCGTATACTCCAGAACTCGAGACCTACTTTTATGCAAATGAAATTTTGTATTATAGAGAAAAATAATACCTAAAAAGAAAAAACATGCAATAAAAGATCTTCTAAATGATGATAACGTCAGACGCGGGTATGATAACACAGGCAAGAGAAGTAAGCTAAATGCAGATATCAGGTTACGCAAGTTGAATCTGTTCTGTTGCAGGACAAACACCGCCAGCCCCTCAAATCCTGAATATGTATTATTAGTAAATGATATTATAGAATATTTTTCAAATCTTGTAGAAAAGGCTCTGTCAAGTTAACGAGGATTTAGCTTAGGATCATATAGTGTAAAGTGTCGAGACATAAAGTACCGTACTAGGACTTTAAAGTATTTCTAAATACGGTAATTGTTTTACATCATGATATTCTGTAATTGGATCGAATGGAAGTGAACCAAGTTAGGAATAAAATTCGGAGATATAGATCCATTGAAACTGAGTGAAGGGATAATCAACATTCTAATTTAAAAAGGAATCATAAATCGTAATGAAGCTGAACAAATTTTAGCATACTCTAAGCAATAATACTAAGACTATTCAATTTTACCAGACTTTAACCAAATTCTAATTTTTTTATTTTTTAATGTTACTTGTAGATAATCAGGCATAAAGTTGGCTTCTTTCAATCCATTTGTTTTGCTTGTTCACTGATAGATTTCATGTAATCAAGTTTCTCAAAATATGCATCTAACAAGTTGATAAATGGAGATCATAACTAATATTTAGCTTTTTTGATTGATACGCTCTGTATGATAGTCAACCATTTATTCAAATCCTCGATTTTAATTCCTGCTTTCTCACTTGGTGTCATTCCATCTAATGACATGTGTGAACGAATGTAATTATGATGAATCTGTATATCCTTGATAATTGGTGAATCGTTTCTTTTGAGGGAACGCATTACTTTCTCACGGTCTCTAATCTCACCATTTAGATGCTCCATTTTATTTGTGTTACGATCATTCTTGAAATGAATATGTCTAATATTAGTCTGCTCTTCCTTATACCTTGAATACCATTCTTTCTTGTGGGCTTGCTGAAAGTTTCTAGCCCCATCAGATAGTAACACTTTGGGTTTTTTTCCTACAACCTCTTGACTCTTTTTGAATAGTGATCTTACATCTTCTGTATACTTTGTATCTGTAATCTGTGAGGCAATCGATAATTTTTACTGCCAAGTTTTGTTTGTAGTTTATCCAAATAAATTTCAGGTGATAAAACATCACTTTGAGTTAAATAAATATGAAATTTAGGGATTGTAAAATTTTGCCCAAGTTTAGAATCATAGCCAATTTCAAATGCATTTAATCTTAAGTAACTGTTTTTGTCGATTCTGAGGACTTCAGCTTTTCCTTTTGCCTCGTGATCTTCAAGTCCTTGAATGAAGCCTATTTTTTGTCGGATTAAATAAAAGCCTAATGCAGTAATTTTTCTTGTAAACACTATTCAACAACATCAATTTCTTTAGAGTTGAAGTATGAATTTATCTCATTATTATTTAACAGTCGAATTACATTTTCATAAGACATGGATTTAGACTAAAATAAGATCCATCTGTTTGCATGTCGATAGAGTATCTGTAATTGATGTATGCTGCATACGTGGATTAGGATTTATTTGAAAACCTTCATAAGATATGGTTAAAGACACTATAAAAAATATAATTACAAATAAAACTAGCAATACGGGTCTGATAGACATGAAATAAATCAAATCACTAAGAATTAAAAGATTTTCAGAATAATGAATAGGTGGAGAGATGATTTTGAGATATTTCAAAAAGATTAGGACAAACTTTTTGTTTATTGGTTAGTGATTTATACATCCAACAATAAAATGACAAGTAATTATTTTGAATGATATTTTGCGGTCTTTGAACCTAAATTATAAATTTTGTTTTCTGTACGTGTTCTTACCAAAAATATTTACTGATTAGACAGGAAATTAGATCAGAATGATTGGAAATCAATCAATTAGCTTTAGAATTAGAGGGTAATTTTTCATATTCAAATGTGTTATTGGTAGTGAAATTTCCAACAGTCATGGATATAGTATAATTTCCATTACGTAAATCAGATATTCTATTCATATATACTTCTAGATTTTCCATAGAATTTGTAGGGAGAGGAAATACAATACCGTCAGGATTTGTTATTCTAGAAATCAAATTCTGTTTGAGATTAGAAGATATTGGGATTTCAGGGTTAGTACCATAATCAATACTTCCATTTATTGAAGATTTATCGGTATTCGACCAAATTGAAAATGGTTTGTTAGGTTCTGGGATATTGCCTGTAGTAAATTGATATGTGGCAGTATTTAGACGATAAGAATGTTCTAAGGTAGGAATATGAATATAAGAAACACGTACTGCATTTAATCCAGTTGTATGATATCTGGGATTATCTAGTATAAAAAAACCTGCAAACCAACCATTGTTTTGTACGGGTAAATCACGAATTACAATCTCACCATTAAATACCACATTCACAAATGAATTAGATTTTTTAATAATCTGATCACTAAAATCAAACTTGCCGTAAACATTTATTCTATCTCCAAAATTATAATGATCTTTATCTGTCCATATCACCAATTCATCAACAGGATATGATTCATCTAATGTCAATCCTTTGTTCATCGTTTGTAAGAATAATGGATCATAATATAGCATAGAAATATCACGTGGAGAAACTAAATTATCGTCAAATAATCTACAACAGTAATCTGCATCTAATATCGGTATTTGTTTTTGAGGATCAGGAGGATTTTTACACATTGTTGGTAAATCAACATATGCACAGAACCAGAAATTATCATCAATTGGATCTACACGCCATCCGGTACATTCAGGAAATGTTGGGAATGCTTCACAAAAGTTCTCGCTAGCAGTTACTGCAGCTTCTACTAATCCAAATCCAGTAAATATGAAAAATATGTAAATAATAATCAAAAGAGATGATGTTTTCATAAATTATGGCCTCTTTGGTATTATTGAAATAACTTTACTTTTTCTAGATTCAGTTTGGAATTCATCAGACAAAATTACACTGTCATCAAAAAAAGTTATTTTTGCCATATGGAATTTACTAACATGAATGGTTGAAATTATTTTAGCCCAATTAACAAATCCAAATTTGTTTAGAGTAAAACAATTCAAGTTTTCCACTAATACGTGATTTAAAGAATTATTCAATAGTCTAATACCTCAAATTTAGCATGAGCAGGTTCAGGAATAGAAATTTGTTTAGTGATCATATCTTTACTTTTAAGAAAAGTTTCAAACGCATCAAGGAACGTGCCATTTAGATATACTTCTACAATGTATTTGTGATTAGCAGGTAAAATAGTTAGTAAAGTTTCATCAGTAGTCAAGATTAAATCATTATTAATAGATTTAGAAATTTTTTTGAATAAATTATCGTAAGAATCTTGCCAGATAACAATTACAAATTCAGAATTTCTGGAGGCATGGAGATTAGTGGGATCAGATAACCTGAAAGATAAAGCAGATTCATCTTGTTTTAGATTCACGTTATCTATGCTTTTCTTTCCTATGACATCATTTAAAATTTTGTTTTGTTCAAGAAATTTTGAGGCAGAATATTCCAATTTTTTTTCAGAATAAATTTCAAAAGTATATGTTTTATCCCCAGGCAAAATAAAATATAAGAAATTACCATCTGTACTAGTACTAAGTACAGGATTAGGTTCTACGGCATATACATCTTTATCAAATGGAGATGCAGATAACTGAATAGTTTCAATTTCTTTTATTGGGTAATCTGAGATCTGGTTAGAGTCATACTTTGTTATCAATTGATATGATTCATCATAAATTATCATAGTATATTTTTGATTTTTGAAATTATCAGAATCCATTGAATCAAATGATTTTAAAACAAATAGAGATTCATTTTGATCTAAACTTACTGGATATAGATTTTGTGTCTGTTGATAAAAAGGAGAATTATTATATCTACTATCAGAGAAAGATACAGTGACTGGAATTATTGTATTAGATACTGGTATTGTCTCTCTCCAATAAAAGGAATTTGTTGCCTGATTAATTTTAGCGGAGAATTTATAAATACTATTTTTTTCACTAGTGAATTCAAGCGTAACTCGAGGTTTATTATGTTTTGAATAATTTTCTGGTAAGATGATTTTTCCAATTATTTTAACCGTTTGATTTGGGGTATTAGGAATCATCTCTTGAAACAAATCAAAGGAAATTAATGATTGTAAAGAATTTTGTTCGTTTCCGATATAATATTTTTTTTGCATTATGTTATTTTCAAAGTTATCAGTTAAATGAGATAGGGTGTCATGATAGTTTAGGATTACAGTAATTGTGTGTACACCACTAGTTGCCATCCAGATTGGACCTGTTGAAATTTCAATACCATTTTCTACTCCTGGACGAACATCAGTTAATGAAGATATTTTAACTAGGTTACCATCAATAAAATAACCAATGGTAACCACATCAGTAACTTCTTTTGTTGATTGGGTGCCTTGATTATAAATTGAAGAATGTATACTTATCACATCTCCTGGTTCAGGATTTTCTGGCTCTAACCAGATATTATTAACCAATGGATCTGCATCTCCAAGTCTAAATGCAAAAGATGATGTATTATCTATGGACAACAAAAAGAGAGTTAGGATAAAGAAAGAGGATAAGATAATAGAAAATATGGTTGTCAAGAACGTCATTAATCAAAACTTGTTTTGTAATATTTAAATCATTTACGCATGAAGAAATTAAATTAATATTATTTTTTCTTTAGTTTGTATTTTTTATCAACTGATGATGTTTGGATAGATTGTAAGTCTTAAGATTTCACATCATTAAATGATAGATTTCATTTTTCAATATGGAAATTTCTAATTATATTTTTCTCTTCTCTTTTTTAGGATTTGCTTTGTCTTTTGCATTAGTTTCAATATGGGGCTTTATTACATACTGTTCAATAGGATCAAACGTAAATTGAAGATTAGAACTTATATTTTTTAAGATGGAATAATCCATAGCATATTTAGTTGTAATGGAAGATTCTTTGGGAGCATCTTTCATTTTTTTGGGTAATGAATATTCTTGAACAGATGTATGTTGAATGTCTTCAAGCTTTTGGATTTGTTTTTGTAAATGATATAATTTTTCTAGTTGTTCAGAAGTAGGTTCATTAGTCTACAACATAATTAGTTGTAATTTGAGAATTAAAATAATTTATTTTTGTACGAATATTATCTAATTCTTTTGTTATTACATTACGTTTTACTGGTTTTTTTAAGTATATATATAATCCACATTTTTTCCATTCATTTAGTTCAATATTGTCAAGATCAATAGAAGAAAATAGAAAAACATTTGATTTTCTGAATATCTCATTCTCTTTAAATAAATTTAAAATCTATTTTTCATCATATCCTTGCAAAGGAATATCGACGAAAACTACATGACATAGTTTATGTTTTATGTATTGTAGCCCTGCTTTGAACGTGGTCTCAACAGTAACAGAAAACCTTTGATTTGTAATAGTTTTGCAAATACATTTCCAAAATTACGGTTATTATCAATAATCAAAATTTGTATGTTGATAATATTATGAGAAACCTTTGATCCTCCAATAACTATTACATAGGGAGCCTTTGTAACAGTCATAATATCCTCCAAATTTCGTATCTCTCGTTATACAATTCGCCCTGCACATGCAGGTAAAACATACGGAAATCCTACAATTGAAGGGTGTGATCTGTGTGCACTTGGAAATGAATCCAATACACAAAGATCAAATAATTTTGCAAGACGTTTTACCATTATTGTATTTGCTGCATTTTCTGAAGAAAATTCATAATTTTCTTCTGCGCATATTCGCAGATTGTCTAAAAGTAAAATTTCACCGTCCTGTAAATTCCTTATTTCATTCTGTACTGCTTGTCATATTACATCCTCAACATACTTTATTTTTTTATTTAACATTTGTTCTAATATACGAACATGTTTACTCATTCCAGTGTAATCATTATTTCCCACTCTACCTTGATGTGATGCAATCACAAGCTTTGTTTGAGATAAGGCATTTATGGTTTCAATTTCTTCTTCAATTCGATTAGTTCCAGAAATATTCATGGTATCTGAATCAATTGGACAATTCATATCCGCCCTAAGAAAAACAGTTTTACCTTTTAGATCAAAATCCTCTAATGTAAATATATATAATTATCCTATTATTCACTAGGTTAAATTCTTTAACTTGAACAAAATTATTTTTTCAGGATTATCAATAAGAGACAAAATTCCAGTTAGAAATAAAATATTGAATGAAACATATTTAAAAAATATTAGATTTAAGAAATATACAACAAAACGACTACATACAGTTAATCAATCACAATAAGAATAGTCGATATCAGTTATAGGAGATAAGAATAATTATCCCTATATTGCATATTTAGGACCAGCTTCGATTATTTCGGGTGTGACATTTTCAAATTTCTTAAAGTTTTCGACAAACATTTGAGCTAGTTTCTTTGCAGACATATCATAGGAATCTTTGTCAATCCAGGTATTTTTTGGATC
>JAJRWR010000025.1 GCA_024276695.1 archaeon
GATTCTTTGCATGGATCAAGTGCGGATTCCACAGAACAAGAATTAGATACGAAAGAAAGATTGAGAACTATCTTGGATTGGCAAACATTGCATGTGTCATGATGTATTGGAGAGTATTGGGATGAGTTGAATACATTTTTACTCATTTACCTAAAACCTACATTGAAATCAATTAACAGAAATGTTTGGTTCTTTGCAATCGCTCTATCGTTTTCCTTTCTGATCCCCTCTATTTTGGCAGCATATGATGACATGCATGGTGAAGATCTATTTCCTACATCTATTGCACTTGCATATCCTATATTATCATCAGTACAATTAATTCCGGCCATTGTTGGCATCATGTATCTTATCAAGAGATCATCCAATCTTTTCTGGTTGTTCATTTTAATTGGATTTATCTTGTTTAATGTTGCAGATACCTATTTCCTATTTGCTGAATTAGATGGAACATACTATGATGGCCATCTTGTAGATTTGATCTTTGTTTATGGTTTTATATTCTTCATTTTCGCATTTTATCATCGTTCAAAATTCATATCTATACATAATTACAAAGATGACATTTTTTCTGAAAAAATTCAATTTGAAACAATAACCAAATTCGGAATCCCACTTACAGTGGCAATACTATGCATAGTTATTTTGATTTCTCTTATTAATTCAACTTTTGAAACGGTTAATCAAGATATTTCCCCTAATTTCTTCTTTGCACTTGTAGCTATATTTGGTGTTGTTGCAGTAATTGTGATTACAATTAACAAAAATCTCTCACATCTAGTTAAAATGAGAACAAGTGAACTTACTGAACAGCGAGATAATCTTGAAAATCTTGTAGAAGAAAAAACCCAACAAGTACTAAAATCTGAACGACTATCTGCAATTGGAGAATTATCTGGAAGACTTGCACATGACTTGAGAAATCCATTATCTGTAATGAAAATGTCTGTAGATTTGATTAAGCAAAGTCCTCAGGATTCAAAAATATCTGATCCCATTATCACAAAACGTATTGATTTAATCGAAAAGAGTATTGATAGAATCTCCCATCAAGTTGATGATGTTTTAGGTTATGTTAGATTATCCCCACTAAATTTACAAAATGTTTCATTATACGATACTATTAAAAATTCTTTGAAGAAGGTAAATATTCCATCTGATATCAAAATAGTGGTTCCTCAAAACGATATTTGTGTTAATTGTGATGCCATAAAACTTGATGCAGTGTTCATCAATCTAATTGTTAATTCAATTCAGGAATTAAATCAAGGAGGAAAAATTACCATTGAAATTTCTGAAAAAGATAATATGGTAATTTTGAAATTTATTGATTCAGGAGATGGAATTCCAGATGAAGATCTGTCCAAAGTATTTGAGCCTTTCTTTACTACTAAACAAAAGGGCACTGGACTAGGTCTGGCAAGCTGCAAAAATATTGTTGAGCAACATCAAGGAGAAATTAGTGTCACAAATAACCCTACAACTTTTATTATAATTCTACCAAAAATATTATCTAGTAAGCCTAAAACAAAATCTAAATAAAAATTACAGTTTTTTTA
Source organism: archaeon (assembly GCA_024276695.1). GTDB lineage: Archaea > Thermoproteota > Nitrososphaeria > Nitrososphaerales > Nitrosopumilaceae > Nitrosopumilus. Next base: position 1,560 of record JAJRWR010000025.1, read on the forward strand.
ACAGAGTAAATCTGGGCTTTTCAGGTTCTATGTCTTCATGCATATCTACATTACTAATGAATTTTACTTTATAGTCTAACCATCTTTTTTCCATATTACGAAATTTCCGAGTTTTATCAATCTGTTTTTCAGTTTCTTCAAATTTTTCACAATTCATAATGTATTTTTCAGCAACTCTAAACATTTCTGAAATTCCTTTTTTCAATGTATCATCATCCAAATAATTCATTAATCCATGAGTAAACACAAAATCCACCGAAGCATCTTCAAACGGCAATTCAGTAATGGATCCTTTTTTAAAATTTGCTATTACTAGTTTTTCTTTTGCAATATCTAATGCATGATCATTTAGATCAACGCCATGAATTTGAAATGTATCTGGAAATAGTCTTAAATCAATTCCTGTGCCACAACCAATCTCTAGAACACTTGTACATCGTAAAGAAGTGGCTAAATCTCTAACAAATTTAGAAAATTCTTCATTATACCTTACTTCATTCTCATCTGAATATTTATTCCAAAACCCTTCGTCGTAATTCATAGAGCTTTTCAAACAAAGCTGTATTTGATATTAATTGTTTAGTGTTGGCATTTGCATGGGATGAGTTTTGTATCAAAAGTACAATCATGTGGGCCATCTGATTTTCCTTGTGTGGGAATCTCCCTCATACAATCATCATGACGACCTTTTCTGCAAAACCAGCATATCTCTTGTGTATCACCAGTAGCACATGAATCCATAACCTCTAATCCTTCTTGTGGGTAAAAAACTTCATGGAATTTAGATAAATGTCAACCATGACATGAATCTTTCATCTTTTCCCATGACTACGTCTGTAAATGATTTTTGCAATACTTTGGTAATATTTCCCATCTTTCCATTTCCAATCTTTACTTTGTCTATCTGAGTGACAGATTTCACTTCAGCTGCAGTACCTGTCATGAAAATCTCATCTGCATTATACAGATCATCTCGTTCTAGATTCCGCTCAATTACAAATCCACCATTTTCCTCAATTATTTGAATAATGCTGTCTCTAGTGATTCCTTCTAATCCCCCTGCTGAAAGTGGAGGAGTTTGAATAATGTCATCTTTAATGATGAAAATATTTTCAGCACTGCCTTCTGCAACTTTACCGTGATAGTTCAACATGATTGCTTCGTCGTATCCATTTTCTAATGCTTCCATTCTTGCAAGAGCTGCATTTGCATAGTTTGATGCAGCTTTTGCTTGCATAGGTTGAGATCTTGAATCAATCTTTGTCCAACTTGACACTTTACATTTTGCTCCTGAAAATTTACCTGCTTTTGATTCCCCCATCTTCCATTCCCAACATGAAATTGAAACATCTACTTTATTTGTAGTAGGAGTTAATCCCATAGTTCTGTATCCGTAATATGCTAATGGTCTAATGTAAGATTCTTTGAGTCCTCCTGCTTGAACAGTTTTTACAATTGCATCTGAAATTACTTTTTTTGAGAACCGCATTTTCATTGAATATAGTTTTGCAGATTTGAAAAATCTATCAACATGCTCTGGTAATCTGAAAATTGCCGATCCATTTGGGGTATCATAACATCTAATCCCCTCAAAAATTGATGTTGAATAATGTAAGGCATGAGTTAATACGTGAACTTTGGCATCTTTGAATGGGATTAGTTTTCCATTCATCCATATTTTACCGATCTCTTTCATAGGAGAGCAAAAAGACACTGCTAATTTAAAGAATTATCTTTTGAACTGATCTACAGATATCTTAAACTTCATATCAGATTAATCACTAATTCAAGTATGGAGTGGACTTTGGGCTTTGTTGGAATCGTTTGTCTTGTTATAGGCTTGGTTGGTCAGGCATTTGAGATGAGAAAAATTCGTCTTACCACATACAAAGATGAGAATTTAGGCTCAATCAATATTTTCCTGAATAAGAAAAATTTCAAATGGTATGCGTTGTTGGGTATTGGAATTATTTTTTGGTACGCAGCTGAGCGTATGTGAACGAATCTATATAGATCAGGTCTAAATACTAGAAATTATAACCTATAGTATCGCGTGTTTTGGGTAACGCCGGACTAAGTCTAGATAACGGTCCAAGAACAAACCCATGATGGTGTTTACAGGAGAAATCCCGTAACACCACTCTTACATTAAATAAAATTAATTTTTGAAATTTCTTGATGTATTGCTTTGATAGCTTTTGTAATGTTGTTATCTGAATCTTCTACGACAATAATTATCCGTGAAGTCTCTTCTTGCGCATCCATATTCAATATGTTTAATCCCGATTCACCAATCTTTGCACTAGTTCTTGAAGCTACTTGCTGAACTCTCCACATCTCATCTCCGATTAATGTAATTACTCCTCTGTTGTATGTGATGGTGGCAAGTGAATCAAATCCCAGTAGATATTTTTCATTTCTTTTAACATAATCCCCATCCAAAAATAATATTCTGGAAAACTCCAATCCGTCTTTTGTAAATGGTGATAGTATAATGAATTCACTATAATGTTTGTCTTTTTCTAAAGATGTTAATAATTTTTGAATTGCACTAGTTTCAATTCTAAAGATAGCACAGTTCTCTTTTCCTGTGACTATTTTTATTGGATGTCCTTTCTGATCTTCCAAATTTCTTTTGATAGTAGTTATTTTTATTGGATCTTTCATATTTGTAATTGTAATTGGTATGTCAACTCCATTTTCAACAATTTCTTTAATTGCAATTGGATCTAAAATTTTCATTCCAAACATTCCAGCAAGCCTTGCTTCATTATATGATAATTGCATTACTTCTCTTAATTCCGAATCTACAATTTTTGGATCTGCAGAAACTACTGCACTGTCTTTTTCAAAATCTATACTAGTTTCATATTTTTTATGAAATAGTATGCCTAAATCTGCTGCAGTCCTATCTGAACCTCCACGCTCATATGTTGTAGTGATATTATCAACTGTTTTTCCAATAAATCCGCCAATTGTTACCACTTCATTGTTCTCTACAAGATTTGCAGTCTTTTCCATTTTTTCCCTAGATTCTGCTGTAAGGAAATTTGTAAATTCAATATTATTATCGGTAATAATTGGCCAATCATCATATTCCACTGCTTCAGCTTTGATACCGTTACTTCTTAGGATATGATTCATCACATGTGACATCAAAATCTCACCTGAAAATGCTAATGCTTGAGATCTTGTCTCATTTGCAAATTCTTTATTTTGTAATGCTTCATCTAGTGCTTTTTGGGCTTTTCTTAAATGAACATCAATAGTTTCTTTGCAATTTTCCTTGTTTTTTTCATCAACCATCTCTAAAATTTTTTGGTATGTTGATTTTATAATATCTAAAGAAGGCATAATCCCATTTTCTGCATTTCTACCCTGCTCTAAAATTATATCCGTAAGTGAGCGTTTTTTTTCATTGTACATTGTTAATGGAGCTGAAAAAACTGCAATGACTTTGGAGTCTGTTTTCAAATCACTGATACGTTGAATGATTTTTGGAATTGTCTCACCATTTAGACCTATTGCACTACCCCCAAATTTAGTAACTATTAGATTAGTCATAGTACCTTATCAAAATCAAATTGCCATCTATTAAGCATTTGATTGCTAATCTATTATTTTTTGAATAATTTCTGATGCTACTTTTGCACCGTCTGTGTTAATTCGATTTCTTTTTGCTTCAAGTTTTTCTAAAATCAATTCATCCATTCTGTTAATATCTTTAAAATCAAATCCTTGCTCTCTTGCATTGTCTTCTTGCTCAAAATGCCCTTTAATTGGAATAAAAATTCCAGGTGTTCCGTATGCATTAGCCTCATCAATAGTTGATTTTCCAGCCAATGAAATGACAACATCAGCTGCAAAAATTAATTCATGTAAATTATCAACAAATCCTAAATTTCTAACATTCTTAAATTTTTTGTTTACTGCTGGCCCTGACACTAGAATTACTTCGACATCTTGATTAATTTTTGAAATAGTATCTAATGCCTTCTCAATTAAAAATAACCCTGCATTAGTACCGCCTATGGAGATGACTATGGTCTTTTTAGCAAAAGAAAATTTCTTTCTTAATTCTTCTCTGGTATAATTTGTTTGCCTGACTATGGGTCCAACTCTTTTAATGTTTTTCTCATCTTTTCCATTTTCTGGGAAAATAACAACATCACACTTTTTAATAATTTCTTGCATTGATTTGTTCATCTTTTTCTCTATAATAGATGCTATTCCTTTAGTGAAACGAGTCTCTAAAACATCTGTAACTAACACTGTTGGAATTTTCATCTTATGTGCAACAGTTAATGATGCAAAGTCCTCATCACTAATCACCAAATTTGGATTCTCTTTTTTAATAATTTCTTGTGAAATGTTTTTACAATCTCTATAATATTGATAATAATTCCATAACCATTTTGCTGGATTCTTTAGAGTTCCATTTTCAATAATAAATGAAGGTGGACTGTATACATCTTGTACTTTGTAATCTAGTTTTTCTAGAATCTTTGCAGCACCGCTTCCCGTTACAAAATTAGTTGAAATGTTTTTGAAATTATTCACAATTGCAATATCTCGAGTCACATGACCTAGTCCAATTGGACTAGAAAAAAAACTAAAAATGTTCATGGTTTTCTTGATTTTTTATCAAATTTCTAGATTTTCTCTTGTCTCAAAGTTTAAATGGATTTTAACAAGGTAGGTTTCTGGGCTCATAGTCCAGGTCGGTTATGACGTCGCCCTTACACGGCGAAGATCCGGGGTTCAAATCCCCGTGGGCCCATTCACCATTTTAAGACAAAATCTACTTCATTTTATGCGTAACACAATAACTTTTTCCAATTAAGGTTCAAGTATCTGAGGATTCAGAAATTAAAGATTGGGCTAAATTACCCAATCTCTGGACGATGGTAAACTAGTCGATAATTCTTTTTATGAATACCATCCATTCTTTGAGAAATTTTATTTAAAAGAAAATAGTAGAAATTATCAGTAACAATCATCAGTACGATCTAAATACTATTTTTGAATACTAAATGTAATTGGAACTGTCACCAAATAACTAATCGTTGTTGGTCTTAAGATCCAATTTTTATTAATTCTCTAGTCATGCGTCTATTTTATCTTCAAGAAATGTTCAAGCTAGGATGGATTCTGTTTTAAGAGTTCTAACTAAAATAACAAGATCCTTTAACAGCCTGAAATTAAGACTAGTTATTTTTTCTATATTGATCTATAGATAATTTATAGGAAATATTTTTTAATTATTTTATACATAGGCTTTTTTGGTGACTACAAAATGTGGTTTGAGCAAAGAATCGAAAATATTCGAAGAATGGCGGATCATTTTTTCTCAACATTTAGCATCTTCGAAAAGTATCTAAACAAGATACAAAATTCTGAGAAATATAAAACTCAGATAGGGGATGATGCCCATGCCAGATGAATCATGTAGACAATGTGGTGGGAAACTAAAGTTATACTTGAAATGTTCTCACTGTAACCAACCAATACAATTTACATGCAAAAAATGTGAAACCCCTACAGACGTACGATTCCACAGTAAATGCATGTATCGGGATGATGTCCTATGTCATACAATAGCGGCACTAGTATGACTCATTCCTACAATTCCATTTTGTGGGGGAATAATTTCCCCACATTTTCTATGAAATCTGTAATAGAAATTTTTGGTGATAAAAAATGAACTCTGAAAACAAATCCTGCAAAATCTGTTCTTCCCAATTAGACATAAAGAACAGATGTAAATTCTGTAATGAACCAACACGATTATTTTGTCATACCTGTAGCATAATGGCAGAGAAAACAATGCATCCTGCATGTATGATGATTGATGTAATCAGAATGTTGGAGATTCATTCAGAATAATTTTTTTCTTTCATCTTGATTCGATAAAAATAACATCTACAAGATCTTTGTTACTTCTTTTGGTTACTGTATCTCTATTTGCATTATGATAATTTTGTAAATGAGCCTTTCTAGTTTTGATTCCATATTCCCGACATAATCTACAAAAATATGTGACTTGTCTTTGTGTTCTGGGTTTTGATTGATCTTCTTGTTGTAGAATTGCTGTTTGCATGTGGATATCTTTTCATTTCAATTATTTTAATATTGTCATATATGTGACAATATTGTCAGTATTATAGAGTAAATGCAAAATCTTTATATTTTGTAACATCCATTACATTAATTCGGTGATTAAAAGATGTTTGATGATCAATTCGAAAAAACATTTCGAAGACTATCGAGTCCCTTTTTTTCAATGGGCGATATCTTTGATACTTCAAATGGAGAAAAAATCCAAACATATGGACCATACTATTATGGATATCAAATGACCATAGGTCCTGATGGAAAACCCGTTGTAAGAGAATGGGGAAATACCAGATCAACTACAGCTATTAGTGATTCTAGCATACGAAATATCTATGTTGATGAAACAATAGATGAGAAAGGACAAGTTCTCAAATTAGTAGCTGAAATGCCAGGTATAGAAAAATCTGACATTCAAATAACTGTAGAGGACAATACAGTGTCAATCTCTGCTGAACACGGAGAAAGAAAGTATGGAACAGAAATTCCATTAAAATACAACATCGATGACAACTCTGCAAAAGCAAAATATACAAATGGCATATTGGAACTGAAATTCTCTCTTGTCGAAGAAAAACTAAAAGGCAAGTTAGTATCAGTTGAATAATTTGTATGTACAAAAGATGGATTGTAACGCTTTACTCAAATAATCGGCAAAGTCTTCTGTACAAAAAATTTATTTTTTTTACATTTGTAAACTATAATTATTAAGTATATGTCTACATCTTTTTCTAATATGATATTTTCTTACAATATTAAATCAAAAGAATACAATACATTGTTAAGCAAATTTTATTAATTTGAATTTGATTATAATTATGATTTTATAATTTATGTGATAAATATGAGTCAAGAAATTACAGAACTAACAAATCAAGCAGAAGGATTTTCCACGATATTGCAAAATCTTTAGAAAGAAATATCTAAAATAATCGTAGGCCAAGATAAAATTATTGAGAAATTAATTGTTGCATTGTTGTCTAAAGGTCACGTTTTACTTGAAGGAGTACCAGGTTTAGCAAAGACGTTACTTGTTCAAACTTTATCTGATTGTATTGATTCAAAATTTGTAAGATTACAATTTACACCTGATCTGTTACCTGCAGACATTACAGGAACAAAAATCTATGAGCATAACTCTACTTCATTTAAGACAATAAAGGGCCCAATCTTTTCTAATTTTGTACTTGCAGATGAAATTAATCGTGCACCTCCAAAGGTGCAATCAACATTACTTGAAGCAATGCAAGAAAATCAAGTAAGTATTCAAGGAGAAACACACCAATTAGAAAAACCATTTTTTGTAATGGCCACTCAAAATCCTGTTGAATCTGAGGGGACTTACAAACTGTCAGAGGCACAAATAGATCGTTTTATGTTCAAATTATTGATTTCATATCCAAACAAAAATCAAGAATCAGATATAATTCAAAGATTCACTGAGGGTGTTTCACACAAAACAACAAAAATTCTCTCAGGTGGAAAACTATTAGAAATTCAAGATTTTGTCCCACAAATTTATGCTGATGAAAAGATTCGAAATTATATTACAGAAATTGTTGATGCCACAAGATTTCCAGATAAATATGATCTTTTACTCTCTGATCAAATTGAATATGGTGCATCTCCTAGAGCATCAATTTGGTTAACTATATCTGCCAAAGCAAATGCACTTTTGCAAGGAAGAGGCTATGTAATTCCAAAAGATATACAAGATGTAGTTCATGATGTTTTACGACATAGAATAATTTTAACATACGAAGCAGAGTCCGAAGCAATAACAACAGATGACATTATAAAAAAAATACTAGAAAAAATCAAAATTCCATAAATACAAAACATTTTCTGACAAACCATGTCTCAAACAAAAGAAATTCTAAAAAAAGTCAAAAAATTAGATATTAAAACAAAACAACTAGTTGATGGTATAATTTCTGGTAACTATAATTCAATTTTCAAAGGCCAAGGAATTGAGTTCTCAGAGATTAGAGATTACCGCACAGGGGATGACATACGAACAATAGATTGGAAAGTAACTGCCAGATTCAATCATCCGTACATCAAAGAGTTCATTGAGGAAAGAGATCTGCAAGTTTATTTTATCTTGGATGTATCAGGTTCTGGAAGTTTTGGTACAAATATCTCAAAACAGGAAAAATCCCTTGAAATTATTGCCAGTTTAATGTTTGCAGCACTTCGAAACAATGATGGTATCGGGGTCTTTTTAATTACAGATAATGTGGAAAAATACATTCCAGTAAGAAAGGGAAGAAAACACATCCTACAATTATTGAATATTATCACTACTTTTACGCCTAGTTCTACAAAAACCAACCTAAAACAACCTCTTGAGCAGATATCAAAAATCATCAAAAGAAAAAGTATTGTTTTTGTAATTTCTGATTTTATTGATAATAGTGAATACCTAAAACCTCTCAAAATACTACGAAAACGTCATGATGTAATTGCTCTACGAATTATTGATCCAAGAGAAAAAGAAATTCCTGATGTTGGGATGATAGAATTAGAAGATGACGAGACAGGTGAACAGATTCTTGTTGATACATCTGATGAAGAATTTAGAAATATGTATTCTAGATTAATTACTGAAAATGACTTGAAGTTTATAACAAACATGATGAAAAACAAAGTTGATACAATTTCATTGTTAACTGATCAAAACTATTCTGTATCTTTGAAAAAATTCTTTAAAAAGAGGAATAAATAAAAATGGCAGTATTTGATAATCAACTTATTTTAATTTTCCTTTTGTTTATGCCGATATTATTTTATTTATACAACAAGATTCTTTCAAAAAAGAAAAAAGCTGCAATACAATTCAGTAATTTATCTTACATCAAATCTGCAATAGGAAACAAAAAGAAAACCAAACGTGATTCTTTGTTGTTTTACATATAAATTGGAATAATCGTATTAATGATAATTGGATTTGCAGATCCTCATATTCCACTAGAGCAAACAAAGGAAGGAGTCAATGTAGTTTTAGTCATTGACGTTTCTGGTAGTATGCAGGCAGAAGACTATCCTCCTAATAGATTGGAATCTGCTAAAAGATCAGCTGAAATATTACTTGATTCCCTTCAACCAAAAGACAATGCAGGTATTGTAACTTTTGAAACAGGGGCTAGTACTGCAGCATATCTTAGTCCATACAAAGATAAAGTAATAGAAAAACTTGGAGATATTTTACCACGAGATGATAAGACTGCAATTGGAGATGGATTGAGTCTTGGAATTGATATGGCAACATCTGTTCCAAACAAGCAAAAAGTAGTCATTTTACTCAGTGACGGTGTTAGTAATGCAGGTGTAATTACGCCTGGAGATGCAATTACATTTGCCAAATTAAATGATATTCAAGTATACACTATTGGATTAGGATCAGAAGACAAAGTAGTGTTGGGATATGACTTTTTTGGACGTGCCCAATATGCGGAACTTGATGAGGCAACACTCAAAGCAATTGCAGAGAATACTGGTGGTAAATACTTTAAATCAATAGATTCTCAGACTCTTGAAAATATCTACAAAAATATCAGTAATGACATTAAACGAGAACAAGAAGACACCAGCATAAAAGATTGGTTCTTTGCAACCTCACTTGGTTTGTTTTTGGTACAGATCTACATGAGATATGGTAAAGGAAGAATCATCCAATGAACAAACCACTCTTGTTTCTTTTCTTATTGGTTATACCATTTTCATTAGTATACGCTGAAAATCTTGTGATGTATGTTGATCAGTCTGAATATTATTTTAAAGTTGGAGAAAGTGCAGTAATACCTTTAGAAATTGAAAATGACTATGGACGTAAAATATCTGGTATGTTGCAATATACCATTACCCAACAAGTAATGCAAGCAAATGCGCAAATTTCAAGTTCCAACACATAGATATCAACATTTGTTATTAATGATGGAGATCAAATAGTTTCATTAGATTTTGGAACTAGTAGTTCCCCTACTACACTTGTAGTAAATTTGAATTTCATTTACAATGATGGTAACCAGATAAATGTATCACTTGATCCTATTACAATTTATTTTGTTTCAGATGAATCTCAAAAAGATAACCAACAAAACAGAATGCAAAGCTCATCTCAGCAATCTTCTTCCCAGAATAATCCATCAAATCAACAACAATCTATCCAACAAAAATTAGACGAGATAATGAATCAACAATCCATTCAGTCACAAGACTTGCAACAAAGACTTCAAAACAGTCAATTACCACAAGATAGTATTGCTCTGAAAAAAGAAATCCAACAACAATTACAAGAGGAAAATAATCTCAAACAAGAATTTGAAAAACAACTTGTAGCTAATGAAGATTTTCTAAAATCTCATCAACAACTTTTACAGCAAGGGTATGATACAACTAGTGCAAATCTAAATCCTAGTTCTACTTCAACAGGAGATTTTGAAGTAAATTATAAAAATGAGCAAGGCAAATGGGCTAAAATTAAGGGGGGTATGGTAAATGGCACATTAACTGATATACAAATACAAACTCAGGAACAACAAGACAATTTATTATCAAAACTTAGAGAAGATTCCACTTTTCAAGAATATGAGCAACAACTGGTATTGGAAAAATTTGCAGAGCAAAATTTGGAAATTATTTTTGATAAAAATATGACATCTATTTCATTAGAATATCAAAATGAAGAATTTCAGATTGCAACAATAAATGCGGAATTTGATGTAGATGAATTAACTAAAATTTATCTTGAAAAACCTGAACATGATTATTCATATTTGCTTCCTCTTTTAGGAATATTATCAATAGTTGTTGCAGCATATTTTTTGTACAAAAAACTGAAAATAAAAAAGAAGACAACAGTGAAACCTACAATTTCAAAGAGTTTGACAAAAAAATTTGATCATATTTTGGCATCAAGTAATTTAATCCAAAAAGCAAAAGATGATTTTCAAGAAAAACAATACAAAGATGCCTATGGAAAAGTAAATCAAGCCATTCGACTCTTTTTGAGTTATGAATTAAAATTGAATAAAGAAATTACTAATGAAGCCATTTTATTACATCTTGTCAATACCAAATATCCTGTAAATGACATTGAGCGTTGTTTCAGACTTTCAAGTTTGGTTGAATTTGCCAAACATAATCCTGATGAAAAAGAATTTGATGAGATGATTACTTTGGCAGAAAATCTAATTCATGCCTAACTGCGTCGTTTGTATCCTTAATTTAATAGGTTAATCCTCGTGTTCATCCACAAATGCTTCAAGCCTAAGACTCTTTTTCCAAAAATTGGAAAAAGACGTAAATGTATAATGAAAATACTGTAATTTATGAAAAAACCTTTGATTATTGGAGGAATTGTTTCAGTAGTAATTGCAGTTATTGTAGCATCTGCATTGAATTTTGATTCTGCTGATACTGTAATGGACAATACTGATCCTGATTCATTTATTTCACCACTGTCTTTTTCAAATCTTATTACTTCTGACACTCCTCTAAAAGGAGATCCTTCAGCCCCAATCACATTAATTGAATTTGGGGATTTTCAATGTCCAAATTGTGGACGATTTGCAAGAAATACTAGTCCACAAATTGAGGCATCTTATGTAGAATCAGGTCAAGTCAGTATAGCCTTTAAACACTTTCCAGTAGTTGGCCCTGATTCAAAACCTGCTGCTATGGCATCTCAATGTGCTAATGAGCAAGGAATGTTTTGGGAATTTCACGATGAATTGTATAACAACCAAGGTAATGAAAACTCTGGATGGGTAAACAAAGATAATCTAAAACAAATTGCATTAAACATAGGATTAGATAAGCAAAGTTTTGATTCATGTCTTGATAGTAACAAATACGAATCATTAGTAGAAAATGATCTTAGTCTTGCAAAACAAATCAAATTTACAGGAACACCATCATTTCTAGTTCTCAAAAGTGATGGTTCCAAACCTGTAGCACTTACTGGTGCATATCCATATGCTACATTTCAAAAGATATTTGATGATAGTCTAAATTAAGTGAAAATAAATGGTATTATCTTCATTTAAACTAGTTTTTCATAATAAATTCTATATTTTTCTGGCATCAATAATTTTTACTTTATTTTGGATAACGTTTAATGTATTAGGAGAATTATTGTTTTTTACTCCTGTCTTCGTTTTTTATCTCCCATCAGATGCAATTTTTGTTTTTGTGTTATCAAATGTAATTTCTGCGTTAATGGGAATTGTCCTAAGCATGAATGTCTATGTTTTAAAAAATACAAAGACAAAGATGAACAAGTCTTCTTTTGTGGGTACGACTGTTGGAATGACCGCAGGTGGATGTGCTAGTTGCTCTACCGTAGGATTTGTACTTTTGACAAGCTTTGGTGCTGCAGGAGTTGCAGCATCCACCTTTCTTTCCGTATATCAAATTCCACTTTTGATAAGCTCAATTGGCTTATTATTATGGTCATATTATTCTATTCATAACAAATTGACAAAAAATTGCGTGTTAAGAGAAACGTCATAGATTAAACTTATTGTTCATAATTTCTTTATTTTTTACCATTTACATCTCATTATATTCTTCTGTAGAAACATACCACATTAGACATGCAAAATGTATTACTGCACTCATGAAATTACTCCACCAATAATAAAATAGACTTTCTATCCAATGTCTTTTTTTGGTTGATTATCTATTACCGACATGGTATAATTACACAAATTATAAATAAAAATGACAATTTGAATTTTCAAACATGGTTTTTAACAAAATAAATCATACTTTAACTATATTTGATCAACTAAAGATTATTAGCCATAAACTACTTGTCAAAAACATGACTGAATTCTCGTTTGAAGAAAAAACCATTCTTGTTCAATATGGTATAAAAAAATATGAAAATGAAGAAACTGTGACTGAAAAACTAAAGACTATTCTATCTGAAAAAGATATTCAAAGAAATATTGATACTTTAATTGGAACTCAACGAGTTAGAAGGATAGGATCTGAAATTCTTCAAAATAATGAAAGTCATACAGAGTTACCAGATCTTCCGGAAAATCTTAAATCTGTAATTGACAATCTTTAGTTTAAAAATACTTGAAAATAAAATTATTTTATTCATGTCAAAATCTTCAAAATTGTATATTTGAATCAAGAAAGTCTAATTTAAAATCCTCTGATCCCCTGTGGACGAACAATTTCTGGATGTTGTTTCATCCATTCAATTTTATCAAGCATTTCTTGTTTGTCTTGCGGGAAAGTACCCTTTACAGTATATGCATTTGAACCATGATTTACTCTAAAGATAATTTCTTCTTTGGTCTCAATTTGATTAATCAAATCATGAAGTTCTTCCAATGATTCATCATCTGTGATCTTGATAAATTCGCCGTCATACTTGTCTATGAATTCCTGTTTAATTCCATTTTCTAAATATAGTGTCAATGCACCAACATAATGTGGAGAACATGCACTGATTACATCTGCAGTTCCTTTGATATGTTCCCTAGAATATATTCTTCCACCTAATCCTAGAATTACCATACATGACATTACATATCCTGCTTCTTTTGCTTTGTTTACTGATTTGATGATTGTTTTTGCAATAGCTCCCTTTGTTACTTTTTTTAGAACAATATCAGAACCACTTTCAATTCCTAAATAGAACATGTCTAGTCCCGCTTCATTCATTTTCTTTAACTCTTCTGAAGTTTTCTTTAGAATATTCATAGGCATTGCATAACAAGAAATCCTTTCAATGTTTGCAAATTTTTCTCTAATGTATTTCACAATTTTAATCAAATATTCTGAATCAAGATTTAATGCGTCGCCATCTGCAAGAAATACTCGTCTGATATCAGGCAAATAACCTGCCATCATATCAATCTCAGCTTTTATATCCTCCCATGACCTTTCAGAATATTCTTTTGATCTATACATGTCACAAAACGAACATTCGTTAAATGAACAACCCAATGTAACTTGAAAAATTAATGATCTAGCTTCTGATGGTGGTCTATATAGTGGTGCATCATAATTTAACATCATTTTCTAATTCATTCAAATTTGCCTGATTATGTTTTTTATACTTTCTACTTTGTTTATTCCCCGAATACCTTTTAGTAGTAAATGATAAGGAACTTCATAAATTATGGCCAATGATCCTGATGCAAAAAGACTTCTTTGGTTTGTATTTGCAGGTTCACGAGGGGGATTAAACCGATTAAAAATAATCTCAAAATTAAAGGAAAATCCATTTAATACTAATCAACTAGCAAAGGAATTAGGCCTTGATTACAAGGCTATTCAACATCACATTCGAGTATTAGAGAAAAATAACATGATAAGCAAAGTTGGAGAAAAATATGGTGTTAACTATTTTGTCTCTAACTTCCTTGAAGTGAATATGGAGACATTTGAAGAAATTGAAGCAAAATTGGATAAAAGTAAATAAAAGCTCAAGAGGTGTTTTACACTAAATGGAATCTACTTCTTTAGTATTGTCTATTGTTTCAATTGTAAATATGAGCATACTTGGAATTTTAATCGTTATGTTTGGAAAAATATACGCTAACACTAAAGCCCAACTTCCATTAGGCATGATAGTTGTTACTGGAATGTTATTCTTACATAATGTCATTGGTGCTTTAGCTTATTTCTCAATGGATATGTATTTCTCCAATGATCTATTTCCATATATGCTGGGAGTAGGTATTGCAGAACTTGCAGGATTGATAATATTATTAAAAATTACTTTGGATTAATCTTAGTTTATTTGTAACAAATGATCTTCTAAAATGTGTTACAAGCATATCTAAAATTAAACAAAAATGTTCTCATAGCATTTACAGCATCAATAATTATTTCAGCTATCATTGCACAAGTTTTATCTGATCAAGCTGATTATCTCAACACTACATATACAACAATTGTAGATTATGTGATTTATTTTTCAGTTTTTAGTAGTTTATTTTATTTTGATAATAGAAAAAAATATCGTCTAGAATCTGGCAAAACCGATACTGGAAAACTAAAACATGATTTAAAAAAATTAATTACATCACTTGGAATTGCTGAAATTGTTTATACTGTATCTAGATGGGCATTACAATACTATTTTTTGACTATTGATTATGATCCATACTTGGCATCAATTGTATCTCAGGGGGTGTCTACAATTATTTACATGATAGTGCTAAATCTAAGTGTAAAGATAACAAGGTTGTATAAAGATGGGAATTAGTGTTTACGTTGATGGATCTGGTGGAACCAATAGTGGATATGGCTATTTTGTTAAAGAAACGGGAGAATCATTTTATGAAAAAAAACCTGAACTTACTAATAATCAGGCTGAATACCTTGCAATCATTTCTGCATTAAACAAATACATTGATTCAGATGATGATGTCACAATTTATAGTGATTCTAAAAACACTGTAAACCAACTAAATCATAAATTTGCAATAAATAATGAGGAATTAAGAAATCTGGCTAGAGATGCATGGGAAATTATTGGGAAATTTTCTAATTTATCAATAGTATGGATCCCTAGAAAAGAGAATTTGGCCGGAAAAATGTTGGGAAGCTAAAAACCACAGATCAGAAATTTCCGAGAATAACTTTATTATACAAAATCTCAGATTCAACATAACATGACAGAATCTGTGATTTTATCTCCAAAATCAATCGCAGTAATTGGTGCATCTGACAAAAGAGGAAGTGTTGGAGCTACCATCACATCTAACATTATGAATGGTTTCAAAGGAATAGTTTATCCAATTAGTCCATCTAGAGATACAGTCTTTTATAAAAAAGCATACAAAAGCGTTTTAGATGTTTCAAAATCAATTGATCTTGCAGTTATTGTTATCAAAAATACATTGGTAGCACATGTGTTAGAAGAATGTGGCAAGAAAAAAGTCAAAGGCGTTATTATCATTACAGCAGGTTTCAAAGAAGTTGATGAAGAAGGTGCAAAACGTGAACAAGAAATTAAAGATATAGCTAAAAAATACAAAATCCAAATCATTGGACCTAATTGTCTTGGCATCATGAATCTTGATCCAAAGACAATGATGAATTCTACATTTCTTAAAATTACACCAAAGTCTGGAAAAATTGCACTTGTATCCCAAAGTGGTGCAATATGTGCAGCACTAGTTGAAGATGCAAGTGCTCAAGGAATAGGTTTCTCGGCAGTTGTTAGTCTTGGAAATAAAGCTGTGATGAGCGAAGTTGATATTTTAAAAATTCTTGCAAATCATAAACAAACCAAAGTAATTGTAATGTATCTTGAAGATATGGGTAACGGCCAAGAATTCCTTAAAGTTTGTAAAAATATTACTAAAAAACTCAAAAAACCAGTGCTTGTTCTAAAATCTGGACGTAGTCCTGAAGGTGCAAAGGCTGCAATGTCTCATACCGGAGCCTTGATGGGTTCTGATGAAATCTATGATGCCTTGTTAAAACAATCTGGTGCAATCAGAGTAGATACTATGGAAGAACTCTTTGATTATGCAACTGCATTTTCTAAACAACCACTTCCAACAGCAGGGGGTTTAGTTATTGTATCAAATGCAGGTGGACCTGCAATTATTTCTACTGATGCCTGCTCTAAATCAAAAATTAGAATGGCCAAAATTGATAGTATTCGTCCAAAGATCGATGAAGTAATTCCTCCTTGGGGAAGCTCTGCAAATCCTGTTGATATTGTTGGTGATGCTGATTTTAATAGATTTCATAATGTTTTAGATCGTGTACTCAAACATCCAAAGGTAGGATCTGTTATTACAATGTGTACTCCTTCTGGAACTCTGAATTATGATAAACTTGCAGAAGTTGTTGTTGAAATGTCCAGAAAATACAAAAAAACAATGCTTGCAAGTTTGATGGGATTAGATGAGGGAATTACAAATAGAGAAATTTTGGCAGAAGGAAATGTTCCTTATTACAACTACGCTGAAGGAGCAATTAGAACTTTAGCTGCAATGATAAAGTTTGCAATTTGGGTAAATACCGACGAAGGAAAAATTACAAAATTCAAAGTAAACAAAGCAAAAGCCAAGAAAATTTTTGACAAGGTGAAAAAAGAGAAAAGACCTAATCTTTTGGAAGAAGAAGGACAAGAAGTTCTCAAAGCATATGGTTTACCATTACCTCAAAGTGCACTTGCTAAAAATGAAGCCGAGGCAATAAAGATTGCAAAAAAAATTGGTTATCCTGTTGTAATGAAAATTGCATCGCCACAAATTATTCACAAGTCTGATGCCGGTGGTGTTAAAGTAAACTTGACAAATGATACTGAAATCAAAGATGCTTTTAAAACAATTATCAAAAATGCTAAAAAATACAACAAGAAAGCCGAGATCAAAGGTGTTTTGATTGTTGAGATGGTAAAAGGTGGGAAAGAACTCATTATTGGTTCAAAACTAGAGCCTGGATTTGGCCCAGTAATTATGCTTGGAATGGGAGGAATCTATGTGGAGGTTCTCAAAGATGTGACCTTCAAGCTAGCACCCGTAACTGATCTAGAAGCTGATGACATGATTGCATCAATTAAAACTCAAAAATTACTCCAAGGAGTAAGAGGTGAAAAACCATCAGACATTGCAAAACTTTCTGAATGTATTCAAAGATTATCACAACTAGTTTCAGACTTTACAGAGATCAAAGAATTAGATATGAACCCTGTACTAGTTATGGAAAAAGGAAAAGGATGTCGTATCCTTGACGTTCGAATAGGTCTCTGAAAATAATTTATTCCTAGAATTAGCTTAAACTAATTTAGAATATTTATACAACATTGAAATGAATATTGTTACATGGCTAATGTCTTAAAGACAATTAGAACAGGTGAGGATTACATTGAAAGTCTTAGAGGACGCGATCTTAAAATTTATCTCTTTGGAGAATTAGTAAAAGAACCAGTCGATCATCCGATGATTCGACCATCAATTAATGCAGTGGCAGAAACTTATGATCTTGCTGTACGTGAAGAAGCACTAGCTTCTGCTGATTCATCGCTTACTGGATTGAAAGTTAACAGATTTTTGCACATTGCAGAAAGTGCACAAGATTTAGTTATGCAAAATAAAATGCAAAGAACACTAGGACAAAACACTGGAACATGTTTCCAAAGATGCGTTGGAATGGATGCATTGAACTCTTTACATTCTACTACATTTGAAATAGATGAAAAACATGGAACAGATTATCATAAAAAATTCTTAGAATTTGTAAAGACTATGCAAAAAGAAAATCTTGTAATTGGTGGTGCAATGACTGATCCTAAAGGTGACAGAAGCAAAGGACCTGCAGAACAAGAGGATCCAGATTTGTTTACAAGAGTAGTGGACAGAGATGATAAAGGAGTCTATGTCTCTGGTGCTAAAGCACATCAAACTGGTTGTATCAATTCACACTGGATAATTTTGATGCCAACAGTTAGACTAACAGAAAATGACCGAGACTGGGCAATTGTTGGCGCAATTCCCGCAGATACAAAAGGAGTGACTTACATTTACGGCAGACAGTCTTGTGACACAAGAAGTATGGAAGAAGGTGACATTGATGATGGTAATGCAAAGTATGGTGGACAAGAAGCCTTGATGATTTTAGATAGAGTGTTTATTCCATGGGACAAAGTCTTCATGCATGGAGAATACGAATTTGCATCTATGCTGATAGAACGTTTTACTTGTTATCATAGACGTAGTTATGTATGCAAAACAGGCCTTGGTGATGTGTTAATTGGAGCAGCAGCTACAATTGCAGATTACAATGGTATTCCTAAAGTATCTCACATTAAAGACAAACTCATTGAGATGACTCATCTTAATGAAACAATTTTTGCTGCTGGAATTGCATCTTCACACCAAGGACATAAGATGAAATCAGGAGTTTATCTAAATGAGGATATGCTTGCACAAGTTTGCAAACATAATGTTACTAGATTACCATATGAGATTGCTAGACTTGCACAAGACATTGCAGGTGGTCTTGTAGTTACATTGCCTTCTGAGAAAGATTTTAGACATCCAGAAGCTGGACCTTTACTCAAAAAATATCTTGCAGGAAGAAAGGGAGCTGATGTAGAAAATAGAATGAGAATTTTACGATTAATTGAAAATATGACTTTGGGTAGAAATGCAGTTGGTTATCTTACAGAATCTATGCATGGTGCAGGTTCACCACAGGCACAAAGAATTCAAATCCAAAGACAGATGCAAGTAGGTTACAAAAAGAACTTGGCAAAGAACTTGGCTGGAATTACAAATGATATTGAAGAACCAAAAGAATCATCTGAGTACTTTGAACGAGTTTTCAAAACAAAAGATTCTGTTTTATAAAATAACTAATTCTATTTTCTAGTTTACAAAATATTTTTCTGTATTAGATAAGTGATACTACTCTTGAAACTAATAATTTCTCAGGATCCTTTTTTAGTAAATTTGACCTAATTACGCTATCAAGCAAACAGGACGATCTATTACATTTGTCATATGTGTATAATGTGAACCTGTTTGTCTGAATATTGGTAAAAATTACTATTACTTCTTTGGGCTTTCTTTAGATTCTGATTCGTCATTTTCGATAGAATCCTCAATCCCTTCAAGTTTTTCATCAACCTCTGCTGTTTTTGTTATATTTTCTGGTTTTTCAGTGTCATCCAATTCATCCATGCCTTCTGATTTTTCAACATGCTCTGAATATTCTGAATCTTTTTCAATTTTATCAATATCTGATAACGCTTCTATTGTATCTGGACTATCTGAATTTAGTGGATCTGTAAATGTAAGATCTTTTTCATTTTTCTTCTTTAAGACCTGTTTTACAACCATGATTCCAATAACTGTTGCAATTATGACATAGTTGATTGGAGGCTTTAGTAATTGTGTAACATATCCAACTTGTGGAAGTGTATATGCCACTTTTCCTATGTATTCTTCTTCTGTAATTGGAAAGTCTGTTCCAGGAATTGATGCTGGGTTTGCATCTCCTCGGGTTCTAATTATTTTGGGATCTTCTTGAATAATTGACGCAACTCTGTGCACAATCACTCTGTTATGATCTGATGGCCGATTAAACACAATGATGTCTCCTACTTCAATATCTTCAAAAGGTTCATGACCTTGAACAATCAAAACATCATAAACTTGTAAAACTGGAATCATACTTCCACTTGCAACAACATAGAATGGATTTTGAGTTCCAAATGCAACTTGTAGGCCTATCCATATCACTAAAACTCCGACACCTACAATTATGATGTCTTTGATAACTCCTTTAGGAACTGATCTTTTTGCCAATTATGTTATCTGCCTATATCACCATTGATTAAATTTACTAACTATCAGATCTTGTTTCCACATTCTTCACAGAATTTGGAACCCTCTTTGTTTCCAAATCCACAGTTAGAGCATTTTCCTGGTTGAGATCTCTCTTGAGGATTTCCTAAAAGAACCACCTCCCCAATCTTTTTGATATTGTTCCAAGGCACACTTCCTTCTGTACCATCTTCTTTAGTAATTACAAGAACCATAGATTGAGTAGAATCAATCCCAACTTGTTTTGCAATCCCAACCTTGTTTGCATTTTCATCAACTACTGTTTTTCCCTCAATTGAAGTAACTGAAGTTGTTGGACCTGATTTTGTAACAGTTTCTTGTGGAATTGTTGCAGGTTCTGCTATTTGTTGTGATGCAGTTTCTAATTGTACATTTTGAATTTGAGGTTCTAATGGTTTTGCACTTCCAACTTCCCCTGATTCGTCTTGTTTTTTGAAATCTCTGTATTCTGCAATTGAAGCATTACATGAATTACAAATGTATTGACCTCGTTCTGCTAAAATTAAATTTTCTGCAACTTCTTCGTTAGGATTCTCAAATTCAATTTTTGGAGGACCTTCAAATTCTTTCTCACAAGTATTGCAAAAATGCTTAGTAATTTTTTCAGCATCTAATCTTCCAATTGGTGCCAAAAATAGATCAGGACCGCCCAGGTTACCTTTCATTTGTTGTTCATCCGTAACGGTAGCCATAACATAGCCTCCGGATCCTCGTAATTTTTTAAGTCTAAGTTCTGAACTCATATCTAAGATTTATCAAAACGTCATTTAAGTATATGGCAAAATTTATTTTCCAACAAAAAATATGGTGTTAATTCTGGTGAACATTTTTAGGTACGTTGTATGAAAATATGTTACAATGGCTGTAACACAAATTTCAGATGCAAAATCATGGGAAGTAGATGTGATAAATTCCGACATCCCTGTATTTGTAGACTTTTGGGCCGAATGGTGTGGCCCATGTAGAATGGTAGGTCCAGTAGTTGAAGAACTGGCAGCTGACTATGATGGCAAAGTAAAATTTGTCAAAGTTAACGTTGATGAGGTTAATGAATTGGCATCAAAATACAATGTCTTTAGTATTCCAACTTTAATCCTCTTAAACAAAGGCGAAATAGTTAGCCAGCAAGTAGGTGCAGCATCTAAAGAATCATACCAAGGTATGATTGATAGAGCACTCGAATAAATTCAAACACACGTTTTTTCTCTTTTTTGATCCTAAAGTAATTAATATTCCAAAAATCGAGTGAGATTATGTCATTTGGTGAAGTAGATACACTAAACATGCTCTTTGACAAACTACAAAGTTTGTTTGATGAATCTCAAGGATACTATGAATCATTTCTAGATACAAACAACATGTACAAGAAAGGTCAACTCAGTGACAAAGAATTCTTCCAAAAATTAGGTGATTATACAGTTGCATATTCTGCATTAGAATTTTTAGCAATCAAAGTAATATTCGAATTAAAAAAATCAATAGGAACTGGTTCTGGAAACACACAATCCCCTGGTTTGATGCCCGGAATGGGTCAACCTGGAATGATGGCAGGTGGAATGGGTCAACCTCCAAGATCTGGAACTGCAGAAAATCCCGTTGGTGGAAGTCCACCCGGAATCGTATCTGCACAAGAGGCATTTGGAGATGTTGGAACATTACCCTCTCCTGATCCTGCGTTACTACCAAGACAAACAATACAACCACAAGGTGGAAATGGATGTTCTTCATGTGGTGTAGCACTTAGGACTGGTGCAAAGTTTTGCACAAAGTGTGGCGCTAAAGCATAAAATTAGTAATCAAAAAATTATTTTCTTATTCTTGTGTTGTACCGCATTCAGGACAAAATTTTGCTGTAGCTGAAAGAGTATTTCCACATTCAGAACAAAATTTCCCACTTGAAATTTGTTCGTTGTATGCATTTCCAATAAGAGATGAACTTCTCACTGCACCTGATGGAACATATGTCTCATCATCAATTAATACTGGTTCAAAGTCTTGCTCAACTAAATACGTCATCATTCTTGGAATTCCTTTCCCGTCATTTTTTGGATCTGGAACTGAATCCCCTAACCAAAATGCAAATCTCATTAGAGTCAATTCTGGAGTAGAGAATGCAAGTGTATGCTTTGACATGTAATCTTGTGCAGCTTTTTTGCCATCAAAAACTTCCATGACGATGCTATTTTCCATTTATGTATAATAGTTTCTGGGGGAGTGGACCGGGAGGGAATCGCACCCTCGACATCCTCGTTGCGAACGAGGCATTATACTCCTAAACCACCGGCCCTCAGAATATCTCTTTGAGTTCTTCTTTTATTCATTTTCTCAACGCATAATAGCCTGAATTACACTAAATATTCAGATGACGTATGATACTGTAATTGTTGATTCACATGTTATCCTTCCTCAAGGAATGGTTGACAAAAATATCGTTATTGATGAGGGAAAACTTGTTGGATTTACTACTGATATTCCTACATGTGATCAAAAAATCAATGGTGCAGGTCTAGTTTCTATTCCAGGACCAATTGATACTCATGTTCACTATGGTGTCTATTCTCCAATCAATGAAGCCGCTAAAACTGAATCTCATGCTGCAGCAGTAGGTGGAATAACCACAATGATGCGGATGCTTAGACTGGGTGATCCTTTTTCCAGTTCTTTACAATCCCAACTCGACTCTGCATCTGAAAATCATTATGTTGATTATACAATACATGCATCTATTTTTACACCACAACAAATCAACGAGATGAATCTTTGCGTTGAAAAAGGAATCACATCTTTTAAAATCTACATGAATCTTGGTGGTGAAGTTGGACATGTATACATGGATATGCCCCCGAATTCATCAAACCTTGTTGCAGCTCAAGTAGATGTAACTGATGAACTTGTTGAACAAACAGTAAAGACCGCCTCTGAGCTTGGTTGTCCTGTTTTGGTTCATGCAGAAGACTATGAGTCATGTGGATGTGGAATTAAAACTGCAAAAGAAAAACACCAAGATGGATTATCTGTATGGTCTTCTAGTCGTTCTCCAGAGTTTGAAGCTAAAGCAATCAAAACAATATCAAAATTTGGTCGAAGTTATGACTGTGTAATTTACTTTGTTCATATTGGTTCTGAACGTGCACTAAAACAAATTGAAGAAGAGAAAAAACTTGGAACGAAGATCTTTGTAGAAACCTGTCCTCACTATCTTACACTCTCTTATGAGAAGCAATCTGGATATCTAGCAAAAGTCATGCCTCCAATTAGAACAGAGAATGACCGTAAGGCTGTTTGGAGTGCATTATCTAAGAACCGAATTGATACAATCGGAACTGATCATGTTGCAAATCAGCTCAAACTCAAATTAGATGGTGATGATGTTTGGAGTGCTCTTGCAGGATTCCCTGGAATTGGCACAGTGATTCCTATTTTACTCAATGATGGAGTCAATCAAAAGAAGATTTCATTAGAACAGTTTGTGCGATTTACCAGCCAAAACGCTGCTCAAATCTTTGGAATGTATCCACAAAAAGGTACACTTGAAAAAAATTCTGATGCAGATATTGTTATGTTAGATTTGAAGAAAGAAAAAACAGTAACTTCTGATCTTTTTGGCGGATTCTCTGATTATATAGTATATGAAGGAAGAAATCTAACAGGATGGCCTGTAAAAACAATTGTTAGAGGAGAACTGGTATCTGAGAACTTTGAAGTAATTGGAAAACTTGGTCATGGTAAACTAGTTGATAGAAAAATTAACTTGTTTTCAAAATAATTTCTTAATAAATTTGGTTTTTTACGATTGCTTTTTAAGAGAAAAATATTAATTATTTTTATTGTATTTTCAATTTCTTTTTCTTTTTGTGATGATTCTCACCGTTACTATTAGCCCTGCATTTTTTGAAACATCTTTTGCTCAAGAAATGTCTCCACATCAACAGTGGAAAAAATTTGCAGATCTTGACATGTTAACTTGCAAATCTGGACAATTATTATTACAAAAAAGTAATGGAAATCCTACATGTGTGATGCCATCAACATATTTGAAATTAGTTAATAGAGGATATGGAAATCATAACCAATCTCTAATGGAACAACATCCTGAAATGATGAATAATTTGAAAAATGCTATGACATCAGATCTGAATATGATGTTTCATTGGTATGAAATGATGCAAAATGATTCTAACATGGTAAATCAAACAGTATCTGATTGGATATCCCAAATCAAAGATAATCCTGAATTACTGAAAAATATGTTGAGTCCCATGACTAGTGATCCTGAATTACGTCAAAAGATGATTAAAGTCATGAAAAACCACTCTCAAATGGAGACCTTACTAAAACAGAATTCAAAATGGATGTACTCAATTCATAATTCAATGATGGGTTCTGAAATGGAACAAGGAATGTATTATGTTAAATGTGCTTGGTGCCTCGATTATGCAAAATATTCTACACATTCAATGAATTCTCATGAAATTGGTTCATATTATATGGAATTTTCAAATTCTGATAAAATGATGGATATGATGCATCATATGTGGATTAATCCTAAAATGGTTCAAGACATGCATATAATGATGCTTGAAGATCCTTCTCATATGGCAATGATATCAAACCAAATGATGGAACCCATGCTTAATGCAGTAATGGATGATGAATATTTACGAGAACAAATGATAGAGTTGATGTTAGAACATGAAGATTTTATGAATTCAATAAGACATGAAAATCCAAAAGCAGAACCCTGATCTTTAAAATTAATGGACTAGATAGTGTTTTAATTGATAAAAATTAAAATCGAAAAAAAATATCATAAAACAATTAATGATTTGATCATTTATCTAAAAAATTCAAAATTTCTAACTGATAATCGTGTAGAATCTGCATTAAGAAATATTCCAAGACATGAATTTGTTCCAGAATCAGAATTAGATTGTGCCTATAACAACGAACCTCTTCCAATCATGAAAAAGCAAACCATTTCTCAACCTGGGGTTGTAACAAGAATGACCGAATGGTTAGATGTTAAAGATGGACAAAAAATTCTAGAAATTGGTACTGGTTCTGGTTGGCAAAGTGCAATTCTTTCTTACTTAGTAGGAAAAGGCAATGTGTATTCTGTTGAGCGACATCCAGAATTGGTAAAATTTGCACAAGAAAACCTGAAAAAATTAGACATTGATAATGTTCATGTAGTTTTAAGTGATGGCACTCTCGGATATCCAAAGGAATCGCCATATGATAGAATCATAATTACTGCTGCATGTACTAAAATTCCTACACCCTTACTTGATCAACTAAGTGAAAATGGTCTCATAATTGCACCCGTAGGTACATCTTCACAATCATTAGTTTTGTTAAAAAAGACTCAGAAAGGCATGATTGAAATAAAAAATCAATCAAAATATGTTTTTGTCCCTCTAGTCGGAAAATTTAGTAAAAAATAGCATTTTAAAGAATATTGAATTTTCCATTATTCTGAGCTTTGTAAATTACATCTGGTTTTCTCAAGAATATCCCTGATTCTAAAACACCTGCGGTCTGTTTAATTTTTTGAGTTAATACTCTGGGATTTTTTATTGTTCCAAAATCACAATCTAAAATTATATTTCCATTTTCTGTAAAAAATGGATACCCTCTATCAAGTGTTCTAATCTTTGCTTTCCCCCCCATCCTTGTGATTGAATTAGTAACTGAATTTCTTGCAAGTGGATGAATTTCTACTGGAATTGTTCTTGTGAAATTTTTTACAAACTTTGTCTTGTCTGCCATAATTACAATTTTTTTGCAAGACTAAACAAAATATTTTCTCGTAATAAAGCTCCGCCGCCCCCTTTGATCACATATTTTCGTGAATCAATTTGGTCTGCACCATCAAATATTACATCAATATGTTCTACTTGATCAGCCTCTACTATTGGAATACCACCTTTTTCTGCAATTAATTTAATTTGTAGTGATGTTGGAACTCCTCTAATATTGTAGTCTTTTAATTTAATTAATTTTGCAAGTGATTTCACAAGAACAGTTGCTACTCGTCCACTACCTAATCCTATAACATAATCATCTTTAACAAATTTTAATGCATCACTTGATAATGCCTTAATGGCATCATCATATGTCAATTATTCTACCTCTGCTTGATCAAGTTTTGATAGAACTTTCATGATATCGCCTTTGATTTTGTCTAAATCATCTGTATCATCATCAAAGTCATCATCTAATGTGACTGATTTTTCCTTGATTGGTTCTGGAAGTATTTTATGTTCAGTAATCTTGGCAACTTCTTTGTTTAAGTCTGGTTTAGTCTCTATTGTAGTTGGTTTTGGAACTACTGATTGGATAATCTCAATTTTGTCCTCGACTTTTGGTTTTGGTTGAATGATCTCTTTAGCAATCTCTTCTTTTGGTTTGATTACTTCTGTTGGAACTATTCTTGGTTGTGGCATTGGTTTTACAACTTGCTTTGTTTCTTCAAATAATGGGAATTTTGGCTCTCTTCTTGAAATATTTGTAAGAGTTGTTAATTCAAATGATTGTCTTGATTTTGTTGGAGGAATTTCAATTGGCTCCATTTTACTTTCTTTTGGTTTGTCAAAGTTGAATACATTTGATATTTTCTGCTTTGTTTCTTGTTTTACTTCAGGAACTTTTACCTTTTGTGTTTCAACCTTAGTACTTACCATCTTTGATGATAATTCATACAATCTATCATCTAGTTTTGATAGTTTTTGATCCATCAATGTAATCAAGCCATCTCCAACTGGACCCAAATCTGGATGGTTACTTGCTTGTTCAAGTTTTTCTAGTTTAGCTAATACAATTCCTAACTGATGTTGATATTTTAGTAATAACTTGTCTTTTTGAATTTTAGAAAATTTTGAATCTGCTTGATATAATCTTGAAATAGTTTTAGTTAGAATATCTTTTTCAATTTTCAATGAACTGATCTGACTTTTAATGTGAGAACTGGCGCCAAGACTGAGTAATTGATTTTTGTCTCTTGGCATTTTACGAACAGCGGCAGCTGTTGCAACACCTGCTAATGAACTAAGAATAAGAACAATCTCTTGCATCTATGTATACCATTTAATCCAAGAATATTTTCTGCGTTTAGCCTCTGGGAATCCACAACTTGCGCATTGGTGATGACGTTTATGAAGTGAGTTCTTACCACATCTTCTACATCTGATGTGAACTTTCTTCTTTGTAAAACTACCCATAGAAGTTGTGCCTTTAGTCATCGCAATTCACCTAATTCTGTGCTGGTGGAGGGGATATCATTACTACATTGTCTCCTCTAACCACAATGCTTCCGAGGCTCTTAGAATCGCCTTCAGCAGGAATTTCCTCTGAAGAATCGAGTAGCAGGTTCATGTGTTGGTCAAAACCTAAAAGATTACCTCTAATGGTCTTGTTTCCTTTGAGTTTTATCAATACGACTTGATTGATACTCTCATCCAATACTTTTACTGCCATATCAACGGACATCAATAATCACTTATTGACATGGATATCGAGGCGTTATATTAAATTTCCATTGGTGAAACTATGAGCTATGCTCAGTAAGGCAAGTTTGACACTTTTTTCCCAGATTTTTGATGATTTCAGCTAAAATTGCTTGTCCCTCTTTCTTTGTAGCTTTTCTTGGATCACCCCAAATTCCATTTTTAGTAGCTTTAGGAAATGATTGATTTGCTAGTTTTTCAATTTTTGCAATTTCCTGTTTTCTCATTCCTTCTGTAACTAGACCTTTTTTTGCCAAACTCATTTTGACATTTTTTGAGATTGTAAGCATTAGTGAGGTTTCTACAAATCCTGCATGATCAAACTCTCTTTTCATAAAATGCCAGTATGATAATGGAAATACTTGTAGTTTGTTTTTTGATATTTTTCTGAGTTTAACATCTAGATTCTGTATTGGTTTTAGATTTCCATGATGACCATTAATTATGAAAACTGTCTTGATGTTGTTTGATAAGAGTGAAGTACACAAATCAGTTAGAATCGCTTGTAAAGTTGATTCTCTAATACTTAGATTGAAAAAAGGTGCATGCTCATATGAAACTCCATAATTTAGCGTAGGTAACAGAAGATAACCATTTTTTTCAGAAATTCTTTTTGCAATTTCAGTTACAATGTCTGAATCAGTTGATATGGGTAAATGTGATCCATGTTGCTCAATTGAGCCTACAGGAATTACTGCAATTTGTTTTTTCATTGATATTGATCTTCTAAGAATTGGATCAAACTGAGTTTTGATTTCTATCATTTAATTCACTTATTTGATGTGAACTTTTCTCCAACGAACATCAAGTTTGTTTTCTAAATGCATCTTCATTGCTTTGAGTAACGTATCTGCTTCTAGTTTTTGTCCCTTCGTCTTTATTTTCTCTAACGTATCATTTGGATCTACTTTAAATGAATCTTGGAAAATAATTGGACCTTGATCCAAGTTCTCCGTTACATAATGAGATGTAACACCAACAATCTTTGTACCTCGTTCATATGCTTGTGCATAAGCCAAAGCTCCTGGAAATGCAGGAAGTAATGATGGATGAATATTAATTATTCTGTTTGGATATCTCCAAACAAAGTTGGGACTAAGAATTCTCATGTATCTTGCAAGTGATATTAAATCAATGTTGTATTGTTTACAAATTTGGATGATTTTCTCCTCTGCCTTACTCTGAACTTTATCTTCTATTGAAACAAAAGGAATTTTTGCTTTCTTTGCTAGATATTCTAATGTTTTTTCAGTACCAATGATTACTGAAACTTTTCCTTTTAGTGATTTTACATTAGCAAGAATTGTTTCAAGACAAAGTGGTTCTTTAGTTACTAGAACTGCAATATTTTTCTGTGAATTTGTTTCATGATGAGTGCTTACATCCATTTTTTCTTTTTTAGATAGACTTTGAATATCTGAATCAAACTTTTTGATATCAACTGCTTTTGAAAAAGAAACTTCTAGGTACATGCCGAAAAGACCTTTGATCACATTTTGGTTTACTTTCTCAATGTTTCCACCTTTAGAGAATGCAAAATTTGTAAATGTAGCTACGATTCCCTCTCTATCTTTACCTACCACTGTGATGCCTACTACTGTCTTTTTCATGACTTTGTTTGCTGAAGATTTTCTCATTATTAATCATTCACAGAAATCAAAATGGTGCGGGAGGTGGGATTTGAACCCACGAAATCCTAAGATATAGGGTCCTAAGCCCTACGCCTTTGACCAGGCTGGGCGACTCCCGCAACGAATTTGCCATTAAACACAAATTTATCTATTATTGCACAGTAACGTGGCGAAATTTTTCGGAACAAATGGAATTCGTGGAGTCTTTGCTGAAGATTTCTCATTAGAATTCATTCATGATATGACTCTTGCAATTGGAACATACTTTGGAAAAGGACCTGTACTGATAGGATATGATGGACGAGAATCTAGTCCTGTTATCTGTAAAGTTGTAAGTTCTGCTCTAAATTCAATAGGAATTGATTGTAATGTTGCAGGAATTGTACCTACTCCCTGTCTTGAATATGCAGTAAAGAGTTTGGGATATTCTGGAGGACTAATGATTACAGCATCACATAATCCACCACAATACAATGGAATCAAACCATGTGCTAAAGATGGAGTAGAGATTTCACGAGAAGAAGAATTAATCGTTGAGGATATCTATTTGCAAAAAAGCTGGCTAAAAAAACCTGATTCATGGGGAACAACTAAAAATGAAAATAGAACAATTGAAACATATCTTAAGGGAATTATTTCACATATTGATTCTAAACTGATAGAATCCAAACATTTCAAAGTGGTTTTAGATTTAGGTAATGGTGCACAAGCAGTTTCTGCACCTAACTTTTGTGAAATACTCGGCTGTCAAACATTTCTTGTAAATCCAAACATAGACGGTACATTCCCAGGACGTGGTTCAGAACCAACTCCACAAAACCTTGTAGAACTTTCAAAAACCGTACGAGAAAATAATGCAGATGTAGGAATTGCATTTGATGGTGATGGAGACAGAAGCATTTTCTGTGATAACAATGGAGATATTTTAACTGGAGACAAGTCTGCACTAGTACTTACACAACATATTCTAAAGAAAAATCCAAACTCTCTAGTCATAACTTGCTTGAATTCTGGATCAAACATTGAAGTTTTAGCTGAGAAATCTAATTCCAAGGTTATTAGAACTAAAGTAGGAAGTGTTGAAGTTTCAAGAAAGATGGTTTCAACTGATGCACTAATTGGATTTGAAGAGAATGGAGGTTACATGTATGGAAAACATAATCAAGTTAGGGATGGCTGTATGACTTTGGCACTAATGCTGGATTTGTTGGCAATATCTGGAAAGTCTCTTGCTGAAGAGATTACTAGATTACCTCCTTCGTTTACTACCAAAGACAAAGTTTCATGTTATGCTGATAAAGTTCCAAAACTGATTTCTTCTCTAAAAGAAGAATTTCCAAACTCTGATATCTCTGATGGCATCAAAATTACAATTGATCCCAAAAACTGGGTAATGATTAGACCAAGTGGAACTGAACCCATTGTTAGAGTTTATGCCGAATCTGAAAGTCAGGAGAAATTAGATACTTTGATGTCTGAATATCTTGAAAAAGTCAACTCGATTATTTCCCGATAACACTTTTAAAACCAAACTCAACGAAAGATAGAATGGAGAATGAACCCCTAGGGTGACGAAGTATGGGAAAATCATATTATGTTAAATTTGAGACGCCAGAAGACCTCGTGAATCCAATCTTAGAAGCTGTCAGAGTATCATCTACCAGCGGTAAAGTCAAGAAAGGAACCAACGAAGCAACCAAGGCAATTGAACGTGGTACTAGTAAACTAATTGTAATAGCTGAAGATGTTGAACCACCAGAGGTAGTAGCCCATCTTCCAATTCTATGTGAAGAACAAGGTGCAGCGTACGCATTCGTTCCAAGCAAAGAGGAATTAGGCAAATCATTAGGTATTGATATTACTTCTGCCGCTGCAGCAATTTTGGATGCAGGTGATGCACAACACATTGTAGATCAAGTTGTATCATCTATTGCTAAAATTAAAGGCGGTAAGACCGAAGAATGAGTCAAAACGCTGAAGAAGTAGTTCAATCTGAAATTATTCAAATTGTTGGTAGAACCGGTATAGCTGGTGAAGTGATTCAAGTTAGAGTTAAAGTTCTTACAGGTAAGGATAAGGGAAGAATTCTTACAAGAAATGTCAAAGGTTCTGTTAGATCAGGAGAAATTCTTATGCTAAGAGAAACTGAAAGAGAAGCAAAGAAAATCAAATAGGTGTTTAGATGAGTCTTTTAGTTAAACCATGTAATTTTTGTGACAGACCTGTAGCAAAAGGATCTGGTACTATGCTTGCTAAAAATGATGGAACTGTACTATGGTTCTGTTCTGCAAAATGCAAAAAGAATGCACTAGTCCTAAAACGTGATCCAAGAAAATTAAAGTGGACCAAAAAATACGTCAAAGGCGGAATTAGAAAGAAATAGAATTGACCGAACACTCATTATTCATTGTAAAGCCAGATGCAGTAGCTAGAAATCTAGTTGGTGAAGTTGTATCAAGATTTGAAAGAAAAGGATTCAAACTTTTGAAACTAAAGATGTTTACATTTACTCAAGCACAAGCAGAAAATTTTTACGGCGTACACAAAGACAAACCATTCTTTGGTGAATTAACATCATTTATCACATCAGGACCTGTAGTAGCTGCTATTATTGAAGGAAATAATGCAATTGCAACAACAAGAATAATGATTGGTGCAACACAATCATTTGAAGCAGATCCTGGCTCTATTAGGGGTGATTTTGGATTAGGATTTAGTGAAAATATTATTCATGCATCAGATTCACAAGAAAGTTTTGATCACGAATCGAGGGTAGCATTTGAGTGATCTGATTTGCAAATTCGTCAGCCCATAGTGGCAGTTCTTGGTCACGTAGACTCTGGAAAAACATCTCTTTTAGATAGAATTCGTGGAACTGGTGTTCAAGGTAGAGAGGCTGGTGGAATTACACAACATATTGGTGCAAGTTTTCTCCCAACTGAAACAATCAAGGAAATGTGTGGCATATTATACAAAAAACTTGAACAATCAGAAAATAAAGTTCCTGGACTTTTAGTAATTGATACACCTGGACACGAAGTTTTCACAAATCTTCGTTCTAGAGGCGGTTCTGCAGCTGACATTGCAATATTGGTAGTTGATGTTAATCGTGGATTCCAACCACAAACAAATGAAAGTTTGAAAATTTTACAAAGCAGAAAAGTTCCATTTGTTGTTGCACTAAACAAATGTGATCAAATTTCTGGATGGAGAAAGTCTGAAACTCAATTCATTTCACAGGCAATCAAAGAACAAGATGCATCAATTCAAACCGATTTAGATCAAAAAATCTATGATGTTGTTGGAACATTATCTATTCTAGGATACAAATCAGAAGCGTTTTACCGTGTTGAGGACTTTAAATCAGAAATCGCTATAGTTCCTATTTCTGCACGTTCTGGCGTCGGAATTCCTGAACTACTCAGCGTTTTAGTTGGATTGACTCAACAATATCTTCAAAAAAGACTAGATCAGGAAGAAAAAGAACCACGTGGTATTGTACTTGAAGTAAAAGACGAAGTAGGACTAGGGCAAACTGCAAATATTATTCTCATTGATGGTACGATCAAAAAAGAAAACAGCATTGTTGTTGCAAAACGTGATGCAGTCATTGTTACAAAACCAAAAGCATTGCTTTTACCAAAACCCCTTGATGAAATGCGTGATCCTAGAGATAAATTCAAGCCAGTTCCTCAAGTAGAGGCAGCTGCGGGTTTGAAAATCGCATCACCTGATCTTGAAGGTGTTCTTCCAGGAAGTACTCTATACGTTGCAGAAAACGATGAGGAGATTGAAAAATACATCAAACTCATCGAGTCTGAAATGAAATCTGTGTTTATTGACACTGAAACTAATGGAATTATTCTAAAATGTGATACTATAGGCTCACTTGAGGCCATAGTTGAGATGCTTAAACGTTCTCAAGTACCTGTTGCAAAAGCAGACATTGGTCCTGTCACCCGACGAGATGTAATTGAGGCAAAAGCTATCAAAGAAAAAGATAGACATCTTGGAATTATTTTGGCATTTAATGTCAAATTGTTACCTGATGCAAAAGAAGAATCCGAAACAAGTCATATCAAACTATTTGAGGACAAAGTAATCTACAGCTTGATTGATAACTATAACGCTTGGGTGGAAGAAGATTCTGCGAATGAAGAAGATGCAATGTTTGCAGAACTGACACCGATTTCAAAATTCTCATTTATGAAAGGAATGGTATTCCGTAACAACAATCCTGCTGTCTTTGGTGTACGTGTAGATGTTGGAACTCTAAAACACAAAATTCCATTTATGAACATGGCCGGAAGAAAAGTAGGATATATCCATCAACTACAGCTTGACAAAAAAACTGTATCTACTGCAAAGACTGGTGACGAAGTTGCATGCTCTGTTAAAGATGTCACAATTGGAAGACAAATCTTTGAAGAAGAAGTATACTATACGTTTCCACCATCACATGAAGCAAAACAAATTCTAAAAAAATTTATGCACAAGCTTAGTCCTGAAGAACAAGAAGTTTTCAATGATATAGTTAGAATTCAAAGAGAAATAGAACCTGTATACGCTTACTAGCTTGAATGCTTTTTACAAATCATATGAATTCCAGGAGCCCCTACTGCCCCCATCATCTTGTCAACTATCCGTCCTGACTTGAACATGATAAATGTTGGAATTGATTGCACTGAAAATTTCATTGATATGTTTTGGTTTTGATCAACATTGACCCTTGCAAATTTCACATTTGGATATTTCTTTGATAGGCTCTCAAATATGGGATGCATGGATTTACATGGTCCACACCATTCTGCCCAAAAGTCTACCAATGTTGGATTTTCAGCAGATATTGTCTGATCAAAATTAGACTCGTTCAAATCTATTATTCCAGGCTCAATTTTGGGCTCACTTTGTGGTTTGAGCATCTCTTCCATCTTTCGTTGCATAATCTTTGCAATTTCTGGGTCTTCAGACAATGCTTTTGGAAGTTAGGTTCTACTAAAAAATCTATGTTGATTGTTGCTGTTCATCAATAGATTTCACCGGAATTGATTCAAATCTTCGTGACTTGCAAATAGGACACTGATCAATGTATTTTGTAAAACTTACAGAGGTATATGCAATTCCACAATTACCACAAATTCTAAGATTTCTACTTAATTTTCCCATTTAATGTTCTGATATGGTATTATGATTAAAACTTAACTTTACAATCAATTACCAAAATTGCCACCATGGCTTTTCTTTTACTATGGTCTTACCAATAATTTCACAAACTTTGCCAACTAATTTTGTTCCTTCACCACATTGACCATATTCTATTTCATCAAAAATTGTACATACATCTCCAATCAATCTTGTTCCTTCACCACATTGACCAAAGTCAGGCTCTTTCATTCCAGGTTCATCTAATCCTACTGCTTCAAAAATTGTTATTTTAGGATATGTTTCATCAAACCACTTTTTGTATGTTGTTTCTTTGTTGTATCTGTCTACATAGTATTGTGGATCTAAATTAGGATCAACAAATGGTGCCAATACTTTTGGTTCATCTAATCCTACTGCTTGATAAATGGAGTCATATTCTTCAAAGTTCTCATCAAACCACTTTTTGTAATTTGCCTCATTGTTGTACCTATCAACATAACTTTGTGGGTCTTTTGTTTCATCTACAAATGATGCAATTTCTAATTGATTATTTTCTACAACTGGTTTATCTTCACATTTACCATTTATCGACTCCATTCCTTGAAAACACACAATTTCCTTAGGCTCTGGCTCAACATAGGCCTGTTTTACTGTAATTGTAATTTCTTTTCTATCTTCTTGACTTCCATTCTTAACTATGATATCAAAATTATAGTACACATCTTGAATATTTCCATGTGATTTTGATGGAGTCCAAATAAATTTCCCTGTATTGGGATCTATAGCAGCTCCTGTAGGTTCATTATCTAAACTAAAAATTACATCTTTAACTGAACTATCTGTAAGAGTAGCTGTAAATGTTATAGTTTTTTCAACTTCAACTATTTTATCTGGAATTGGTTTTAATGCCAAAACAAATGGTGACACTTCAAAAACTTTGTCGCCGTCAAACTCTAAAAGTAATGACGTCCCATTTTCAATTTTATTTATAAAACTTGTTGCATTATAAGTTCCAACAAATGTGAAAATACTTTTTACTGATTGTGGGATTGTTTCAAATTCTCCTTCTGGATCAGAAAAACCTCCAAGCAATTTTGCTTTCCCATTAGGATCTTTTACTACGACATTTACTAAGACACTACCGTTACTTTCTGAACCTGTAAATGATATCTTTTCATCAACAGTATAGAAGCTTTTTCCAAGATAAAACTCTTCAACTTCTGCATTTGCAGGAATTACCATCATTGTAAAAAGAAAAAACATTACAATTCCTGCTAGTTTTCTTCTCACAATACTGATTCTATCTAATGACTTTTAAAAAACACGTATAATTTCTTCTATTGATTTACAAAAAATTATTCACAAATTTTACAAATCAAGTAAAAATCGCATGTAAACACCATCATCTTCCTTAATCACCATGTCATAAAATGTAGGGGCTTTAATTTCCACCTTGAAATTATGTTTTTTTACATCTAATGGTTCTCCATATGCTATAGCATTAATTTTATATCCGTTATTTTCTTTGATGTCAAACTCTACTCTTTTAATTGCAAATCCCTCGGTAATCAGAATGAATGGGATTTCTTCTAGCCAGCTAAACAAAAGATAACGAATATCTTTTCCCTTGGCAGAAAATTCTTTTTGGTCTTTCTCTTCTACTTTATCCTGATCTAATGTCAAATTGATTTCTGCATCAGCTGCTACTGCAAATGCTTCTTTGAGATCCTTTGCCGTGACTTCAATTATTGCATCAGTTGCATGATCTAAAAACTTGTAACTCAATTGAAAATTTGTAATCTTTCTGATTATTAATTTAGGTGATTCTACTCTGCTTTTTCATCCAGTTGTATGATGCCAAACATGTTTCCTTCAGTGTCTGTGCATTGTGCAAACCATCCGACTTTTGAAATCGCCATTTTAGGAATAATCAAATGTCCTCCATTTTCAGTGATTTTCTTTGAAAACTTATCAATTGATGAAACATTGATCGTATTTGTCATTCCTATTTGTCCTGGTATTCTCTTTGACATTCCTCCATCAATTCCTGGTTGTTCTGTTCCAGTTTTTGCTATCCAGTATTCCATTGGTCCATCCCATTTCTCAAATTTCCAATCAAAGACATCACTGTAGAATTTTTGTGCCCTTTTTGGATCATCCACTGGAATATCAAAATGTGAGATTCTTGGCAATACACTTTTTCACCAAATTGAATTATTTAACACTGAGCTTTATACTTGAAAAATTTCACTATTTTAAAATTAGAATACAACATTATTTTTTTCATGAAAGCCGCATACTTTGATGGAAAAAATATGAGACTAGATAATAACTACCATGATCCAAAGCCTGGAGAGGTTTTGGTTAGAGTAAATTTGACTGGAATTTGTGGAACTGACTTGGAAATTTTAGATGGCTACATGGCATATGATGGAATTTTGGGTCATGAGTTTGTAGGAACTGTGGAAAGGTCTGAAAATCCTGACTTGATTGGAAAGAGAGTTGTAGGTGAAATAAATGTTGGATGTGGAAATTGCAAGTCTTGTGAAAAAAGAATGGATAGACACTGTCCTAATAGAACTGTTCTTGGAATTTTAAAACGTGATGGTGCATTTGCAGAATTTCTCTCATTACCAGAAAAAAATCTATATGTTATACCTGATAGTATTACTGATGAGCAAGCAGTATTTGTTGAACCACTAACTGCTGCATTTGAGATTAAAGAGCAAGTGACATTGCAACCTTCATGGAGTGTTGCAGTAGTTGGAGATGGACGATTAGCTCAGTTAATCATTCAAGTTCTAAAACTAACATGTCCAAATATTACATGTTTTGGAAGACACAAGAGTAAACTTAAGAGTTTGATAAACATTGGAGTTAAAATAAAAATTGGTATTGAAAAATCTGATGAACAATTTTTTGATTTAGTAGTTGAAGCTACTGGGAGCAATTCTGGATTTGCAGACACTATGAAGTTGATAAAACCTCGTGGAACTGTAATCCTAAAATCAACTATTGCGTCAAGGGAGAATCTTGATTTGACTCCAACCGTGGTAAATGAAATCACTTTGATTGGTTCTAGATGTGGGTTATTCAAACCTGCAATAGATGCACTTGCAACTGGTACGGTTTCAATCGATTCTATGATTGACTCTACTTTCCCTTTAGAGAAATTCCAAGAAGCTATACAGCATGCAAAAAACCTGACACTCTGAAAGTTTTTCTCAAGCCCTAATTTTTGCAAAAAATATGACTAGCTTGTCGCAGTTTTTACTAGTAAGGTAATTTAGTAAGATTTCATTGCCAGAAGCAAATGGAACCATTTGATTCTTTTCTAGTGTGGATTGCAGATTTTCTCGGAGATCATCTTTACGAAGGAATATTCCTAGCAGCACTGCTTGAGACTATAGTTCCACCTATTCCTACTCTTGCAATATTTCCAACTGCAGGGTTTCTAGCATCTCAGCAAGGCGTAACTTTACTTGGATTAATCCCGATGATTATTCTTGGCGCAATTGGTGCTACAATTGGAACATCAGCAATCTACCTGATTGCATTAAAACTTGGACGAACTGTACTACTTCGTTATCTAAAATATGTCAAGATATCTGAAAAAAAATTAATTCGAGTTGAAGCTTGGTTTGAAAAATATGGGGACAAGGCAGTATTTCTTGGAAGAATGGTTCCAGTAATGAGAGAAATGATTTCAGTACCTGCTGGATTATTAAAAATGAGAATTCCAAAATTTGTGTTGTATACATTTGCAGGTTCTTGTGTTTGGTCTACTGGAACAATTTTATCTGGATATTATTTTGGTACTGCAATTGGTCTTAGCCCTGTGCAATAGCACCATTGCCTTAAATATTGAAATACTATTCTGATAATTATGTCTTAATTGTTTGGATGTATCTGGAATTCTTCAATACTCCCCTAATAATCAAAAGATTCCTGTTTCTAAAAATTACCTAATGTCTTTTGTTTTTTCTCTTCCCAAATCAATTCCCGCATCCCAAGATTTATTCTCAAAGAGTTTGCAGTTGCAGGACCAAATCCTTCAAAGTGATTGTTGGCCATTACCATTGCTAATGGAATATCTTTGATTTGTTGTAGTTTTTTTGACCAGTTTGCAATTTGCTTCTCTTTATTTTTTATAATTTTACCAAACTCTGAAATGGAACGATCTCCAATCAATCTGATGTACAAATAGTCTGTTGTAATTGGCATTGGATTATTTACTCCCGCAACTTCATTCCATACAAGACAGTGTTTGTTTTGTTTCAAATATGTGATTGCATCTTCAGAAAACCATGATTCATGTTTACCTTCAATAGGATATGTAAAATCATCTGGAAGTAAATCAAAAAGTTCACCTAATCTTGGTCTTGCCTCTTCAAATGACAATGATGGTGGTAGCTGTAAAACTAGTGATGAAACCTTATCGTGAATAGGAGAAAGAGAAGATAAAAATGAAAAAACTTCTGAATTTACTCTATCTAATCTCTTTTCATGCGTAATAATTGATGGAAACTTTGCTGTAAATCTAAAATGTCTTGGGGTATCCGTATTCCACCTCTTTACAATCTCTTGATCTGGAATTTTATAAAATGTAGAATTTATTTCAGTAATCTCAAAAAGCTGAGAATAATATTTTAGCCATTCTGAACTCTTTAGATTTTTAGGATAAAATGTTCCAGACCATCCTTGATAGCTCCAACCGGTACATCCGATCTTAATGTTCATGACATGGCAATATTTGATCCATTTTAAAAATTTGAAAGCTGACCGGTGCGGATTAACCTTTACACAGCCCTGCTGTATGCTCAGACCGGTAAACAATCACCAGCATTCAGACAATAGGAAATTGTGTCAGCTTTCTACAGCAATATACGCAGTTATCAGATAAAAAGAAGATCCAAATTATTAATAAAAGAAGAACAATTTTTGTTTTTTTACAGATAGTTAAACAATGACTATGAATTACTTTGTCAGTTTCTTGGCTTTTGCAAACACTGCAGACCATTGACTCCAGGTTAACCTCCCTGTTTGCGTGTTTTGTTTTGATGGGTGGTATGATGTGAGAATTTTGAATCCGTCATATGTGAATAGTTTGTTATGCCCAAACTTTTCTGATTTTACACCATACAGTTTGCATGTAGCATCATATGCTATTTTTCCAAGACAAAGAATTGTTGTAATATTTTTTAGAATTTCTTTTTCCTGTTCCAAATATTCAAAACATGTATCCATCTCTTCTTTTGTTGGTTTGTTTTGAGGTGGTGCACATCTAACTGCTGCAGTAATGTATGCGTTGTGCAAAACCAATCCATCATCTTTCATTTGGCTGGTTGGAATTGATGCAAATCCATGCTTGTACATTACTTTGGCTACCCAGTCTCTTGATGAATCACCTGTAAACATTCTGCCTGTTCTATTTCCGCCATGAGCAGCAGGAGCTAATCCGACAATGAGTAACTTAGCACCGACATCACCAAATCCTGAAAGTGGTTTACCATAATATTTTTCTTCTTTGAATCGTCTTACCTTGTTTTTTGCAACATCTCTGATGTACACTGATAATCTGGGACACTTTTTACAGCTTGCAATACTTTTGTTTAATGACTGAATTGTCTTCAATTGTGATTTTGTCATTGTTTATTCTAAATTATTGTTCTCATGGAAATTTGTCAGTGAACACTACTTTGTCTAATGGAAGTTGTCCTCCTCGCGGCATTGCAGGTTTTGTTTGCTTTCCAACTGCCATCAACATTGATATCACATAGTCTTTTGGTAGATTGATAATTTCTGCTACTTTATCAGGATCAAAACCTATCATTGGATTTGAATCATACCCCATTGATTTTGCAGCAAGCATTATTGTTTGAGCTGCAATTCCACAAGACCTCATTGCCTCATCTCTTTGCAATTCTTCTTTGCCTTCATAGAATGATCCCATTGCTGATACCAGAAACTCTTGAGCATCCTTTGGTGTATTTTTCCAATATTGAACAGGATTATCTTTCCATGATTTCAAATCAGCACAAATCACCAATATCTGTTAGTTTATGATTTGCGTCATAGTTCTTTACAGAACGACGCTCTTTGATGGCCTCAAATGTATCCACAATATTTCTGCCTTTGGCTTTGTATTTAATTTTACAAAATTGAATCAATCTAATGAATAATCTTCAATAAAATATGATTCTATGTTGCCATAACTGTTTTGATAATGTACAACTATTCCATGGTCTAGTTTTGTTCTTCCTACATATTTCATGATTTGTATTGTATTTTTTTTACTTAACAAGATGCGTGTTCAAATGTTACATCTGTTCTGGGTTGATTCCAATCTCTTTATCCATGTTTATTCTATGATTCTAGAATGCGATGAATTATCAGTAACTCTTTTAACAAATGAGCCAAAACTGTTGATCATTTTGGGCACAAAAATCAGTACGCTGTTCTTATTTGCAACTTTAGTGTTGGGAATGGCAGCTTACCCTGGAACTAGTTTCAATTCTGTCACATTTGTTGATTCAATTAACTCTCCATTAGTACTGGCATTTGCTCAAACTGATGATGATACGGAAGACGAAATTGATAATGATGAAGACATTAAGATACAAGGAACAATTGTTGCAGTTAATGATGATGGTAGCTTTGATTTAGAAACATCCGATGGAATTGAAACAATACTTACTGATGATGATACAATAATTGATGATGGTTTAGAATTAAGTGATATAGTCGGTCTTGTAGTCGACATTGATGTAATTGATATTGATGGCAGTTTACTTGCAACAGAGATAGAATTTGATGATGGGGCTGATGAAGAACTAGATGAGATAGAAGAAGAAATTGAAATTGAAGTAGAAATTGAAGATGGAGTTGCAAAAATTAAGGTTGAGATTAATGATGAAGAATTAAAATTTGAAATGGAGTGGGTTGATGAGCAAACTACCATTGATGAAATTGCTTTACAAACCGATTTGACAATAGAGTAAATTTTTAGTGTAATCTCGTTTGAAGTAGAATCCGAAGACGATGATAACGAAAATGAATCTAAACAATCTAAAAAAGATAAGAAACTAGCCAAAGCCCAAGAGA
The DNA here is from genome assembly GCA_024276695.1 of archaeon. Classification (GTDB taxonomy): domain Archaea; phylum Thermoproteota; class Nitrososphaeria; order Nitrososphaerales; family Nitrosopumilaceae; genus Nitrosopumilus. Next base: position 43,401 of record JAJRWR010000025.1, read on the forward strand.
AAAAAGACGAAAAAATAGCAAAAGCCCAGGATAAACGAGATAAGAAAATTGCAGAAGCTGAAGAAAAACATGACAAGAAAATAGCAAAAGCTGAGAAAAAATATGCTGAAAAACTTGCAAAAGCTGCAGACAAATTAGCCAAAGCCCAAACAAGATTAACTGAAAAACTAGCAGAACTAGAAACAAAACTAACTGAAAAAGCACAACTTTCTGAAGAGAGAGCAAACAAAATACTAGAAAAAATAGCAAGAGAGACTCAAAAATATGACGACAGAGTACAAAAATTACTAGATAAATACCAAAGTGGAAAATACTTTGGTGATATTAAAAATACCGATAAAATAACTAAATCCTTTACCCTTGCCTTTGATGGAACTGTAGCAGAAATTAGTGATAAATCAACTACTGAGACACTGACAGGAGAATTGTTTTTGGAGAACCAATTAACTGGAAGTCATTCAAAGAAATTCCGTGTAACTGTAGGTACAATATTTGTAGCTGAAGGTTCTGATAATGCCGAAGTTTATGATGTGATATTTGGACAAGCAAGACTAACATCATCAGGACAAGGTGGTGAGAAAGATTCTATGATAATTATTGCTCAAACATCTGATGGCGTGGATGTCAGAACTTTGAAACTAAGTATTGATTTATCTGGAGAATTCACTTCAGAAACTGATTCAGCTGAGATTGAGATTTTATTCCCACGAAGTAAAATTGCAAGTCTATGGTTTCTAAGTGCTACTGGAACTTTGGGATTGACTGAATCTGGAGAATCAACTGATGACACAGAAAATATTCCTAGTGACATATCTGAGACAGAAACTGGTGATGCCAAAGATGATCTAGAAATTGATATTCCTTCTGATGATATTCCTATAACTACCACACTAACAATTTCAATTCCATCTGATGTATATTTTTCAGGTGATGAGATTATAATTTCAGGAACTGTTACAGATGTTTTTGAGGGAACACCTGTGATTCTTCAAACAGTTACAGGTTCTGATAGGGTGGACATTGCACAAATTGATGTAAACTCTGATGACACATTCACACATGCCATCTTAGCTGATGGACCGCTATGGGTAAGTGATACATATACCGTAAAGGCATTTTATGGTGTAAATAATTCCGTAGAAACAACCTTTGAATTTACAGCATCTTCCTAGGCGTGAATTGGCCTCAAAACCCAATTTTGTCTAATAATGGTTGCTATGATCTGATCCGTTATTCTTTATATGTAGAAAATCAGAAATTTTGTAATGAAAAGTACACAACTTCTAAGTGTTGTTTTTTCACTGATTATGTTTACTGGTGTAACTGCCGGTAGCGCAGCATTTGCGCAATCAGATGATGACAATTACAACCTTGATGACAGATTAGAGAATTTCTGTAGTATGAGTATGAAGAAAAACGTCAATTCTATGCAGATCATCCAAGACTAGAACAATTCTCAGAGAGAATTGCAAACTATTGTGATTTATCTGAAGATGAAAGAGAAATTGCAATTGATGACTTTGTTGCAGACCATAGAGAAGAATTTAGAGTATCTCATGAAGGTGATATAAAAGACAAACTAACTCGTTATTGTGAAATGTCAGATGTTGACAAGAAAACATTCATCGCAGAACATGACAAAACAAAAGAACATGTCGAGAAGATGAACGAATATTGTTCATTAGATGAAGACGGTAGAATGAATTTCATTGCAGAACACAGAGACAAGTTCAGAGTCAACATGAAAGACAAAATGATGGACAAACCACGTTTGAACTATGATAGACTATGTGCTTTATCTGAATCAGACAGAGCATTAGAAATTGATGATTCTGAAAAACTTGATAGAATCTCTGACTGGTGTGAAATGACATCTGAGGAAAGAAAGGAATACAAGATAAAGTACAAAGACGCTATGATGGACAGACCTCATGATTTTGATAGAATGTCTGATGTGGCAAAGGATAGAATGTCTAATATCGCAAAAGACAAACTAGCAAGTAAAATGAAAATCTCTGACATGTCTGACCGCCTACGTGCAATGATCACTGACAAACGTGACATTTCTGATGAGAGACGAGACGAAATCAAGATGAAATTCAAAGAAAAGCATGGTGATCTGACTGATAAAGCAAAGTCAGAACTCAAAATGAAGTTCAAAAATCACATGGCTACTATGAAAATTACCATGTCCGAAGAACGTAGATCTCTAATTCATGACAGACTAGCAGAGATGAAGGCTTTCAAGGCAGATCTACGTGAGCGAGCATCTGGAATGACTGACGAGGAAAAACAGAACCTTAGAGAAGACTTTATCGCACATGCAAAAGACATGCGATTGGCATGGATTACTCCGCGCACTCAAATTACTGCCGGCGTTGATGCCGAAGATGTTGAATGTCGTAAAGGGTTCAGTCTTGTAATGAAAGCATCAAACGGTGTTCCAATGTGTCTCAAAGCAGATACTGCACTGAAGATGATAGATAGAGGGATCGTTATAGTTCCTACCAACTAATTTTTTTTATTTTTTATTTTAATGATCGAATCTCAACAGATTTGAACATGTAAATTATTAGAAACAATACCTAAAGTATTCAGCTAAGTTTGTTAAACATACTCAAGCACAAAATTCTAAGATTAGTGTTTAGTTTTTCTAATTCTTATTTTTGAACTATAATTTAACATAGGAAATATTGACTTTTTCTTTTAATGAGTGACTATTTCAAGTATTGAGTTACAGAAAAAATGATTTTAGTTCATATGTTTATCTAATAATCAAAATTTAAGAAATTATAACAATCCCTGAATTGTTAGGTATAATTTTGATCATTGAATGATTATCATATAATCCATGTTTTATTTCCAAATTGTTTTGTGTCTGACCATTAACTGTAACAACAGGAGTTTCAGGAAGTAAGTCAGTTGAAACATAGATGATTATTCGATATGTGCTATCAAAAGAAAATTGCATTGTTTTTGTTTCTTCGTTATAGATAAAATTTGAAATTATTGCTGGACTGCGAAAGTCTACTATCCACTTGTTAGAATCATTTTCCTTTATCCATATTGGCTGAATAAGTTCTCTAACTCCTTTTGTAGGATCATACACTTTGTACTCTTTTGCGTCATTGATTTCTCTTTCAAGTCCTCTAAAACAAAAATCCTTACCTTCATCATCCTGTATTAATTCACATAGTTTGCCTCCTTCATCCAAATCATGATCCGTATAGAATGCAATACTTAGACCGAGATTGTCACTACATGTTTGATAATCAAATATACGTAATTCAGATTTTAGACAAATATTTGAAATATCTTTTTCAATGGATGTAGATGTAATTAATTTTCTATCCGTATATCCCATCATTACTCCCCCAACACAAATGGTTCCCTGATAAAATGACATCTCATCACATGAGTTGATTGCAGGTTCTAACTTGTATTCAAAATAATGAATCAAACCATGACCTAATCCATGTACACATTTTGTATAATTTGGGCTTCCTATGAATACATTACAAACTGTTTTGTATGAAGAAATATCTTCATTGTTTTCTCGTAATTCATGAAAGAATGCCGCCATTGTTCCGTGATAGAAACCTCCTCTGCAAATAGAGCCATCAATTCCATTTAATGTTTCAAAAATATCCCCGTTTTCATTAAATGAAGCACTTCCAATTTCATGAGATATGAAATGACAATCATCTATTGCTCCTAGTTTTGTTAAAATTAAAGCAAGTTCAAGGACATCAGAATTATCGACAGTTTGATTAACAGTTTCTTCAAAAAACTTAGAGTAACACAATAGTTTGGGAGTTCCAGCATCCATTAATGCACAATTTCCAATTTTTTGCATATTTTGAACTGTTAATTTTTCTGTAGCAAGTACTGGGACTGGATCATTTGGATCTAAAATTCCATCATTATCATCATCGTTATCTTGGTTTGCACCTATTCCATCAAAATCAAAATCTGACCACTCCTCTGAATCATTATCAAAAGAATCTATCACATCTATCACACCATCATTATCATCATCTGAATCACAGGGATTCCCTAATGAATCACCATCAAAATCAGATTGATCGGAGTTGCTAATTTTTGGACAATTATCCACATTGTCTATAATACTGTCTTGATCACTATCAACTGCAGTTATTTTTACATCAGATTGTAATCCAAAAAATAATAAAATTCCCAAGACTGCAAATGCACCTAAAACCAAGATCCATCTTTTATCAAATTTGTTTTGCAACTAATTTTTTTGGTACTTTTTGATATACTTTCCTTATGATACAAGATTGAATTTGAGGTAGGAAGGATGAAAATATCCATATCGGACGTATCCAAAAATACAATATTTCCTAACCCTCTCTACCTTAGAGAATCTAGTTAAAACATTGTATGATACAAGTCTCGATCTAGGAAAAGAAGTTTTAGCAAAGAACTGTAATAATTTGTAGAATAGGTTAAATCAGTGATTTTGGTAACTATAATCATGAGTGAGGTTTTAGAATCGCCCAAGGTAAGAATTTTGGATTTTGTTATGAATAATCCTAGCTCTCATCTCAGAAAAATTAAAAATAATCTAGGGGTTTCCATGGTAACTGTACAATATTATCTTGCCATGCTTGAAAGCGAAGGGAAAATCAAGTCAGTCAAGACAAAATTTTACAAAAATTATTACCACATTAACGAGTCTGATGATAAAATCCTCTCAGTGTTAAATTTAGATTCTCCACGTAACATTGTCATGTATTTGATTCAGCATGAACCTGCCACACATCAAGAAATATCAAAGGGAATTGGTTTGTCATCATCTACAATTAATTGGCATATGAAGAGACTAATAGAATTACAAATTGTAGATACAGAGTATTCTGGAAAATATACAGTCTATCGTCTTAATGACAGAGACAATGTAATGAATAATCTTAAAAAATGTAAATCAACAACATGGAGTTCCATGGTAAACAACATGGCAGACGTATTTTCAGCATTTAATGAATAAAAAATAGGTATTACATAGAATGTTAAATTCACAATTATCTGCCCTATCAAAGATTTCATTACAACTTGATTATCTCAACCCGTTTGATGATCCACTAGATGTTGTAACACAAGACGACATTATTTCAGGTTCAGTTGCAATAGCTATCGCAGGTTTTTCGATAGTTCTAACTATAATGGCAATAACTGCTTACAGAAAGACAGGGATTTCACAACTCAAGTATATCGCAATGGCATTTTCATTATTTACAATATATTTAGGAATTGAAGCATTGCAAGAACTGTTACCACTTAATGACGACTCTTTTGATTTGTTTTTATCAGCAATCATGCTCGGTATTTTGATTAGTTTCTTTTTAGGAGTTATGAGAAAAAAGAAAAATCATATAGAAACATAGTCATTATTTTAATTTGATTTTTGGGCTTGATCTGAGTGCAATGTTACAGCAAGGACATCTAAAATTATCTGTTTTCAAATAAGTACAACAGCATGAACACCATTTGAAACCATTTTCATAACTTAGTTTGTTGGAGTATCCATCAAGTTTAAAATTACTGCATTTGTTATTACACATAAATGCCAATCTTTTCAATTAAACATGATATATTTAGAATTTTATGATACAAGATTGAATTTGTGTTATTAAAAAGAAACGCCTAATAATTTTATCTCTTAAAAGATACTGCCCCAACCACGTGCAATTAATTTCTCAACAGAATCAAAAGTCACACATGCAGCTGATCTGTCAGAGTTTTTCATTAAGAGTTCAAATCCTTGACGACAAATAACATCAGGTAACTTTACACCCTGTTCTATCTGGGCTTTTGGAGATACTCCTTTTTTGACATCACGTTCATTTGAAATAAGAAAAGTTATTGTTTCCAAAACAGGTTTTTCAGATTCAGAAATCAAATATATTCCTCGGATTCCAATGGTCACCTCAACAGGATTATCAGATTCTAAGGATTTTATGTTTAGTTCTTGGTGACCATCGACTGAATGAACATTTTCACGGAATAGTATTTCTTCGTTGTCTTGAGTCATTCTAATGTCATAGTTGAAGTGAACTAGAATAGCATTTTTTTCATCAGTGAATCTTAGTTCTATTTCAAGTGGATTTCCAGCTTTAATAAAATCAGTACTAATGGTACCAATTACTGAACCTGATTCAGAAAGTGCCATTTGCTCAATTTCATGTAATGCAAGTGATTGTTGAAGAAGAGGTTTTGCAATTATTACTCCCTCCATCCATGGATGAAGAGTGCAATAGTATGGAAATGCACCTGATTCATCAAAACTAAAAGCAAAGACTTCTCCTGATTGCAGTACATCGCTATAGATAATTCCATCTGGACCCTCTTCAGGAGAGCCACTTGTAACAGTATGAGGTGCAGAGTCATTGTTTATCCATTCAACTACATCAGTCACATTAACAAAAATTGGATTTGGAATGTAACACAAATCTCTTATTTCACATCCCAAAACAGATGTTCCTTGTGGGATACTAATCTTAATTGATTCTTCTGCTGCAATAGAATCCTTCATTGTAGAAAATAAAATTATGCCAACAATTACAAAAATTACAACAAATCTTAATTCCATATTTAGTAAAATAATTTTGCAATGAAATTAACCTTGGTTTGATTTTTCAAACAATTAGACTAATTTTTAACTTACAAAATGAATTTTTAAAAAATAAATGAAATTTTTATGATACAAGCTTCGATTTGATTTGTTCAGAATTAGTTTTATTGTGGATTAAGGTTGCTATTTTGTTCTGATTAATTACTAAATAAAAAAATGAGAAATCATGTTTAATGACTAGAAATAAATCAAAACATGCAATCTATAGTATGATATTTGGAATCATGTTGTTATCAACTGTTTCAGTAAATGGATCTGTTCAAGCATTTGCACAGACAAATTCAGATAATGGATTTACAGTAAGAAGCCCTGAACAAATTAACAAAGATCCTGTAGCAAAATCAATACTTGAAAAAATAAAACAGATGAAAAAGAGAATGACTGAAATCAAAGATGAAAAGAAAAAACAGCAAGAACATCAAAAATTTATTGATCAACAAAGAATCATTGCAAAGCAAGAACTAAACAAAGAACTTGATAGGATGAATAACAAAAACAAGGATCATACACCAAAATCTTCCTTTACAAGTTTTGTATCCTCAAAACCTGCTGATACACAGAAGGTATACTGGGATATGTTCAACTTCCAACAACAAAAGGTATCCGAGGCACGAAAAGCAATGAAAACAGTTCTAGATAATGGCGGTTCACTCCAAGAAGCAAGAGAGGCATATCACAATGCAGGTGCTATCAAAAGAGTGCAACTAATTGACATTACAAAAGACCTCAACATCAAACATGGATTAGCAGACAACACAGTTCAATCTACCTTTGACAAGAATGGAAAACTGCCAAGGTATGATTAACTAATCTCTTTTTTTAATAAATACTCAATTAAACTCTAAAAATTTTGTGTATTAAAAAAATATAATCATTTTTTATTAAAGACGATCTAATCCTTTTGCCTTTCTCCATTGTTTCTCCATTTGTTGCTTACAAGATTCGTGACATCTTTTTCCATTAATTTCTGCAAGTCCATCAGAAATATTCATTTCATTTTTACAAATACTACAAATCAATTGTTAATCTCCATTTTTTACTCATCACTTCAACTGATCAATTTACTTTTGATTTATGACTAATATATCATATGATACAACTATCGATCCGACTCTACAAATTTCAAATGTATTGATCATTTTTTTGAATATTGAAGATTAACTCTGTTTTTTGTAAACGATTTCATGTTAAAAATAATATCTACAATATTACTCTCGTGTCTAATGGGGGCTTTACTTGTCAATCCAGTATGGGCTGAAGAAGATTTTACATTTTCAATCAACGCTCCATCTAAATTTGAGGTAAGTCAATTCCCAGTCATACATGGCAAAACAATTACTTTGAATAATAATCCCGTTTCAGATGTAAAAATTCAAGTTAATTTCCCCTCAGGGGCTATAACAACTTTGACTAATTCTACAGGTCAGTTTTCAGTTACGTCCCCAGTATCTGCAGATATTGGAGAATATACCATTACAGTTTATGCAAAAAAAGATAACAAAGTTGCAAATACTCAGATTACATATCAAGTAACAGAGAATAAACTAACAATAGTAAAAGAAACACCAAACTCATTAGAAGAAACTTTGAAAACTGACAAGAATATAGAATTAGATCCATTTTCAAAGATGATCAAACAGCTTGAAGAGGAAAAATTACAAGTAGAGACAAGAAAAATACTTGTAAAAGAACAACAACAAGTTGAGGAACAAAGATTACTGGCAGAAGCAGATCTACAAAAGGACTTGAAAGAGGCTGAAAAAAGAAATGAATTCTACAGTCCAAGAAATGCATTTTATAGATTCATACAAGATGTGGACAGTTCAGTTAGAGGAATATTTTGGCAACAGTTCTTGTTTACAGAAAAAATAACAAAACAGGCACTTGAAGCCAAAGAAAATGCATTAGAGGAAGGGAAATCAACATTTGAGGCAACAAAAATATTCCAAAAAGAGGCAGCAGTAACACAAAAAGAAGTCATGGACTTTAACAAGAATTTGAATGTGAATTATGGGAATGCAACATCTGACATTCAAGAACAGTTTGATGAGAACGGCAAACTCCCAAGAGAAGAATAAGATATGTTATCTTCTTATTTCAATAACTACTGAGCCATTTTTGAATATTTTGAGTAATTCGCAAATTTCAAATTTACTAGATATGATACTGAATAGCTGACTAGAGGTCAAATCAAATCAATCCTTTAAGGTCGAAAAAACTGCATAGTTACAGAAATATCTAAATCATAATCCTTTCACATATGACCATTGCAGTTATGAGATTCTAAATTCTAGGGATTAATCGAGTTTATTCTAAACAAAAATGAAAAGGTAACTGCAGAAGCTGCTGCTATGGTATACTTCGAGGAAATATCAAAATAGAAACTAGGATGTGAGAGAGCGGATTCCTAAAATCACTAAAGCCGAAACTCTAGGAGGAGAGTCATTTTTTGTAAACGAGTTTATCGCACAGGAGAACAACTGCAAGCTAAGACTGATAGGAAATGTACTTGGAGACATTGAAATTTAGAAAAATGAAAAAATCCAGCAATTCTTTGTCTAGGTTGCTGGAATTTGGACTGGGACTTTCCTTTTCACATATTTTGCTAATGTTCCTGGAGAATACTCTATCCCGTGTTCATTGTTCATATGATCCCAATACTCAAAGATCACTTTTTCAACACTTCCTGTTGTGACAAATTCACAATCAAAACCACATTCATCACATCTAACAGTTACCACAGAAAATATTCTACACCGAATAATAAAAGCAGATTTGTATAGGATGTGAATATTTGTTCAATTTTTTGCTGAATACTGTATGAACTTAAGATGACTAGAATTTAGATATTTGAAAACAGATAGTAATCAAAACCAAGTAGTTATCCATTGACAACACTATGTTATGGTTCCAACATCAACCCTGATTTCTTGATGTTTTTTCTAGTTGATTACTATCTGTAAGGAATTGGTAATTGTGAAATAAAAGTAACCGTGTGATGATCATGAAAATTTGTTTATTTTACTGATGAATTTTGTATAAATTTTGGTCATGTCATAGTTCTAAAACTCAATGTTGACAATTTGATGATAGTTTTTATCATTTGATCTCTAATCAAAAAAACATGTCTGATGAATTACGTCAAAAATGTGAATTGATATTAAAAGAACCTGAAATTCGCTTTGCCGGGTTTTTGGACATGATGGGCAATCTTATTGTTGGTTCTTTTTCAGATGGGATAAAACCTCTAAAAAATGAAGAAGAACGAAAAAAAATGTTCATTGAAGCAGTATTGAGAATTAGAACTAGACAAGATTTCGATGAACGTCTTGGACCTGTAGAATATGCTGCTGCAAGACGAAAGAATGTGGTCACTTTTACTTTTTTGTATGGTGATAATGTTCTTTTTGTTTCTGCAGAGCCCAATGTGGATATTGATAAAACTGCAAAGAAAATTATGAGTCTAAATCCTGTTTCTTCCTAGTTTTACATTATCTAGAAATTCTTCTATGTCTATAGACTGAGAATTTTTTATATTCTCCATAATATGCTCATGGTTCCATAAAATACAATAACTGCAATAATAATCACTATAACTCCCTTTGTTGCATCCTTCATAATTAAAAATCACAAATCATAAACTTAAGCTTGTTGTAAATTACCACTTGTGTTTGCCCACAAAACACTGCTTGCAGATTTTACTTCCTATTCTGGTCTTCAAGAATGTGATTTGTTTATCAGACAATCCTCCATGTTGGATTAGATTGAGCAATTCTTCATCTTTTATGGTTTCAAAGATTTCTTTACAATTACACTCCGAACACTGACAATCAATATTTGAACCCAATACGGTAATAGTTCAAAACAATCTTAAAAATAATTAATTTTCACTATTCAAATCAGGGTATTCATATTTTGCCAAATCTCCATCTTTAACCAACAACTGTTACATGTGGTTGGCATATCCTTGATTTCCTCATGTGAGATGGAATGATTTTGGTCACAAATCTTACAGGTAAAATATTCTGTAATCAACTCTGACATGCGTAAATTTTAAGATTATAGCATTAAAGCATCACTACACAATACCATCTAGATCCCAAATGATCTGGATTTTTTTTCACATTTTGGACAATTCAGTCCTCTTGTCTCAAGACCGCATTTTTTACAATACACATCGATTCCTGCCACCTCTCGTGGGCTAGTCCTTGATATTTTTACAATCAGAATTAATACAATCAAAATCCCTATTGCAATTCCAATGTATGCAAGTACCATACATACAGTAGTGATTCATATCATAAAAATCAATTTTATACTGTCAAAACATACTGGTTTGCCAAAATTTTCTTAATATCTTCCAAGTATTGCCGTTTTGTGCTGCCAACAAATCTCCATCGTGACTCCATTTCATCTTCTAAAATTTCATAAACCAAATCAATTTCTTTATCTGCATCAAGTTCTCTTTTTACAACAATCATTAGTTCCTGTAATCGCAGTTTTTTTCTCCACGTGTGAACACAATCTATCATAATCTTTCTTTGAATTATACCCTAAAAGGATCACTATACATTGAAACTATCTTACATGTTCAGACAGAAATATCTTTTCCAGGAACTAACTTGTTTATTTTTGGAATGTCGTGAATTTCTAGTATTTCTAAATATTTTATCTGCTCTGAAACTAATTCTGAATTACCAAATGAAATTAAAATTCTATCGTTATGTCTTATTTCATATAGATTGATGTTTGAATTAGATCTCCCATTTACTAAAAATGTCATAGAATTATCTTTATCAGTACAGTATTGACTTGCACCTGATTCATAGTTTAATCCAATACAGTCTGATGTTATCTTTAGTCCAAATGATGCAAACAACATATCCAATGGAACATCAGTTGCATGCTTGTGAATTAGATACGGATTATCATTTTCAAAATGAATGTATTTGCTTTGAATCTGAAACTGTGGATGCGAAAAATCTATCTTATCTCCGTTCACAAAGACTACTAATGCTGCATGTGCATGTTCACTTCCAAACTGTCCAACCCCATAGTGCTTTGCCATCTTCTCTTCCAGTGTTTTAAATGCAGTATTATCAAGAATCTGTGAATCAATCTCACTCTGATTTAGAAAATAATACGAAAATATTCCTGCAGTCACTAGCATAAAGGCTATTCCAAATATGACAAGTGATCTACCTTTTGATTTTGATTCTATTTCAGGTTCAAAATATGCAAAATTGCTCTCCTCCATTCTTCCTGAAAGGCTAAAATCAGAATCCTCTTTAGGCAAAACCTTCTCGGTCAAACAGTATTCTTTATTGTTTTATCGTATAAATTTCCATGTCTAGAATTTCTATCTATATTCCCCACCACAATCACCAATAACATCAAAGAGGTCATTGGCTTTTACAGTGACATTATTAATTGATGAAATATCATGTGAATCCAATTTTACATTAAACATTTGAGAATTATTCTCTCTGTGTTCAGCAATACCAAGTCTTGCACCAATAATTACTCCAGCAACTTGTGGTCTGTCCAATACGAATCGTGTTGCAACATTAGCAATACTGCAGTGGTGTTTTTGTGCTATATCGTTTAGTACAGATAATAATTCCTGGAATAACTGCCATCCGCCCCATAAATCTATCATGTTTTTGTATTTTTGAAGACTAGATGTAGTAAGATCACCTCTGTGTGGCTCATCAACACCCAGGTATTTCTCAGAGAAAAATCCCCCAAGTAAGGTTCCATAAGATAGAATCTTCATTTCATGTTTTATAAAAAATGGTGCCATCAATTTATCTGGTCTTTGATCCAAAATAGAATACTGAACTTGGTTTGATACTAGATCATATCCATGTTCTTTCATGATTTTCACTCTTTCTGTATCAAAATTGGTTAACCCGATGTGTTTAATTTTATTCTCGCTTTGTAATTTTGATAAATTGTTTAGTGCATCAAGATAACTTGCATCATTGTAATCCCACCAGTGAAATTGGAGCAAATCAATACAGTCTGTATCCATTTTTCGCAATGACTGATCGATATAGTGAGTTACTATACTATTACTCATTGGACCTGTATTCGGAACAAATTTTGTTAGTGCTTGAAATTTTCCCACACTACCTGTTTTTCTTCTAAACTCACCAATCAAGGACTCTGCAGGACCGTAAATGTCTGCCAAATCCCACGTTGTAAATCCTGAACTCTGATATTTTTCCATATCATTAACTGCAGATTCTGAATCAATCTGGCCATGACCTCCAGCAACTTGCCACATCCCGTTAAGAATTCTACAAATCTCCAAATCTTTACCGAGAACAGTCTTCTCAATTGACATGTTAGAATACAATTTTTCTTTGGAATATAGTTTACTTGGATAATATTGAGTGATACATTCACAGTTGTAGGATTTTGGATCTAGTAAAAAGTGCTGAATTATTTGCAAAAAACAAGCATGCTGGACAGTTCAGACCAGATGGCACCACACCCTATTCAAAACATCTTGATGATGTCGTAAACAGACTCAAAAGTTTGGGTGTAATTGATGAGCAGATATTTTGTGCAGGGTGGCTCCATGATACAATAGAGAAAACTGAAACTACTTTTGATGATTTGTATGAACAGTTTGAAAGTGAAATTGCAGTACTGGTTTCTTCTTTATCAAAAGACATGACATTGACTAGAAAAAGGAGAGAGAAAGCATATGTAGTTCAACTCAAAGAATCATCATTTAGTGCAAAACTAATCAAGCTCTGTGATATTTCTGCAAATTTGAGTTCTCTAAAAAACTATGAAGCATCAAAATCAAAGAAACTACGACTGATAAAACAACAAAGATACTATCTCAGTATTATCAAAAATGATCTCATAGGAAATCCAAACTATCCCTATGTACAGTCACTTATAGAAAGTGCCAATGTAATTTTTGTAAAGTTTGGCCAGAGACCAATATCAATCCAATCAAAATAATTAGTCTCAAATCATTTCAATAATCTTAAATTCACAAATTTCATACAAAATATATGACTGAAAGCAATAATTTTGAAATTCTAGATAAACTAAACAACAAATATTTCACAGAACTAGAGACTTCAGTTCCACACATACAACAAACATTATTCGATTTACAAAATGAATGCTACAAGTCATGGAGAAATACAATCACTGCAAATACTTCACTTTACAAAGAATTCCTATCCAATTCTGGATATGGGTTTCCTAAAAGTGCACAAGATATTGTAGAATCCCTAAGTGCAGAGGCACTCAAATATAGATCCATATGCAATAAACTTGCTATCTCTAACATTGAATCAGTAAAGAACACTGCAAAAACATGTAATGATAACGCTGATGTATTTATATAATTAAACAGAAAGATAATGCACTATTGGCTATCAACGTTATCTCCAAAAAGAAATTAATCTAATATTACAACAGCAATAATTGCTATTACACCTATAATCATAGCAAAAATTGCTTGCTTACTTTTTTTGCTCCATCCTTTTTTTATGGTTACTTTCATGATATATTCTTCAAATTTTTTGTATTCATTTATGCCTATTGCTAGTTATCACAGAAATATCTAAATCACTACTCTTCAACATCTAATTATCTTGGAACTGCCACGTGGAATGAAAGACTTTGAAGGTGAAGAAAACGCAAACATTGAACACATTAGGAATCATTTCAAGAAACTGTCAAATTTGTATGGATTTTCATTTATGGATCCATCTCCAATTGAATTATTATCAACTTTAGAGACAAAGTCTGGTCCTGGAATTCGTGATGAGATTTACTATTTCAAAGATAAAGGAGATAGAGAAGTAGCATTACGTTTTGATTTTACAATGGGACTAACAAGATATGTCTCCTCACAAAAATCTATGAAACTACCTGCAAAAATTTCTGCATTTGGTGGGGTATTCCGATATGATGAGCCACAAAAGGGGAGATATCGATATTTTCACCAATGGGATATTGAAGTTTATGGTAAAGCTAGCCTAGAATCAGAAGCCGAAATCATAGAAATAACATCCAGATTATTTGATTCCTTGTTACTCAAAGACATTACAATTGATGTCAATCACCGAAATCTTGTAGAATCTTACATCAACAAAGTCTTTGATTCTAAAGAACCAAAACTAGTTACAGATATTTTGCGTGCAGTGGATAAAATTGCAAAAAAATCTAAAGAGCAAATCTTAACCGAATTTCAAGAAAAGGGATATGAAACAGAAAAGTTAGAAAAAATTCTAGAATTCTCACAAATCAAAGGAACAATTTCTGAAGTGGAAAAAATATTTGACACAACGCAACTAGAATCTTGGGATGAACTAAAAGCACTAGTTGATTCACTAGAGAATAGAGGAGTTTCAAATGTTAGAATTAATTTCGGTATTGTTAGAGGGCTAGACTATTATTCAGGAATTGTCTTTGAAGTATTTGATAAAAATTCAAAACTTGGTGCATTAGCTGGTGGAGGTAGATACGATACACTGCCCAGAGCATTCAACAGAGAAGATATTGGTGCAACAGGAGTTGCCGGCGGTGTTGAAAGAATCATTCTAACTATGCAAGAGCAAAAAATAATTGCAGAAACTAAACAAAACAGAGTTGCAGTACTATACATCAATGAAGAAATGCAAAAAGTAGCTCATTCAATTACATCATTGCTTAGACTAAATAATATTCCAACTGATATTGATTTGGCAGGACGTAACATGAAAAAACAAATGGATATTGCAACAAATGCAACATTTGCAATCATTGTTGGTCCACAATAACTAGAAAATGGAAATGTGGTTCTCAAAGACATGATAAATGGAACTGAAGGAATCATCTCCCTAGAAAAACTAACTGAAGATCCAAAATCTATTCTTAATTTAGAAAAGCTCTAGTTAACATCATTATTTCTGGACCACTAGTCAAAGAACCTACAACTACACAGTGGTCATTGACCAATATGCCTGATGATACATATGGAATACCATTGTTGATTGAACTCTGCTCAATTTTTACGCCTAATACATTAGCTATGGTCTTCATGTCTTCTTCATCTGCTTCTGGATGAATAGCAGCCCCTGAATTATTTGCAATAAGAACAACTCCTGTTTGGTTAAACCCTGCAATTTTTTTCTGAATTACTTCGACTCCCAGAACATCTGAAATTGTTTGACAGTCTTGTTTTGATAACCATGGAGATACAACTGCCCCTTTATCATTTGCACAGATTACATTTCCTAGTGCATTAAATTTAGTATCTAAAACTTCAACTTCTAAATCAGTTTCTGCTTTTAGATAATCATATTCATTTTGGTAAGCAGTATTTGGAAGTAAAAATCCTTTATTATTCATAACTGACAATGCCCCAATCAATCTGGTATTTGCAATTGCTGTATGATGAACTTCAATATTTAGATATTCTGCAAGTTTATCAGCTTTGGTTTGAGCAAATCCCATTGGGACTAGTCCAATACTATCGTTGACAGTAATGTAAACTCCAAGGTTTGGTCCCCGATACACATCATACTTGATAATATCCATATCCAGAGAATTGATCTTTGATCGTTATGAACGTAAGGAAATTTTCCTTCCTAACTGATCGACTATCTACTTATCTATTCATTATACATCTATCTAGCTTTAAATAATAACTCCAAGAAAATTGTATCATGCCAATTGCAGAAAATTTCCCTGAAGGCCTAAAGCCAATTGGAAAAATTAATCTCGATGATGGAAATTTTCATATCATGTGGGGTCCAGGTAAAACCAAAAACGCTGATGGTTCACAAGTTGAAACATTAGCAGATGCAGACGTTGTTGCAGCTTATGCAGCAAGAAGCGAAGAACAGGTTCCTCTTGGTGTAAGCGGTACAATGGTTGCAGTAGATTGGGATTCTTGTGTTGCAGATGGTGCTTGCATTGAAGCTTGTCCTGTACAAGTTTTCCAATGGTACAGAACCGAAAAAGATATTCCAGCAAAAGATGTTGTTGGTCAAACCTTTACAGGAACTGGTAGTGATGTAAAAGATGAGCGCAAAGATCTTACTGATAAAGCAGATCCAATCCGAGAACACGATTGTATTTGGTGTATGGCATGTGTTTCTGTATGTCCACCAGCAGCTATCAAAGTTGATCAATCAAATGTTGAAAAACATGAATCAGCTGCAAAAACTTTGTAATTGTAAGTGTCTTAAACCTAGAAATTTTTGATTTTTATATTATTTTTTAATTTAGTCCCAACTAATTTTCTCTAGCTTTAAATAATATTCTACAAATATGGTATTATGGTAGATCTACAAATTCCTGAAGACTTTTGTCATAATGACGTAAAGCCAAAAGGAAAAACAAGTCATGCCGATGGTGAAAATCTACATTTTATCTGGGGTGACGGAAGATCCGATGGTGCAGCATTTTCAAACGACGATGTAAAAGCAGCCTATGAAGCAAGAGGAGAAGAACAAGTTCCTCTAGGAATTCATGGTACTACAGTTGCAGTCGATTGGGATTCTTGTGTTGCAGCCGGTTCATGCATGAGTGTATGTCCTGTTCAAACCTTCCAATGGTACAGAACCGAAAAAGATATTCCTGCGGCATCTTGCTTGGGTGAAACTTTTGAAGGTACTGGTAAAACAGAACAAGATGAAAGATTAGATTATACAGACAAATCACAACCAATCAGAGAACATGATTGTACGATTTGTATGGCATGTCAAGAAATCTGTCCTGAAGGAGCTATTCGAATTGAAGCATCAAACCTAGAATGGCACGAGAAGGCAGCAGGAACATATGTTAAAATGCCATCAAGTGGTGGCGGACCTCACGCACACGATTAAAGAAAATTTTTCTTTTTTCTTATTTTTCTATTTTACATCAACAGATTTTAACCGCTTCTCTCCAAGATTTTTTGCAGAGGTCGCCTAGCTCGGTAGGGCGCGGGCCTTGAGAGCCTGTGTGCGCAAGCATACGGGGGTTCAAATCCCTCTCTCTGCGTTTCTCTTGTTAATGATAACCCGCAATGAACAAAATTTGTTGCTTAAATTAAATTCAGGATTATGATATCATGATAAAAGTAGATATTCATAATGCAAAAAAGAGAACTGAACGTGCCAAAATAACTCTTTACAAAAAGTTCTCAGATGATAATGCCAAAATTGTTTGCAGGTTTATGGATAGATTACGACTAGATAACAAGTCATATGGCAGAATTGCAAACTATGCTGAATGTATTGGAAGAATTTTAGAAATTAACGATAAAAAAAATATCAAAGAATGGACTAGAGAAGAAATTGAATCCATACATAGAACAATAGCGGATTCTGATTATGAAAACTCTGTCAAAAAAAAAATACTCTCACAGGATTAAAGCGAATATATCATTTTGCAGTTCATGGTGAAATAGCTGACAAAGCAAAGGGAAAAGAGTATAATCCATTGGTGGCATGGATTACTCCTGATTCATTTAAAGACAAATATCAGAAAATACAATCAAAAGATCTTCTTACTGATGATGATATACTACAGTTAATTCAGGCAGCAAAAAGGATGGGTGGAAAATATGTGAAACGAAACATTGCAATCATTTTTGTTTTGTTAGAGGGTGCATATCGTCCAGGCGAGCTTCTTGACATCATAATAAGTGGTATAGAATTTGAAAAAGACTTTGTACGGATTCACACAACAGGAAAAACAGGACCAAAATCATTGACACTTGTTGCAAGTTTTGAGCCCATCAAGGAATGGCTTGCAGAACACCCGTATAGTGATGATCCTATGCATTTCTGTTTTATCATGATAATGTAAATGGTTTGATACCCTATCATAGATTCTCAGAATTAATAAAAAATACTAGACATATTTCTGGAATCAAAAAAAGAATATGGCCATACCTGTTTAGACACACTTCTCTTACTGAATACAGCAAAAAATTAGGTAACGTTGCCAAAATTTATGGTAACTGGTCTAGGGACTCTAATATGTTGGCAGTTTATGAACATCTGGCAAATTCTGACCAGGAAGATGCAATTCTAAAACTGCATGGTCTCAAAAAAGATGATACCAACAATTCTATCTTGTTCTCAAAATC
This sequence comes from archaeon, assembly GCA_024276695.1. Lineage (GTDB taxonomy): Archaea > Thermoproteota > Nitrososphaeria > Nitrososphaerales > Nitrosopumilaceae > Nitrosopumilus. The sequence continues at coordinate 62,153 of JAJRWR010000025.1, forward strand.
ATGTCCTAATTGTCATATTCAAAACAGTAGTGACAAGTATCATTGTACAAGTTGCGGAAAAGAACTCTCAAAAGAACTTGTAAAACTCAAGGAAGGTAAGCGAGAGATGAACAGAAAATCAAAAATCCCTGACTTTGAAAACAAGATCTCAAAGAAGATAGAGAATCTAAAGTCATTATTTTTAGAACAACAAAAACTCATTTCTAAACTAATAGATGCAAAAACAAAAATCATACAATAAAAAAATATTGTTTTGTTCTAAACTTATTCTCAAATTCTTGAATTCACACTCTATCTTTTGTTTCTAAATATCTTCTTTATTGTTTTTAGTTCTTTTTGAATTTTTTTAGAATTTTCGTTAATTTGTTTCTCAAGATTCATAATTCTTGTTTGACTCATATGATATTATATTGAAATACATTAAAGCATCATTTACATGAGAGAAAATAAACTCGTAGACATCTAATGTAAGGATTATTTCTTAGATTCTTTTTACTTGTTGTAATATCATTAATTTTTGCCTGGTCTGTGTGCCTTTGGGTTTTGTTCTCAAAACATAACTACAACAAGGACAATTCTTGCCATCCCAGTTTATGAAAATATCACAAACAGTACATCTCTTTTGTCCTTTGCCATATCTACTGTTTTGCCCAAATGGCTTACTTGCCTTGTATCTAGTGCATATTCCCTTCATCTCTGGAGTCACATATTACAAAAATCGAGTGAACATACATTCAGAGTTTTTAGATGAACTACAATGGAAGAAAGGTGAGAAACTGTACATATCAATTAGAAATCATAAGTTAGTTATTGAAAAAGTGTGAATTATTTCATTTATGTCACTAAATCATTTTATTATGTTTGATATTCACTATTTTTGAAATGGTCTGCAAGACTCCAGAGATGATGACGAGGAAGAAAAAAAGAAGAATTAGAATCTCCAGCATTTCTAAATATGATACAACAAACCATAGTTCGTATATTTAATATCGACAAAACATTGGCCAATACTGCAATAGAAGAAGCACAGATACATTCCAATAATGAAAAATCTGAAGAAAAAATCACCAAAGCATTAGAAGAAATGCAAAAAGCTAAAGAAGAGCTAGAGAAAAAACGTCCTGATAACGTCATTAGCAAATACAAAAATGCTTGGCAGCATGCACAACAGGCAATGAAGCACAACTTTGATGAAGACGAGGATGACGAAAACGAAGAAGACGATGAAGATAACAATGAAGAAGACTAGTATTGGTTTGATATTAATAACATAAAACCAGGCCTTAAATTCAATCAGTATGCATTACTAAATAACATTTGAGGGAATTTTAGAATCAAACCATTAAAAAATCTTAAATCCTTTCAGATTTGTGCATAAATGATTAAAAGCAATTTTTCAAGTTATTAATTTAGATCACTCTTTATTTAGAGTTAAGAATTGAAAATAATTTCAGATACATTTGCAGTGTAGGACTAGCTATGTCAGATAAGTTACTATTGTGTTCTAATGTCTCAAGTATCATTTTCTCAGAATTTTCAATTTTGAGAAGACTAATGAATTGCACGATTAACTTTCTCAAAGTCATACAAATTTGAACCTAAGAAAACTTTTTCAAGCTGTAATTCTATTAAGAAAAATAGAGAAGAAATTAGCATGAAAACCCAAAAAAATAGTGGGTTTCGCAAGCTGGAGCAGGCGGACTCCTTTAGACCGTATTATTCTTCAAAATTGATATTTTTGATTTGATACAGATTTTAGAAAGATATGACCAAATACTTTCAGAAGAGAAATGGTGATGAGTCATCCTGTGACATACACAAAAAACATCACCTATGAAACCCAAAATTTGAGGGTTCCATACAGTGGAGTATATGAACCGAATGGATTTCGTTAGACCTGTTATTACCTAGTAATTTTCATTCATTGTGGGTTACCAAAAGCCTTATAGGCACTCTGCGTTTTTAATTATTTATTTTTGCAAGTTCTGCTAACATTGCAGATAACTGAATTTCAGAATTTGCTCCAACTAGAACTCTATAATCATACTTTGCAATTATCTCCAAAATATCTCCTAATTTTTCATGTTTTGATTTGAATACTGCAGAGTTGATATATTTTAGAAAATCAGATTCTGACATTCCATAAACTTTGATTAATTCGATCATTTTCTCTCTAGCTTCTGGAACTTTTCCAGATAATGCAATTTTTAGAACTTGATCAACATCAGAAGTTTTTGTTAATCCAGCTGAGGACTTTACATTTTCTTCTGTAATTCCCCCAAGACTTGCAGTTGCCTGCATTAGATTGATTGCATGTCTCAAGTCTCCTTCTGAATAATCATAAATTGCTTTAAGCCCCTTTTTGTCTGATTTTATCTTCTCTTTTTTAGCAATTTCTTCCAGTCTAATAATTATGTCTTCTTCAGGAATTGATGTGAACTTGAAGGTTGCACATCTGCTTTGAATTGGGTCGATAATTTTTGAAATATTATTGGCAATGAAAATAAATCTACAAATTTTTGCAGTATCTTCTATGATTCGTCTAAGTGCTGTTTGGGCATCTCCGGTCATCTCATCAGCTTCATCTAAAATGATAATTTTGAATGGAACCTCTGCCATTCCTGCAAATCTTGAGAATTTTTTTACCTTCTCTCTGACCATCCCAATACCTCTCTCGTCAGATGCATTTAGCTCTAATGTGTAGTCTTTAGCATAATCTCCTAAAATTTGCCTTGCAATACATAATGCAACTGTTGTTTTTCCAACTCCTGCAGACCCTGAAAACATCAAGTGTGGCATATCTGTTGGATCTTTGATTAAAGCTTCCAAACTACCAATAATCTCAGTTTGGTTTACAACTTCGGAAAGTTTCGTTGGTCGATATTTTTCTACCCACATTCCAGTTGCAGTCATGTGTATCAAAGGCTAATTCCCATTAATAAATCCGAATTGGTTATTGTATCATACTATATCTTAAAATCAAAAAATATCATAGTTATGCCCGATCAGCCTGTAATTAATTAGGATCAATTGATCTCACTAAATTGTTAACAGAATTGATCGATCCTGTACTTGAGGATCTAAATCAGATCAAGTGATCTCAAATGGAAATAGATAAAATAGAAAAAGTGCATTCAATTGGATATCGCCTAAAGGATGCTAAAATTACAGTAAATCAAGATTTCAAATATAATGTTGCAGGCATGAAAGTTGAGGGAACTCAAGGTGATACAAATAACATGCCACAGTGGGTTGGAAAAATTCTTTCTGAAAATAATATCGTAACTCTAAATTCTCCAGATATGATTACTCAACTTAAACAAGCACTATCAAAAGAAAAGATGGTTGGTGAATATCAAATCTCTACACTTGATCCGCACTTTTACATCCGACTAAAAGAATCTATGAAGGAATTAAACCGTGATGATTTTGATAAAGTTGAAAGTATGATGTTGGAATTATTCAGAATGAGAAGAGGTAAACTAGTAAAGATTGCAGATTCTATTAAACTAAATTCTGAATTATACAATAAACTAACTGTTGAGGAAAATATTTTCTACAAGACAATCTATGAAAACAGTGTAGAGTTTGAAAAACAGATAAGAGGAGAGATAAATGAGCATGGCACAAGCTAGTACTTTCACAGATTCAGCATTATCAGATAAGGTAAAGGAATTCTTAACTAGATTTAAGGATAGAAATGGTATCTACAAGTATGTAGATGCGATCGATGAGATGATGCCAAAGAATGCAAAGTATATCATCGTTGATTACAATGATTTGGTAGTAGAGCCACAAATTGAGGTGATGTTTTCTCAAAACCCTGATAGAATATTTGATGCGTTTTCAAGAGCAATCAAAGAAGCACTACAAACAAGATATCCGGAGTATGCAGAAAAAATCAAAGATGAAGTTCGTGTAAGACTAATTAATTTTCCATCAGAACGCAGTCTAAGACAAATTAATGCTGAAACGATTGGAAAAATTACAAGTGTTTCAGGAATGGTAGTTCGTGCATCTGAAGTAAAACCACTTGCAAAGGAACTGGTCTTTGTATGTCCTGATGAACATCAAACCAAAATAATTCAGCTAAAAGGAATGGATGTCAAAATACCAATAGTATGTGACAATCCATCTTGTAAACATAGAGACTTTGAATTAAAACCTGAAGCAAGTAAATTCATAGATTTTCAAATTCTAAGATTACAAGAGCTTCCTGAGGATTTACCTCCAGGACAACTACCTCATTATATTGACGTCACAACTAGGCAAGATTTAGTTGATAATTCGAGACCGGGAGATAGAATTATCCTTACTGGTGTGGTAAGAGTAGAACAAGAATCAGTTGCTGGAGTTCAGAGAGGACACAGTGGATTGTACCGATTAAGAATTGAAGGAAATAATATTGAATTTTTAAGTGGACGTGGTTCTAAAACTGATAGAAAGATTGGACGAGAAGAAATTTCTCCTGAAGAAGAAAAACTAATCAAATCCCTAAGTCAAAGTTCTGATGTCTATCAAAAATTAATAGATTCGTTTGCACCACACATTAAAGGTCAAGCATTAATCAAGGAAGCAATTTTGTTACTAATTGTTGGTTCCAATCAAAGATTACTTGGTGATGGAAGTAAGATTAGAGGGGACATTAACGTATTTCTTGTAGGAGATCCGGGTACTGCAAAATCTGAGATGCTAAAGTTTTGTGCAAGAATTGCACCAAGAGGTTTGTATACATCTGGTAGAGGTTCAACAGCTGCTGGTTTGACAGCTGCTGTAGTTAGAGACAAAACAGGAATCATGATGTTAGAAGCTGGTGCAGTAGTATTAGGTGATCAAGGTCTTGTAAGTATAGACGAATTTGATAAGATGAAACCTGAGGATAGAAGTGCATTGCATGAAGTAATGGAGCAGCAATCTGCAAGTATTGCAAAAGGTGGTATTGTAGCTACGCTAAATGCAAGAACTTCAATTTTGGCTGCAGCAAACCCCATGTATGGAAAATATGATCCTTTCAAAAATATTACAGAAAATGTAAACCTCCCAATCCCATTGCTTACAAGATTTGACTTGATATTTGTTGTAAGAGATATTCCAACTAAAGAAAAAGATATGCAAATTGCAAAACACATTATTCAAAGAAACACAACACAGGGCACTGACAAAAAATCAGTCATTGAAGTTGATTTGCTAACAAAATATCTATCCTATGCAAAACGTGGAGAACCTGAATTGACAAAAGAGGCAGAAACCAAAATACTAGATTACTATCTGCAGATGAGAAATGTAGAATCCGAAGAAATGATTACCGTTACTCCTAGACAACTAGAAGGTATAATACGACTTTCAACTGCAAGGGCAAGATTGCTCATGAAAGACAAGGTAGAAGAAGAAGATGCTGAGCGTGCAATCTTCCTAATTCAGAGCATGCTTCAGGATGCAGGAGTTGATGTCAATACTGGTAAGGTAGATCTTGGTGTGTTACAAGGAAAGCCAAGAAGTGAGGTTTCAAAGATGCAGTTGTTTATGGATGTTCTTAAAGGTCTTGAAGGTGATAACAAAGTTCCCGTAGAAGAAAAGATGTTTGTTCGGGAACTAGAAAAGAGTGAGAAATTCACGGAAGAAGAGGCTAGAAACTATATCCGAAGAATGCTTAGAGAAGCATCTATTTATGAATCAAAACCCGATCACTATAACCGAGTATGAACATAGAGAAACTAAAAATTCCTGAATCTGCAATTGAATTTCTAAAATCACAAGGTTTTAAAAAATTATATCCGCCACAAGCAGATAGCGTAAAGTCTGGATTACTAGATGGAAAAAGCATTCTAGTTTCAGCTCCTACTGCAAGTGGAAAAACATTAATTGCAATGCTTGCAATGATTGGTTACCTATCTAAAAACCAAGGAAAGGTGATTTACCTTAGTCCATTGCGAGCACTGGCTGCTGAAAAGTTTACAGAGTTTAAAAAATTAGAAAAAGTTGCTTTAGGTAACAAAGTAAAGGTTGCAATATCAACTGGTGATTTTGAAAACATTGAAAAAAATCTAGAAAAAAGTAATATTTTAATTTTAACAAATGAAAAAATGGATTCTATTATCCGTCACAGTGCAGAATGGGTTGATGATATAGGTCTAGTAATTTCTGATGAAGTGCATTTGATTGGAGATGAAAACAGAGGCCCGACACTTGAGATGATTCTAACACAACTAAAACTATTGGAAACAACACCCCAAATTGTAGGTCTTAGTGCGACGATAACCAATTCAGATGAGATTGCAGACTGGCTTGAATGCACTCTAGTGAAAAATGACTGGAGACCTGTTCCACTATTTGAGGGAGTATGTGAGGCAGGTGAAGTCACAATGAGTGATGGCAAAACCTTTGAAGTTGAGCGTAGTTTGAGGGGTACACCAATTGATCTAGGCGTACAATCAGTACAACAAGGAGGCCAATCACTTGTCTTTGCAGAGACTAGAACTCGTTCAAAATCCCTTGCAACAAAAGCAGCTGACGCAATATCACAAATTCTAGAAAAACAAGAAATCATCGAACTAGAAAAAACATCAAAAAAACTTCTATCAGAAAATGAACATACTGAGCTTGTAAAGACTTTGGCTTTGCTTGTAAAAAAAGGAGTTGCATTTCATCATGCAGGACTCAATCAAAAATGCAGAGAAACAATAGAGAAAGAATTTCGTAAGGGTACCATCAAATTATTGTCATCCACTCCTACATTAGCTGCAGGTGTTAATCTTCCAGCAAGACGAGTTGTAATCTCAAATGTAAATCGATACAATGCAAAAGTTGGCGCAAACAGACCAATCAGTATTTTAGAATACAAACAGCTTTGTGGAAGAGCCGGAAGACCACAATATGATGATTATGGAGAATCAATTATTGTTGGAAATGGAAATACAGAAGATCTAATTGAATATTATGTTAATGGAGAATCTGAACCAATTGAATCAAAAATTACTGATGATAAATCTTTACGAACTCATATCTTGAGCGTTATAGTTACACATCCTGGAATTAAAAAAGAAGAAATTCTGGAATTCTTTTTGCAAACATTGGGTGGCTTACAATCCAGAAAACCCACATTAAAATTTGCCATTGATATTTCATTACGTTTTCTTTCAAGCAAATTCCTCATAATCAAGAAAGGTGAGAGATATGCTGCAACTGAATTTGGAAAAAAGACATCCATGCTCTACATTGATCCACTAACTGCAACGTACTTTAGAGATTCAATTGAAAATGTTTCCCAAGAAAGAAAACATACTTTTGGATTTTTACATTTGATCACAAACTGCGAAGAATTTTTCCCAAAATTCTCGCTTCGACAAAAAGACTATGAGATTGCTAGTTTGATGATTGAGAATAATTCATCACAATTACTAGAGCCAATCTCAGAGTATGCCTGCTCACGTAGTCTCTTGGCTTTGCAAAACTGGATAACTGAATCCACTGAATTGTCCCTATCTGACAGCCTCGGAATCGAATCTGGAGACATGCACAGAATGACTGAAAATGCTAATTGGTTATCTTATTGTCTCAGGGAGATTTCTAAACATGTAGAGAGAGCTGATTTACTTCAAGAATTAGGCGATTTGAGAAATAGAGTAGTTTATGGAATAAGAGAGGAACTACTTGATTTAGTCCGAGTAAAAGGAATCGGAAGGGTAAGGGCTAGAATTCTTTTTAAAAATGGGATAAAGAATCTAGATGATTTGAAAAAAATTCCTGTGAATAAATTGGCAGAAATTGATAAAATTGGTTCAACCATTGCGGATAACATAAAGGCAGAGTTACGAAAGGTTAGATAATTGATTGATTTACTAATTCCAACTATGATTTCATGCATTGTTGCATTTGTAGTTGTATTTGTCATGACTCCGCCATTAATGAAAATTTTACAAAAAAACAATCTTGCAGTAAAAGATATGAACAAAAAAGAAGATGTGATGGTAGTAAGACCGGGTGGTCCAGCAATAATTACAGGAATCATAGCATCAGAAATTGTTCTTTATGCATTTCTACAGATGAACGAAATCCTTGCAATACTTATCACAACATCTGCAGCATTTGTAGTAGGATATGTTGATGATAGAAAGGTAATGGGTGGATGGTTCAAACCCGTTGCATTAGCAGTATCTGCGATTCCAATTATTGTACTCGGTGCATATGATACTGATCTTGCATTTCCTTTATTTGGAACAGTACAAATTCCAGCATTGTATCTTGTATTGATTATATTCATGATTCCAATTACTGGAAATACAATCAACTCCATTGACGTTCTTAATGGAGTTGCAAGTGGGTTTATGGTGATTGCCAGTTTTTCATTATCAATATGTTTGTTTATTATACAAAATTATGAAATTGCAATTGTTAGTTTACCGCTTGGGTTTGTTTCATTAGCATTTTACAAATATCATAAAGTTCCAAGTAAAATTTTTCCTGGTGATTCTGGAGCATTGACTCTAGGTGCAATGTATGGCGCTATTGCTATTGTTGGCGGTGTGGAAATCATTGCAGCCATTGCATTATTACCTGCAGTGATTAACTCATTTTTGTTCCTATCAAGTGTAAAACGAGTTGTAGAACACAGACAAATCAAGGGAAAACCAGTAGATCATACTGATGATTTTAGATTAAAAGCAACTGGTGACAAGAAAGCACCTGTAACATTGGTACGGTTGATTCTTGCAGGAGGACCATTATTTGAAAAGCAAGTGGGACATATGATCTTCAAACTCACGATATTTTCAGGAGTTCTGGCAGTGATTACGGCATTTATGATGGGAGTGGCACTTTGAAGTCTGGTCTTTTTGGATTTTTGTTTGGAATGTGGGTATTGATTATTGTTGGCGGTGGAATCGTAGTTACAATTTTAGGACCTATTACCATTTCAGGATTTGGTGATTACAATTGGTTTATTGCTTCTGTTATCAAAACTATAGTTGCACTAGTTCTAGTTGTAATTTGGATTTTAATTTTATCAAAATTAAAGAACTGGATCTTCAAAAAAGAAATTAAACTCTAGTTTTCTTTCCACTGTCTTTGTTTCTTGTCATATTCTTCCCTTGAGTATCTGATTGATGCTGGAGAACCAATAACAACAGAATTTTCAGGAACATCTCTTGTTACAATTGCCCCCATTGCAACAACACTGTTTTTCCCAACAGTGACACCTGCTTTGATCACTGCACGTGCTCCAATAATTGCATTGTCTTCAATTGTAACTCCTATCATTTTGTCACACATTGGATAAGGATCATTTGTTAGTACTGCAGCTGGCCCAATGAATACATTTTTCCCAATTCTAGAGAGCGGTGGAATGTATGCTTGACCTTCAATCTTTGTATTTTCCCCAATTTTTACATCATAATCAATATGTGCAAGAGAACCAATCTTTACATTATCCCCAATTTCTACGTCATCTCCAACATATGAAAAATGCCAAATCTTTGTATTTTCCCCAATTTTTGTTTTTTCTGAAATAAAATTAGTAACCATTATCTCACAAGTGCCATGGGTTTGCCTTTGTAATAATTTTTTCAGGTAATTGCTCCTTGTAGTTTTTTAGAAATTCCATCTCTTGTTTTTTGTCACGTAATTCATCAGGTAGCATTATTGGAATTTCTTCAATTATTGGATAGAATCTAGAGCATTTTGGGCAAAATATAGCACCTTCTGATATGATATTGTCTTTTTCTTTTATCTCAAATAATTCTAAAGGATGATTCTTGTCTATTGGGCATGCCAAAATATCCATCATTGTTTTATTCATTTTAGATCCAGATAGATGGGAGTTCCTTTCTGACTAGATAAAAGTGCTGCTTCAGCAATTTTTGTCACATTGACTGCTTCATATGATTTTACAACTTGTTCATTCTTTCCTTCAATAGATCCGAGAAAACTCTGAATTTCTAATAGTAATGGTTCTTGTTTTTCATTTTGGACCGTTTCTGATTCTTCATCTTTCTCTACAATAATTTCTTGACTGATAAAATCTGATGAAATAATTGCATCGGTACATACCGCATTGAATTTTCTTACTTTTTTTGGTGTAATCCAGTTAGATGAAATAATTGCAACTTTATCATTTTTGTAACCCAACATGATGCTTGCAAAATCTTCATGTTCATGTTTAATTTTACCTGCTCTTGTAAATACTACTTGTGGCATATCATCAAACAACCAATTTGCAGTATCTATATCGTGAACTGATGTATCATAAATAATTCCAACATCTTTGATGTGAAGAGGCATTCTATTTTCTCTATGAAATTCAAGCATAACTAAATCCCCATATTTTTTATTTTTGACCATTTGTTTCACTACGTCTACTGCAGGATTGAATCTTTCAATATAACCGCAAGTTAGAATTACTTTATTTTTTTCTGCTAGTTTTGCAAGTATTTCACCATCTTCTGATTGATATGTCATTGGTTTTTCTACAAAGACGTGTTTTTTTGCTTCTAACAATTTTTTTGCAATATCAGTATGAGTTGATGTGGGAGTTACTACAAATGCACCATCAAATTCTTCTGCAGCTAGTAACTCATCTAGTGATTCATAATGATTGACTGAATATTTTTCTCCATATTCTTTACTTTTTTGAGAATTTGTATCACAAACAGCTACTAGAACTTCTAGTTGTGATAAAATCCTTGTGTGATTTTTACCCCATCCACCTGTTCCAATTTGAACAATTTTCATCTAATACACCTCAGTTAACCAATGAGAATAATCCTTATTTTTGTTCATTACTATATCTGTATACTCTTGCATCATCTTTTTTGTAATGTCACCTGGTTTGCCATTTCCTATTTGTTTTGAATCCATCTTTATGATGGGTGTAATTTCAGCTGCAGTGCCTGTCAGAAAAATTTCTTCTGATATGATTAATTCACTTCTTGTAATGTCTCGTTCAATTACATCTACATCCAAATCTTTTCCAATTTTGATTATTGCATCACGTGTAATCCCTTCTAATACAGATGATGCAAGTGATGGTGTAACTAATTGACCATTTCTAACTATGAAAATATTTTCACCTGGTGCCTCACTCACATTTCCATTATGATCAAGTAAAATTGCTTCATCGAAACCATTTCGCTTTGCTTCCTGTGTGGCAATAATGGAATTAAGATAATTTCCACCCATTTTGCTTGTGGGGGTGTTGACATATCTGAGAACTTTCTCCAAGATACAACTCCTGCAGTAATTCCATTTTTGTTAAATAAATCTCCGAAAGGAAATGTAAATATTGCAACAGATGTTGGTGCTTTTTTAGTTACATGTAGATTAATTCCATAATCGCCTACAAAATAAAATGGTCTAATGTAACAAGATCTCTTTATTTTATTTTTTTTACATATGTTAATTATTGCATCAGTTATTTCTTGATCTGAGAAATTAAGTGAAATATTATAAAATTTCCCTGATCTTCTAAATCGTTTTACATGTTCATCTAATCTGAACACATTGAGATTTTTCCCATTCCAATATGCTCTAATTCCTTCAAAGATTGATGTCCCATAATGAATTGCATGAGTCGTAATTGGAACTTGAGCTTTATCTGTGGTAACATACTTTCCATCAAACCATACATATTTTGAAAGTGGAAGTGTCATGGAAAAATTTTATCCTATGTGTATTAATCTCTATTTATTCTGAATATCCTTCTTTAGGAAATTTCATTCCTACAATTCTTGTGGTTTGATCTTCCTCATTTGCAAATTTCTTAACGGTTTCCCATTCATCTTCAATGATTTTTACTATACATTCTGGAACGTCTTCTTTCCATAATGATTTTTCTCCAAGTGCTGCATCATACAGTTTTTCTTTAACTGATGTTGCAGAAAGTGATTTTCTTTCACCAATTTTTGGTTTTAGTCTATACATTTTCAACATGTATCCTTCAGCTTTATCTCCCGTATATGAAAAAAAGTCGCCTTTGACTCCATCAAGGATTTGTTTTCTTAGTTTCCATGACTTTCTTCTTACTAGTGGTGGCAAGTATTTTTTGAAAGGTGCTTGAAATGCATAATCATCAGTAATTTTGATTGAATCTCCAAAAATAACCTCTAGCATTTTTTTTCTAGTTTTAAAATTAAATGGGAAGCTTTTACTGTTAATTTCTCTATCTTCATCTTTGAAGACAACGGGCATTACTTTAACAATATCTGCTTGTTTTTTTAATTCTGTAATTATTTCAACATGTGCGTTTGTTACTGGATTTAGGTGTGCAAGATAAAGCGCTGTAATCAATTACATCACGTAAATAATTCTCATATTTCAATGGTTGAATTTTAAAAAGTTCTATCCGTATGATTCGTATTTAACTTCAAAGCTTCCATCTTCACGTTTATCATGTTCAGTGACAAAGCCTTTAGGATTCAAGAAGTCCATTACACCATCTATGGTTCCTTGCCATCCGCAAATATAGAATATTGTATTTTCTTTAGTAATTTTATCTCCAATTAATTCTTCTAATGGTGAAAGTCCGCTATCTCTTGGTCTTAGGAATGTTTCAACTCTTCCAACTTGTCCTGCCCATGATCTGTTAAACCATTCTTGTGGTCTACTGATTGAAGCTCTGTATTTGAAATTCCATTCATCTTTACCTCTTGCAATGCTCTCATTCTCAAGATTAGTAAGCAAATCCTTGTAACTTAATTCATCAACATAACTTGCTCCATGTAAAACTATTATTTCTCGTTTATCTCCTGTATCATGAAGATGTTGTGCAAAGCTTACAAATGGTGCTAAACCTGTTCCTCCACCAATACAAATAATCCGTCTGTTATCTTTTTCACCATTAGTAAATTCTTCATTAATTAGTAATGCTCTACCTGTAGGTTTTAACCAAAGAATTTCATCCCCTTCTTTCACATTAAATATTTGAGTAGTTAATCTACCTGGAAGTGGTTTTCTTACCCATCTAATTACTAGTTCAATATAATCTCTATTTTCTGGATGAGATGCAATTGAATAAGCTCGTCTTACAATTTTTCCATTTTCCAAAGGATTTGGTAATCCTAATGTGATAAATTGACCTACTTTGTAATCTGGAACAGGACCGTCTTTTGGAACTAATCTAATAATTACAAGATCTTCTTTCAATAATTGTACATAAGTAACGGTTGCTTTGTTATCTACGACCATAACGATTCAATCAAGATTTGCGAGTTTAAATATATTGTGTTAATTTTATAACTCAATTATCTTTTCTGACCGCTAAACGTTAATAACCAATTTGAAAAATATATTTCAATCAGAATTCTGATTAATGGGCCGGTCGTCTAGTCCGGTAGGATATGTGCATGGCATGCATGGGATCGAGGGTTCAAATCCCTTCCGGTCCACTTTTTAATTGATAAAATCATTTTTTCGATTTCAGTATCTCTTTCTTTAAAACTCTCATTGATTTTATCTTCTGAAATTGTAATTTTTAAATCGATGATTGCCTGTAACGCACTTTTTCTTACTTCTATGTCATAATCTGATAATGCTTCTAGGAAAACATCTTGAGCTTCTTGAGCTTTTAGATATCCTAATGCTCCTAGTGCACATGACCTAACCATAGAACGTTCATCTTTTGCAAGTTTAATTATTTCAGGGATGGCTGAGGTTTCGTTTCTATTTGCTAGTACTAGTGACACAAAACCTCTGATGTTTTTACTTGCAGCATTCAAATTATTAATTAAATAATTTGAAATCTTTTTTTTATTTAATAAAAGTGAACTAAAAGCTTCTCCTCTTACTTGTATATCATCATCATCTAGTTTTGAAATTATTTTTTCTAAAATTTCTGGATTATCTATATTATCCAAAGTCTCCAAAATTTTGATTTTTTCATTACTATTTCCAAATTCTAAAACTTTTGAAATATTTTCCAAGTTCTAACCAAATTCCTTCTTTCTGGTTAATAATGGTTCAAATTTTTCAAAGTTTTTTAATTTAATTAGAAAATGTCCTTTTAGCTTTAAATTATCCTTAAATACCAAATTTTACATGTCAAATGAAACCAGAGACACCGTATTCATTGGTAAGAAACCATTGATGGCGTATGTAACATCAACGCTAATTCAATTGGCAAACTTACCAACCGTCAACATCAAAGCTAGAGGACTCAGCATAGGACGTGCTGTAGACGTAGCTCAAATCATTGCAAGAAAGACTGAAAATGCAGGCTACACTATCGGAGAAATTAAAATTGGCTCAGAATCATTAGAGTCACAAGACGGTAGAACCAGAAATGTTTCAACAATAGAAATTGAAGTAAAGAGAAATACAAACTAGTTGTACTTTACTTGAAATTTTTTATTTCATCTTTTTGATTTTTCATATTTTTTCTCCATTTTCCTAAACTTTGGAAGTTCAACCAAATCATTAAACTGATCAAAATTCACAACTTTTTGTTTATATTTTGATGTGTTTCCTGTTCTCTTTAATTCTTGTAGAATATTCATTGTTGCAAATGTATTTGCATACAAAACTGACAATGGATATAAAATAATATTAAATCCAATTTTGCTTAATGTTTCAGCTGTATTCAATGGTGTAGCTCCACCTTCAATCATATTTGCAACTAATGGCGCATTGATTTCTTTTCCAATCTCTTTCATTTCATCTAATGATCTTGGGGCTTCAACAAAAACTGCATCAGCGCCTGTTTTTTTATTTTGTTTTCCACGTTCAATGGCCTCATCCAATCCTTTAGTTGCCCTTGCATCTGTTCTTGCAACAATTATGAAGTCTTTATTTTCCCTTGCATCGATTGCAGCTGATAATTTCTCTGTATATTCCTCTTGAGAAACTACATCTTTTCCTTGCATGTGTCCACAACGTTTAGGCCATTTTTGATCTTCTAGGAAAATACCTGATGCTCCTGCTAATTCTAATTCCTTCACTAATTTCCATACACTTAGAGCATTTCCATATCCTGTATCTGAATCAACAATTACTGGAACTGATACTGCTCTACAAATCCTTCTAGCATTGTCTATAGTTTCTGTAGCTCCAATAAATCCATAGTCTGGCATTCCAAATAATGTGGCTGATGTCCCATAACCTGTTTGGAACATTGCATCAAAACCTACTTTTTGAGCAATTTTTGCACCTAGTGCATCATAAACACCTGGAATTACAAATGGTTTTTTTGATTTTAACATACTTTTCAAATTTTTCATAACTGTGTTCTTTTTCTGAATTATTTATGATTTTAATTGATACTGTATTCTATTATGAAACTATTTTTTGATTATTCGATCTTAATTTCTTTGCCTTTCTTCTTTACGTCTTTTTCTTGAACTTTTTTTAGTTCTGATTCAAGAAATTGTTTGTATTTCTTTGTCTCTTCATCAGTCATATTGGCGAAATTAGAACTAAGAATAGATCCCATTGCTGAAATCTTTTCTAATAGATCTATTACAACAAATCTTCCTACATTACCTAATCTAAACAACACTTCTAGTTGCTTCTTAACAATGTCATTTACCTTATCAACATCATCTGCAGTATCCTTCCCTTTTTTTGTTAGTTGATATTTTCCATCTTTAGTTTCTTCAACGAGTCCTTCATCTAGTAATCTACCTAACAAGGGATAGATCAATCCTGGTGATGGTTTCCAAATACCGTTACTTTGTTTAACAGCATAATCGATAATCTCTTTTCCAGTATGAGGGGTTTTTTTCAATAATTCTAAAATAAAATATCTTGAAAATCCTCTAGGAACTGAGCTTCCTACTCTCTGAAACCATTCAGAAATCATCACTAGTAATATCACTAGTGATATATTTTAACATTTTGGAACATGCCTAGCAATTACTACATATTTATCCCGCCCAAAACAAGTTTGACTGAAAAATGGTAGATTCTCTTGAATTTGATTTGATTATTTGTGGTTCTGGTCTTGCAGGTTTGAGGGCTGCCATTGCCGCTGCTAAAAAAGGACCTCATCTCAAAATTGGAATTGTTTCCAAAGTACAAGTAATGCGTTCTCACTCTGTTTCCGCAGAAGGTGGAACTGCTGCAGTTCTTTTTGAAGATGAAGGCGATACAATTGAATCCCATGTTTATGATACTGTTAAAGGAAGTGATTTCCTTGCAGACCAAGATGTTGCAGAAAGACTATGTGTTGAAATGCCACAGGAAATTCATCAATTAGATCATTGGGGTATGCCATGGTCTAGAAGAGATGATGGTAGAATTGATCAAAGAAATTTTGGTGGTTACAGTTTTCCTCGAGCAACATATGCATCAGACAAAGTTGGTTTCTTTGAAATGCAAACTTTGTATGATACATGTCAAAAATTTGAAAATATTGAATACCTTAACGAATGGTTTGTAACATCAATTATCCATGATGGAAAACGATTCATGGGTGTTACTGCAATTGAATTAGGTTCTGGAACATTTTATACAATTAAAGGAAAAGCACTTATCATTGCAACTGGCGGTGCTGGAAGATTATATAGTTTTTCAACTTATGCACTTTCTTCAACCCCTGATGGTTTGGATATGGGATTAAGAGCTGGTATGGCACTAAAAGATATGGAATTTGTACAATTCCATCCAACCGGAATATTACCATCTGGAATTTTAATTACAGAAGGTGCTCGTGGTGAGGGTGGTTATCTTCTTAACAATAAGGGTGAGCGATTCATGAAAACATATGCAGCTGGTAAAATGGAATTAGCTCCTCGCGATATTGTTTCAAGATCAATCATGACAGAAATACAAGAGGGTCGTGGATTCAAACATGAAACTGGTGTTGATTGTATGAAACTTGATTTAAGGCATCTTGGAGATGAAAAAATTAAAGAGAAATTAGGTGGAATTAGAGAAATATCCATTAAATTTTCAGGACAAGATCCTGCTAAGGATCTACTTGACATTAGACCTGTATGTCATTACATGATGGGAGGACTTCATACTGATATTGATGGTGCCACTGAAATTCAAGGAGTTTGGGCTGCAGGTGAGGCTGCATGTAACAGTGTGCATGGCTCTAATCGTTTAGGCGCAAATTCAACCTCAGAATGTATTGTTTGGGGTAAAATTACAGGTGAATTAGCAATTGACTATATTCAAAAAAATGAATCCACAAATCCTTGGCCTCATCATTTAGTGGCAGCTGAAGAGAAGAGAATCTATGATGGAATCTTTAGAGGAAATGGTGATATTAATCCATATGAAATTAGACAACAACTTACTGATACAATGAATGAAAAAGCATATGTCTACAAAAATGAAACAAATCTTGTTGAGGGACTAAAGAAAATCCGTGAATTAAAACAACAAACTTGGAAACATGTAGATGATAAAGCAAAAGAGTATAACACTAATTTCTCAAATGTAATGGAACTTGACTCTATGTTCAGAGTAGCAGAGATTGTATTACTTGGAGCAATTAATAGAAAAGAATCGCGTGGTGCACATTCAAGAACTGATTATCCTAAACGTGATGATACCAACTTTCTACATCACACTCTTGCGTACTATGATCCAAATGGACCAATCATGAAAACACATCCAGTTACAATTACTAAATATCAGCCAGTGGAGAGGAAATACTAGATGCCACAAGACGAACACAGAGAAGGTATCAAAGGAATGGCCAACCCTAGCAGATATGGAATTGAACGTGTTGCATATTGGTTAATGCGATTAAGTGGATTAGGACTATTGGCATATTTTGTAGCTCATATTTATGAAACAAGTAATATTCTAAGAGGGCAAGTTGGTTGGGATGAATTTCTCGAATTAACACAAACTACAGAAGGACACATATTTTTAGGAATTGTAATCGCGATGTGTGTATTTCATACTGTAAATGGAATTAGAGTGATGTTGGGACATGGAGGGGTAGGTATAGGAAAACCTGCAAGACCTGATTATCCATATGAACCAGCATCACAAAATTACAGACACAAAATAGGAATCTACTCTGCAATTCTTTTAGCAGCAATTGCAATGATGTATGGTTTAGCGGTAATGTTTGGTGAATAATATGAAAGAAAGCACAATAATGAAAATTCACTATGGGACGGCTTTGGCAGCTGTAGCATTAGTTGCAGTTCACATTTTGATGCGTCTTATGGGGGGATTTGCAGAATCTTTAGAATATGAAAATGTACTTGCTAACTACAAATTCGTTCCATATGCTGCAATGTTAGAATTAATTCTAATTTTACTATCTGTTCATGGATTTAATGGACTTCGAGTGATCTTACTTGAATTAAAACAAGGAAGAATTTATGAAAAATCTGTTTCTTATGGTTGCCTTGCAGCAATGATTGGATTAATAGCCTATGGCTCAAGAACAATTATTATGATTAACATGGGGTTGGTATAGAAATGGCTCAAATATCTAGTATTGCAAACGAACAAACATCAACACCACTATCTTCCTCAAAATCTATTACACTTAGAATTTCCAGATTTAATCCAGAACATGATGGGTCTAGTAGATTTATGGAATTTTCAGTCCCAGTTGAAAAATGGACTACTGTTCTTGAAGCTATTCTCGAGGTCAAAAAACACTTTGATCATTCTGTTGCAGTAAGATATTCTTGCAGACAAGCTACGTGTGGTTCATGTGGAATGATCATCAATGGAAAACCTAGGTTAGCATGTTTTACAAAAATTAGTGAATTAAACTCTGATGTTATAACAGTTGAACCAATGAACAATTTCCCAATTATTCGTGATTTAGCCGTAAAGTTCGAAAAATTATTTGACACTCATCAAAAAATCAAGCCTTATCTTATTCGTGATGATACAGAATTAGTTTCTGATGAAAAAGAATTCTTACAATCTCCAGAAGAAGTAGAACAATACATACAATTTGCAAATTGCATCAAATGTGGTTTGTGTAATTCTGCATGTCCTACAATGGCTACTGATTCCTCTTTTATTGGGCCTCAAGCATTAGCTCAAGCATATCGATATGTTGCTGATAGTAGAGATAAAGGAAAAGATTCTAGATTAAAAATAATTGATGATTCTCATGGAATCTGGAGATGTCATTTTGCTGGCTCTTGTAGTCAAGTATGCCCAAAAGGCGTTGATCCTGCAATGGGAATTCAACTACTTCGAGGTTATTTACTAGGTTTTAGAAGTTAACCTAGTTTTTTTGGATTTGGACTATTGTTTACTTGGTTATTGATTTGTTCAGCCATAAAATGATTTGAGACATTTACTTTAACATCTTTCACTCCATCTACTTTCAATAGATTATCGTGAACGTCTTGACAAATCTTAAAACCAAATACTGCTGGACAGAATGGACTAGTAAGATGTAAATCAACTTTGACATTGCTGTCATTGATATCAACTTCATCAATTAATTCTAATTCTACAATTGATGTGTTAATTTCTGGATCTACAATCTTTGATAGCTCATCAAATATTTTTACCCGCATCAGTTTGATATCTTGGCTCATGTCGTGAAAACCATCGTTGCTATATATAACCATTATAGAACCTTAGGTAATGTATCGTTCTCGTCTTGGTACTGATTTGAGTGATATTACTTTGGATTATGTTTCATCGATAAACGATGATTCTGAAATTGCTCTTTATGATATTCTTGGAAGCCAAGCTCATACTTTGATGTTATTTCAAAAAAATATCATCAAAAAAATGATGCAAAAAAAATCCTAACTGCATTAGAGAACTTAAAAAATGAAAAATTTGATACTACTTCTGGAGCAGAGGATATTCACGAATTAATTGAAACGCTAGTGATAAAGAAAGCTGGAATGGCAAGTGGTGGAAAAATGCACACTGCAAGATCTAGAAATGATCAGGTTGTTTTAGATATTCGAATGAAAATTAGGGATGATATCAATATTGTATGTAATTGTCTTTTAGATACTATTGAAGCCCTTGTATCTGTGGCTAAAAATCACCAAAAAACAATCATGCCACTATACACTCATCTTCAACAAGCTCAAGCTGGTCTTTTTTCACATTATCTTTTAGCACATACTGATGTTTTAACACGAGATTTTGAAAGATTGTATGGAACGTTTGAACGAATTAATCAAAGTCCACTTGGTTCAGGACCTGTCGGAGGAACAAGTATTCCAATTGATAGACATAGCACAGCTAAGATGTTGGGTTTTGATGGTCTTGTTGAAAATTCAATTGATGCTACAAGTACTCGTGATTTTGTAGCAGAATACGTTGCAATGATTTCTATTATGATGACAAATCTCAGCAAAATATCTGAAGATTTTGTAATTTGGTCCACGTCTGAATTTTCTTTTATTGAACTTTCAGATGAATTTACATCCCCTTCTAGTGTAATGCCTCAAAAAAAGAATCCTGATATCTTAGAATTAACAAGAGGTAAAACTGCAGAAATAATTGGAAATTTAACTGCAATTCTAACTACTGTCAAAGGTTTAGCATCTGGATATGGACGTGATTTACAACAAATAAAATCATCTATTTGGTCCACATCAAAAATATCTATCAGTGCATTGTTAATTTTAAAATCAATTCTCTTGACTCTGAAAGTAAATGAAAAACAAATGAAAAAAGTAACTGAATCAAGTAATCTAATTGCTTTAGACATTGCTGAGAAATTGGTACAAGAAGGAATTCCATTTAGAATAACTCATAAAATTTCAGGAATTTTAGTTCAATTAGCTCATATTTCAAAAAAACCTATCTCAAAGCTTACTCTGTCAGAAATTAAAAAATCTGTAGCTTACACTAAAGTAGATCCTAAAGTTGTCTCAAAAATTATTTCCTCCATAACAGTCGTTTCATCATTAAAGGATAGGACTTCTTTTGGTTCATCGGGATATGATGAACAAAAACGAATGATCTCTGATAGGATCCAGAAAATCAATCAATATAGAATTGATGTGTCTAAAAGAGAAAATAAAATCAGTTTATCTATTGATAATTTGAAAAAACAAGTTAATGTAATAATTAAATGAATAAAGTAAAAAAGAGCGGGTCTAAAGGGATTCGGACCCTTGACAACCGGATTAAAAGTCCGGTGCGCTACCTGGCTGCGCCATAGACCCTCGTAAAAAATGCTTTAATTGTATAATTTAGTCTTTTACAAAATATTTTGTTGTGACAGAAACTTTTAATCTGGCCATTTGATTCAAAGAACTTGTGCCCTTGTAGTATAGCCCGGTCTAGAATTCGGCCCTGTCACGGCTGAGACGCGTGTTCAAATCCCGCCGAGGGCGCCATTATTTCTATTTCATTAGTAGATAATTGTTTTACAACCGATCAAAATAAAATTTTTAGAAAATATTGTTGAATCAGGATAGGTTGAAGACGAATCTTACAAGAATATTAAAATTCAGGGGATTTTAGTAAAATTTGTTGTCTGAAGAGAAAAAAGAATCTAAAGTAGAATCAAAACCTGTTGAAGATTCAATATCTGATAAATTACCTACCGATGATGTCTCAAAAGTAGCTGAAGAAGCAAAAGTAGCTGAAGAAGCAAAAGTAGCTGAAGAAGCAAAAGTAGCTGAAGAAGCAAAAGTAGCTGAAGAAGCAAAAGTAGCTGAAGAAGCAAAAGTAGCTGAAGAAGCAAAAGTAGCTGAAGAAGTAACATCAAAAGCAGAAGCTGCATCTAAAGCTGTTGAAGAAGCAGAACTTGCAGTGAAAGAAGCTCTTGCAAAAGCAGAAGCAGCAAAAGCAAAAGCAGAAGCAGCAGCTGAAGAAGAATACAAAGCAATTGCAGCTGAAGTAAAAGCAGAAGCTGCAGCTAAATCAGATTATACCTTTAAAAGACAAGGCGAAGAAATTTTCAGACGAGATATGGGTGAACCTGAATTTTGGTTAGAAAAACAAGACCGTTTTCCACGACCAATTCTTACAACAGATGAACAAGAATCTCTTACTAGAGAAGCAGAGATCCCTCATGATCAAACCCCTACATATATTCCTGAACATGTTCTTAGTCCTGAATATGGTGGTGTTTCAAATTATGAACAAGGAGTTGATTCATTCTTAGAAGAAACTAAACAAAAACTGGAACAATTAAAAAATAATCCTGAAGCAACTGAAAAAGAAATTAAAGATACAGAAAATGAAATTATCTACTTAGAATCCTTACATGAAAATTTCTTTATTGGAATGAATGTATTCAGAACTGCAAAGGGTGGACGTGACAAAATAAATGCTTAATGGTGATATGATTGGGTGAAATTAAATTTGATGTGTTAAATGCGAGAGTCACATTCAAGAATGTCCCTTTACATACATTATCAAAATTTACTTTCAAAGATATAGACGCTGCATGTGCAGAATTTAAAAAAATTCCTAGTGTAGATGAATGCATTATTATTCAAACTGCAAGTAGAGTTGAAATATTTACAGTAAGTAATGTTGAAATCGATGATTCTCCTGATGCAAGAAGAGCAGAAGGTAAAACACTCGTGTTAAACCAAATCAAAGATACTTGGGTATCTTTATCATCATTAGAACAAATTGATATAGATCATTTTGATCAAACTCTTGAAGTTTACAAAGGTGATGATGTCTATTTACATCTATTACGATTAGCATCTGGATTAGATTCTGTAGTTGTTGGAAAACAAGAAATCTTTAATGAAATTGTTCAATCTTTAGAAAATGCAAAGAGTGCTGGCGTTTCTGGAAATATTCTCAACAAATTATTTGAAAGTGTAATACGCTTAGCTGTTAGGATAAGAGATACCACTGGAATTGCAAAAGATGTAATTTCATTGGGTGATGTAGCAGTAAAACTAGTTGATGAAAAAGCAGGTCTTGATTCAAAGAAAAAAGTACTTGTTATAGGAACTGGTGAGCCTGCAGCAATGCTTGCAAAAACACTAAAGAAAAAAGACATTGCATTTGACGTTACTAGTAGAAGTATAGATCGTGCTACTGGTTTCACAACAATTCTTGGTGGAACTCCTTTGGATTTCGATAATGTTTTGGCAGGATTTGATAAATATGATATTATTTTTGTTGCGACAACATCTGATTATTTCCTAATTACATACGAGAGAATTAGATTGGTAATGGAAGAAAAGAAAAAGGGTACCCTAATTTTAGATTTATCAGATCCTAGAACTGTTGATGAAGGAATCACTGCACTTCCTGGTATCAAATTATTGTTCAGAGATCAGATTGCAGAAATTTATGAAGAAAGTGTAAAAGCTAGAGTTGGAATTGTTCCTGCAGTAGAGAAAATCATTGAAAAAGAACTCCCAGTTTTATCTGCTAGAATGAAAAGATTAGATGCTTAAATTTACTATAATCCCTGTTTTCTTAAGAGAAATTGCATAATGGCCTCTTTGGAATAATCAATTCCATGTTCTTCGTCTGTGTGTTTTCTAAAATTTTCAATAACTTCTTCCATTTCTCCCTCAGCTATAAAATCACACTCAAATCCATAATCATTACACTTGAGTTTTGCCATACTTTGTTGAAAAATTATCAATATAAAAATCCACAGATCTATGATTGCTATAGATCTTGTTTTCTTAATTCCCAATGATGAAAACTGACTAGTGATTTTTTAAATATTCTATCCGTATGATTCAAACTTGATTCCGAAACTTCCATCAGGTTTCTTCTCATGTTCAGTAACGAATCCCTTTGGTCCAAGGTAATCAATTACTCCATCAATTGTTCCTTGATAACCACAAATGTAGATGATTGTATTTTCTGGAGTCAATTCTTCACCTACCATTTCTTCTACAGGTGATAATCCAGATTTTTTATCAGGTTTGAAGAATGATTCTACTCTGCCTACGTGACCATTCCAAGATCTATTGAAAAATTCTTTTGGTCTACTGATTGCAGCTCTGTATCTGAAATTCCATTTGTCTCTCCCTTTCTTTTCACTCTCTAATTCTAAATCTGTTAATAATCGTTTATAGCTTAATTCATCAACATAACTTGCACCATGTAGAACAACCACTTCTCGTTTATCATTAGTATCATGGAAATGTTTTGCAAATGCAATAAATGGTGCTAATCCTGTACCTCCACCTACACAAATTACTCTTCTGTTGTCTTTTTGCCCGTTAGGTAATTTATCACTAATTTGTAATGCAGCTCCTGTTGGATCACCAAGAGAAACTTCATCTCCTACACTTAGATAAAATAATTCAGTAGTTACACGACCTGGAAGTGGTTTTCTCACCCATCTAATTACAAATTCAAAATAATCTCTATTTTCTGCATGTGATGCAATAGAATATGCTCTTCTAACAACTTTTTTCTCTGCAGGAATTGGAAGACCTATAGTTAAAAATTGACCTGTTTTGTATTTTGGCATTCCTTTTTCTGGAACTATTCTGATGATTACTAGATCTTCTTTGAGTAACTCCCTATAGACAACCTTAGCTTTCATCTCAGTTACCATACAAGAAGAATTTTCCTGACTTTGGTTAAATATATTTCTCTTAGCATCTAACTTGTTAGATCTATTGAAAACTCAAAAATGTCAAATAAATTATCAAACTATTAGCACTTTTTCAATTTTTTATTCTAAAAATTCACTTATTGATTTGTGACATAATTTCATCAAGAATTTTCTGATTTGCAGCTGCAATGAAAGAAACTCTTGTCTCGTAACTTAGATCCGCATCAAGTGGATTCAAATCTGCATCTAACAGTATACCCCCAGCCTCCTTTACAATCACGTAACCTGCTGCAATGTCTTGAATTCTAATTTTATTCCTTAAATCAATGAAAATATCCATTAATCCTCTTGCAAACATTGCCATCTCAAGTGCATTTGCACCAAAATGTCTAGTATGATCATAATTTTCAAAAATTGAATGTAATTTATTCATCAATTCGATAGATGCACCTGATGTGTTAATTCCAACTATTTTGTAGACTGGATCCTTTTTGTGAACTTTGATTTGTTTATTATTAAAAAATGCCCCTTTATTTTTTGATGCCCAATATGTTTCCCCATTTGAAAGATTTGTAATTACTCCATCTGTAATTGAACTAAGTTTATTTTCAGTTGCAAATGCTAATGAACTGCAAAAAAAAGGGACACCTCTAACTGCATTTGCAGAACCGTCAATTGCATCCATTATAAAAAATCCTTTTGATTTATCTGACAATTCAACTCGTCCACATTCTTCACCCAATACTATACATTCAAAATTAATTTCTTTAAGATAATCTAAAACAGTTTTTTCAGCAATGACGTCTATGTTTCTTGAGATATCTCCACCTGCCCCAACACCAAAATCACCTGCAGCATCATTTGTTCCAGCAAGATCTTTTACATTTTCATAAATCCTGTTTGAAGCTTCAAGAAGAATATCTATTATTTCCATATTGTCAAACTAGTCATTCGTAATTTAAGTGAAGAAAATATTTAGTTTGAAAGCATAAATAACAATAAAGAAGCTTAACGTTTGTGAGTGGTAAAGATCAATCTGTAATTAGTAAGGAATCTTTGATGAGTACAAAACCTGGAAAGCAGATTATAAAACAAGCTTTGTTCAAATCTAAGGGTTATAAATTATTTAACAAATACAAAGAAGAGACAGAAAATCAATTTCCAAACTTTGCAGAAAGATTTGCTGAAGGTCTTCTACATGAGATACAATCTGACACAAATCCAAATGCCACTCAACAAGCTTTTGGAAATGAAGTAGGTTCCACAGAAATCATACTAAATGCATCTGAAATTGAGCCTATAAAATCGAAATTAGACCGCCTTGAGGTAATACAAGATAGAGTAAATCGAATTTTAAATTCAAATTTTGTAAAAATGACCTTTCCTGTTTTTAATGGATTGTTTGATGCTGCAGCAGAATTTTCTGGAAGATATGATCCTCAATTAAAACAGGACATGGTTGAAGGACATATTCTAGCAATTGATCTAAGTGAACCTATGGACAGAATTGTTGATAAAGATGAAGATTTGGAATTTCTTGATGATTACAAACTAATGAATCCATATATTTTGAAATTGGCCAGAGATAAAATTTCAAAAGGTGGTGAACAAGTTCTAAAAGAATTTGAAGCAGGATTTGAAGATGCAAGAATTGGGCAATATTTAGATGAAAAATTAAAATCAAAACCCACAGAAATTACTGAAGAAGAAATGACACTGTCTTATAAAAAATATCGTGCTGTAATGGGAACTGCTGGAAGAAATATGGCTTTAGCAGAAAGACCACTAGCAGAAATTTTTTATTTAGGTATGGCAAGAGCTGCAGAAGGCGTTGGATGTGGAAACGAAATTGAAGACTCTATTAAAAATGGTTTTGTAAAAATACCTTCTTGGCCATTGTACTATTCATTGTTAGCAAATGATGTGAAAAAAGGATTTGAAGTAACTTTAGAAAAAAGTAATTTGTATTTACAAGATGCAAGACTTACACTTGAATTGTTACCTGACAATTTTTCCCACAAAGAATTTTTAGAATTTTTATTTTTAACTGTAGAGCATTATAATCAATATTGGTACAATAAACTACAAAAAGCCAATAAATGGTCAGAGTATCAATCTAAACTTCCCAAGTGATTACATTGATGTGGTCTGAAAAATACCGACCTCAGATAATTTCTGACATGGTGGGAAATGAAGAAGCACGAGCAGTAATTATTGAATGGTTTGTTAAATGGAAAAAAGGCACAAAGCCACTGCTTTTAGTTGGTCCTCCTGGAATCGGAAAAACTACAATTGCATATCTTGTTGCCAAACAATTTGGATATGATATGATTGGACTAAACGCTAGTGATGTTAGAAGTAAATCAAGAATTAATGAAATTCTTACGCCTGTTTTAGCAAATGTAAGTGTTATGGGAATTCCTATGATTTTTGTAGATGAGGTTGATGGAATTCATGGTCGTGGTGATTATGGTGGAGCATCAGCACTTGTTGATATTCTAAAAGAACCTACAGTCCCAATTGTTCTTGCTGCAAATAATGATACTTCTGATAAAATGAAAAGTATCAAAAAAATAGTAAAAACAATTCAATTCAAAAAAATTCCACCACGATTATTACGAATATATCTTGAAAATATTTTACAAAAACAAAGCGCAAGACTAAGTCCTGGAGTACTAATCAAGGTAATCAATAGCTCAAAAGGCGATATTCGTTCTATGATCAATCTTACACAATCATTGGTGACTGGATTTAATCCTCAAACTGAAAAAACTTTTGAAAAAATTAACGTTGAAGATGGAATAAACGCTTTCTTTAAAGCAAATTCAATTGAAGAATCTAGAAGTGTTCTATATTCAATGCAAATTGATCCTAGAGAAAAAATTAACGCATTTTATTCTAGTGTTATAACAAGTGAATTAGATAATACTACACTTGCAAGATATTTAGAAATAATATCTGATGCTGACATGCTTTTTGGAAGAATAATGAAAACCCAAAATTGGAGATTGCTTAGATATCTAAATGATATTTTAGTTAAATTATATCAAAATGATGATAGGATTAGATATGCTAAATACAATTTATCTTGGCCTTTACTAAATAGAATTCGTTGGGACGGTGCAAAAATTAAATCACTCTCATCTGTCATGGCAAGAAAATTGCATCTGTCTTCCAGTTCTTTTGTGACACTATGTTTGCCGTTTGTTTTATTTTGTATCAAAAATAAAACTCTGAAATTAGAATTGGAAGAAACTTTTGGAGATATTATTGAAAAGGAGATTGAATTGATACAATGAGCTGGAGAAAAATTCCCATGAAATTTTCAGGTACATGTATTGTATGTAATGAAAAAATCGAAATTGATGAAATTGGTCTTTGGGCTAAGGGGTTGGGTGTCAAACATGAAAAATGTGCTCAAATTAATGAACTACAATGTATAGTGTGTGGTGCTTCTGCTGGATGTCAACAGTGTGAGTTTCAGGAAAATTGTGATATTCCTACTGTCTCTCAATTATGTATTTGTAAGAAATGTAGCGAGAAAAAGGATGCTTTTAGTTCTTATCAAAAATCTGCAAATAAGAAATTCCCACTTCTTAACTCTTGAAATTCTAAAATAAACAATGATTCTTGAATTTTTGTAAAAATTTTATGTTTTGATATTCTCAAATTAAATTAATATAGGAAACCGTCTTGCTTTAGAATACTGTGCATTCTGAAAAGATTGAGGGTTATACTAAAAAAAATAATACAGCATTACAAGGTGGAGGCCAAGATCGAATCAAGGCCCAACATAATAAGGGCAAACTAACTGCTCGTGAAAGAATTCATCTTTTACTTGATGAAGGGACTTTTACTGAAATTGATCCATTAACCACACATCATTATCATGAATATGATATGCAAAAAAAGAAATTTTTTACAGATGGTGTAATTGGTGGTTATGGAAATGTCAATGGAAGGCAAATCTTTGTCTTTGCATATGACTTTACTGTACTTGGTGGAACACTAAGTCAGATGGGAGCTAAAAAAATCTGTAAACTAATGGATCATGCTGTTCAAACAGGTTGTCCAATAATTGGTGTAATGGATTCTGGAGGAGCTAGAATTCAAGAAGGAATCATGAGTCTTGATGGATTTGCAGATATCTTTTATCACAACCAATTAGCTTCAGGTGTAATTCCACAAATTACTGCAAGTATTGGTCCTTCTGCAGGTGGTTCTGTATACTCTCCTGCAATGACGGACTTTGTAATTATGGTTGAAAAAGTTGGAACTATGTTTGTCACCGGTCCTGATGTAGTTAAGACTGTCTTGGGTGAGGAAATTTCATTTGATGATCTTGGAGGAGCAATGACACATGGTTCAAAAAGTGGTGTTGCCCATTTTGTTGCACAAAATGAATATGAATGCATGGATTATATCAAAAAACTAATTTCATATTTACCTCAAAATAATACTGAAGCACCACCAAAAATTAAAACTGATGATGATCCAAACAGAATGGATCACAACTTGATCAATATTATTCCAGAAAACCCATTACAGCCCTATGATATGAAAGAAATCATAAACTCAATTGTTGATAACCATGAATTCTTTGAAATACATGAATTATTTGCTCCAAACATTGTTGTTGGTTTTGGAAGAATGAATGGGAAGGTTGTGGGAATTGTTGCAAATCAACCTATTCATCTTGCAGGTGCACTTGATATTGATTCATCAAACAAAGCAGCACGCTTCATTCGATTCTGTGATTCGTTTAATATCTCAATAATCACTTTAGTAGATACTCCTGGGTACATGCCAGGTTCTAACCAAGAACATAATGGTATCATTAGACATGGCAGTAAGTTACTCTATGCATATTGTGAAGCAACTGTTCCAAGAATTACTTTAGTTATTGGAAAGGCATATGGTGGAGCATACATTGCAATGGGAAGTAAAAATCTCAGAACTGATATTAATTATGCATGGCCTACCGCAAGATGTGCTGTTCTAGGTGGAGAAGCTGCTGTAAAAATCATGTATAGAAAAGACCTTAGTGAAGCTGAAGATGCTGAAGCACTAAAGAAACAATTAATCGATGAATTTGCAGAAAAATTTGAAAATCCATACGTTGCAGCATCTCATGGAACTGTAGATAATGTAATTGATCCTGCTGAAACAAGACCTATGTTGATTAAAGCACTTGAAATGCTAGAAAACAAAAGAGTAAAACAATTACCAAGAAAACATGGAAATATCAATTTGTGATTAGTGATGATTGAAAAAGTACTTATCGCAAATAGAGGAGAAATTGCTTTACGTGTTATTAGAACATGCAAGGCACTAGGAATTAAGACAGTTGCTGTTTATTCTGATGAAGATTACAATTCAATGCATGTAAAACAAGCAACTGAAGCATATCATATTGGGGAAGCAGCTCCTGCAAAATCCTACCTTAATCAAGATAAAATTCTTGAAGTGATGCTTAAATCAGGAACCGATGCTGTCCATCCAGGTTACGGTTTCCTTTCTGAAAATGATGACTTTGCAAATCTATGTGAAAAAAACAAAATTATCTTTATTGGCCCTACTGCAGAATCTATGAATCTATGTGGGGATAAAATGAAATGTAAAGCTGCAATGCTTAAAGCAGAAGTTCCAACAGTCCCTGGAAGTCCTGGTTTAGTAAAAGATGCAGGTGATGCAGAAAAAATTGCAAATGAAATTGGATATCCTGTAATGTTAAAATCAGTCTATGGTGGTGGAGGTCGTGGAATTAGAATTGTAACTAATGATAAAGAATTACGTGATGGATTTGAATCAGTTACTGGTGAATCTATTGCTGCAGTAGGTAAATCTGCTATTCTGGTAGAAAAATACTTAGAAAAAACACGACATATTGAATACCAATTTGCTAGAGATACACATGGTAACACTGTTCATATCTTTGAAAGGGAATGTTCCATTCAAAGACGTAATCAAAAATTAATCGAACAAACTCCTTCACCAATTGTTGATGAAGAAACAAGAGCACGTGTAGGTAAATCTGTTTGTAGAGCTGCTGATGCAGTGGGTTATACCAACTTGGGTACTGCTGAATTCTTAAGGGCTGACAATGGAGACTTTTATTTTATTGAAATTAATGCTAGATTGCAAGTAGAACATCCAATTACAGAATTTGTTTCTGGATTAGACTTGGTTAAATTACAACTAGATATTGCAAATGGTGAACCAATTCCATTCAAACAAAGTGACCTCAAAATGAATGGCTATGCTATTGAATGCAGAATTAATGCAGAAGACACTTTCTTGGATTTTGCTCCATCCACAGGACCTGTCCCTGATGTAATAATTCCAGCAGGACCTGGTGTTAGATGTGATACCTATCTTTATCCTGGATGTACTGTTTCTCCATTCTATGATTCCCTTATGGCAAAACTTGTTACTTGGGGGCAAACATTTGAGGAATCCAGAACAAGAATGCTTGCTGCGCTAAATGATTTTTATATTCAAGGTGTTGAAACTTCAATTCCATTATACAAAACAATCTTAAATTCTGATGAATACAAAAACGGAGATCTTTCAACAGACTTTCTAAAACGTTATGGAATGATTGATAGATTAACTAAAGATCTTAAAAAAGAAAAAGAAGAGAAAAGCGAAGCTGCATTAGCTGCTGCAATTATTCATTCTGAATACTTTAAGAACAGAATACAAAACAGCACTGTCAATAACTCAAATTGGAAATACAAATTGGATTGATGAAACATGAATTATAAAATACAAGATATTGAAAAATCATTTGACGGAAAAATAGTTGAAAATCTTGGCAACAATGACTATATAATCAAAATCAATGACAATGAGCATAATTTGAAAATCATAACAATGAATTCTAATGGAATTGAATTTGTTTTAGATAATAAATATCACAAAGCAAAATATATTGAACAATCAACAAATGAAATGAATATTGTAATTGACAATGTTCCAATCACACTAAACTTACATACCCACTTTGATGAAGTTGTTTACAAAAATTCAGGTGGAGGCGGTACTGGTGATGCACAACTAGCTTTGAAAAGTCAAATTCCTGGAAAAGTTGTTTCAATATCTATTTCAGAAGGAGATTCCATTAAGAAAGGGGATATTGTTTGTACTTTGGAATCCATGAAAATGCAAGTTGCTATTAAATCACACAAAGATGGAGTTGTAAAAACAATAAAAGTCAAAGAGGCTGCAACTGTTGCTAAAGGTGACGTTGTTGCAGAAATAGAATAATTTTACTATTTCAAGAAATTTTTAATTTCTTCATAGTTTGGTTCTTTTAGTGGATCTTCTGAAATCCATTTGTAACCAATTTTCCCATCTTCATTAATTATGAAAACAGAACGTTTTGCTGCATTGTACTCTTTGATGTGAAGTAAATGTTGCATCAAGACATCATAATCTCTAATTGTTTTGCTAGTATAGTCAGATAGTAATGGAAAGTTAAAGTTGTGTTTTTCTGCAAATGCTTTGTTTGCAAAAGGACCATCATTACTAATTGCTATGATTTTGGCACCCAGATCTGAAATTTCTTTCCAGGAATCTCTAAAAGTACAAAGTTCTACTTCACAAATCGGAGAACTCGCTGCTACTATGAATGATAAAACTATTTTTCCTCCTCTAAATTCGTCCAAATTTCGCATTTTTAATTCGGTATCTACTAATTCAAAATCAGGAGCAATATCTCCTACATTTAATGACATGATCGCCTTTTTGATATTATACTATTAAGTTCTTTACAAATATTATTTTTTCAAATTTTGATCCTAAAAACGAAACATACCTTTTTATACAAAAATTGAAGTGAAAAGCTAAATTGGTCGGAGAATTAGCGGGCAATTACAGTACCGTTGTATTGATGTTTGGCTTTGCCATGGCAGCGATGGCTCCAGCTTTAATTATTTCTAGAATGCTGTCCCCTCGAAAAAGAAGTAATCCAGTAAAATTTTTGCCAATGGAATGTGGACAAGTTCCTACAGGAGAAGGCAGAACTCATTTCATGATGCAGTATTATCCGTACATTCTGATGTTTGTTGTTTTTGATGTGATGGCAATATTCTTGTATGCATGGGGTAGTGCACTTTTAGAAATTCCAAAGATGGCAACTTTACCGATGATGGGCTTTTTAGCTATTATGTTTGGTGCAATGGCATTTGCATTATATCAATCAGGGAGACGAAGAATATGGTAGTTTTTTATATAAATTGTATTTACGAGGGTAGGGGATAATATTGCTTAAAGACTTAGTAACACCAGAAAACGCAAATGTCTTCATTGGAAAGTTAGGGGATATTTTAGAAAAAGCAATTGATAAACCATTGGGCTATGCCATTAATTGGGGTAGAATTTGGTCACTCTGGCCTGTACACATTGAAACAGCTTGTTGCAGTGTAGAATTTGGTGCAGCATCTAGTCCCAGATATGATGTTGAAAGATTTGGTATCATTGAAGCATTTGGATCACTTAGACAATGTGATCTTGTTGTTGTTCAAGGAACTATTACAAGGAAAATGGCACCACGTCTCAGATTAGTTTATGATCAAATGCCAGAACCCAAGTATGTAATTGCTATGGGGGCTTGTGCAATTACTGGAGGTTTGTATTTTGATTCATACAATGTACTTCCAGGAATTGATGGAGTAATTCCAGTTGACGTCTATGTTCCAGGTTGCCCACCTAGACCTGAAACTCTTATCCAAGGATGTATTTTATTACAAGAAAAAATCAAGAGAATGAAGGCTAGGAAGTTTGTATAATGAGTACTGAAACTGAAAATCCTCCTGCAGATGCTAAACCTGAAGTCGCAACACCTAAACCTGCCGCAAAGAAACCTGAAGAAACACCTATAGAGTTACCTGCATTTGAAAAGAGTATTTCTGATAAAATTGTTGAAAAATTTGGTGACAAAGTTGAAGTTGGATTTGTAAAAGAAGATAGAGTTAGAATTAATGTTGGCAGAGAAAATGTTCATGATGTTGCTGAATTCATTCGAGATGAATTAAATTATGACCATGTTGAATCTGTTTCAGGCGTAGATTACCCTCAAGATAATGAAATTGAAGTTGTTTATCATTTAGGATCATATTCTGATTCATCATTAGCAAGACAAATTCTAGTTTTAGCTACACGAGCACAAAGAGAGACAAATCCAATTCCTGGAAACGATGCAACAAAACTTCCAACTCTTAGAGATGTATTTTATAGTGTAGAATTTCATGAAAGAGAAGTTTTTGAAATGTTTGGGGTTTTCTTTGAAGGCCATCCTGATAATAGACGATTACTTTTGCCAGAAGATTGGGCAGATTTACCACCGCTTCGAAAGGACTTTGCAATAAAGGGAAGATAGAAATGACTTTTACATTACCACCGGGATTAGCACTCCAAAAAGTTGATGAGAGAATAATGACTCTCAATGTTGGACCGCAACATCCAGGTTCTGGTCACATGAGAATTATTGTACAAATTGATGGTGACTATATTGTCGCATGTGATCCTGATCCGGGATATGTTCATCGTGGAGAAGAAAAAATGGCAGAGTATAGAAATTATATTACAAATATTCCTCACTTAGAAAGGCCTGTAATTCATGATTCATGTAATGTGTTATATCCATATGTTTTGGGTGCAGAAGAAATTCTTGGAATTGAAGTTCCAGAACGTGCAAAATATGTTAGAGTAATTGCATCTGAACTAAATCGATGTATCTACATCATGTACTGGCTTGCAATTTATGGAATATTTTTGGGTCACTCTACAATGTTTATGTGGCCTGCAGGTGATCGTGAACTCTTAATTGATCTAATGGAAAAAATGACAGGAGCTAGAGTAACACATGCCCACTTTGTTCCAGGTGGAGTTAGAAATGATTTACCACCAAACTTTGAGGATGTTTGTTTACGTCAAGTTAACTATTTTGAAAAACGTATCAAAGAATATGCTGCAGTCTTTTATGATAATCCTATTCTAATTTCAAGAACTAGAGATACTGGAGTTTTATCAAGACAAGATGCAATCAAATATGGAACTACTGGTTCTGTACTTCGTGCAAGTGGTGTTGATTATGATCTTAGAGTAAAGGAACCATATGATGTCTATGATGAATTAGATGTTCATACTAATGTAATGAAGGAAGGAGATTCCTATGCAAGATCTAGAATTCCATGGCTTGACATGATGGAAAGTTGTAACATTATCAGACAAGCATTACAAAAAATGCCTAAGTCTGGCTCTGTTAGAACTAAATTAAAACCAAATCCAAAGGGTAAGGGACTTAATTCTGTCTACAAGCGTGTAGAATCAGGTAGAGGATCCTTGGGTTGTTATATTGTATCTGATGGAAAAACAGAACCATATAGAGTAAAGTTGAGTGTTCCTTCTTTTAGAAACTTGATTGCTTTACCAAATCTTCTAAGAGGTGAAAAACTTGGTAACATGCCATCAGTTTACTGGAGTCTAAATTATTGGCCAGTGGAGGCAGACCGATAAATGTCAGTTATTGCACCAAAATTCAAACTAAGTGAATTTATCAAATCATTACTTGATAATGTCTTTTGGATAATTCTGATACTGGTTTTAATTGGTCTTCCAGCAATATTCATGATTCTGTTTGTAATTGAACTGCCCGTAATTAATGGAGAACTACTTACCCCATTTCTTGCATTATCTTGGTTAGTAAATCCAACACGCACTCTTCCTATTGTTCATGCATTTATGGAAACTGATATTTTTAGAGTAATTGCATTTCCTGGATTTGGATTTGCAGCATTGCTTGCAGCTGGTACAATCTTTGTTGAAAGAAAAATGCTTGCAAAATTACAACTTAGAGTTGGTCCTTTCTACTGTGGAAAGTTTGAAGGTATTTTACAATTAATGGGAGATGGATTAAAATTAATCTCAAAAGAAATTATTATTCCCGCAAAAGCAGACAAACCAATTTTCTGGGCAGCACCAGTACTATTTGTTGCCGCCGCCGCCGCATTTGTAGCATTCATTCCAGTTGCACCTGGTTGGGTAGTTGCAGATGTAGAAATGGGATTACTTGGTGTATTTGCTGTAATTGGTTTCTTCCCAATCATTACAATTCTTTCTGCATGGTCTGCAAATAGTAAATTCCCATTCATAGGTGGAATTAGAGCTTTATTCCAAATGGTCTCATTTGAAATTCCGTTAATTTTGTCTTTGTTGGGTGTTGTTATGTTAACAGGTTCACTTAATCTATCTGAAATTGCTGCAAGTCAATCCAGTTTCCCATGGATTGTATTTTTACCCGTTGGTGCAATTGTATTTTTTATTACAATGCTTGCCGAGTTGGAAAGAATTCCATTTGATTTACCAGAGGCAGAAAGTGAAATTGTTGCAGGATGGTTAACTGAATTATCTGGAATGATGTATGGACTTGTTCAATTAGGAACTTATCTTAAACTCTATGCGTTTGCAGGACTGTTTGTTGTTATTTTCTTAGGTGGATGGAATGGTCCAATGGTTGTACCTCCATTCCCAGCAGAAATTCTTGAAAATGGAATTGAAATGGGACCAGTTACTGCAAAATTTGTTGGATTGCCACTATTCACACAAGAAATGCTTAATGGTACACTTTGGTTTGTTCTAAAAACTGCTGGTGTTATCTTCTTCATATTATTACCACGTGGTGTCTTCCCAAGAATCAGAGTTGATATGTTATTGAATCTTGGATGGACCAAACTGATTGGACTAGCTTTCGTTAACATCTTTATTGCACTTGGTTTGCTTTACGCTGGAGTGCTAGGACCGGGAGGATTACAATAATGGGAACTGCAACTGGTATTATTCGTGCTCTAAATTCTGGAATTAAACACATTGCAATGAAGCGATTTACACTTCGTTATCCTGAAGAGAAGCTAAAGTTTGTAGGTGATGGATATCAATTTGATCCATCCACAGGCGTTGGAATTGCTGGATTAAAAGGACGACACATGTTATTCCATGATCATTGTACTGGTTGTCAATTATGTTCTATTGCATGTGAGGGTGTTGCAGAAGCTATTGCAATGGTAAAAGTTCCAGAAGAACAAAAACAAAATAAAAAATCAATTATGCCACAAATCGATTATGGGAAATGTGTTTTCTGTGGTCTTTGTGTAGATGCATGTCCGTTCTATGCACTTTACATGACAAATGATTATGAACTATCTTCCTTTTCAAAAGAAGGTTTGATTTACACTCCTGCACAACTTCAGGTAAAACCATACGTTGCACAAGATAGTGAAATCCAAATATCTGACAGAGGTGCAACACATGGCTGAAGCTGTCTTCCTTGCATTAGCAGTAATTACAATTGGTTCAGCAATTGCTGCACTTGAATTAAGATCATTGATTTATGGTTCTATTGCTTTGATGGGAACTTTGGGTGGAATAGCCGGATTCTTTTTCTTGCTTGATGCGCCATTTGTTGCATTATTCCAATTAGCAGTCTACGTCGGTTCTATTGCTGTTTTGATTTTGTTTACTGTAATGTTGGTAAAAAGAGAATTAATCTTCAAAAAAATAGAAGACAAGAGAAGAAAATTTGTAGGTATTGGGTTGATGCTTGTAATCATGGTATCCTTAGGGGCGGTATTCTTGGATTCTGGAATCAAAACAATAACTACTGATGAACCTTCTCCTAATTTTAGGGATATAGGAATTGACTTTGTAACATATTATTGGCCTGCATTAATTCTGATGGGATTGCTTTTGGCAGGTTCTGTTACTGGTGCACTAGTTTTAGCCAAACGAGAGGATGTGGAGAATGACCAGCGAGCTAGTTGATTTTACACTTGTATCTGTAGCCTTACTTGGCATAGGAATCTATGGTCTTGCAGTTAAACGTAATTTTATTCGAATGCTGTTTGCAGTTGAAATTATCATCAATGCCGCAAACTTGAATATTGTTGCTTTTGGTAGATTTCTACCTCATAGTGGTGGTCAAACTATGGCATTATTCTCAATTGCAATTGCTGCAGCAGAAGTTGCAGTTGGATTATCATTGATCATTGTAGCTTATCGCATGTATCAAAATGTCGATATTGCAGACTTTAGGAGCTTGAAGGGATAATGGAATATGCATTATTACAGGCAGTTTTCTTGCCACTATTATTATCACCAGTAGCTTACATTGTTGGAAGAAAAGTAGGACCAACCCCTGCAATGTGGTTTACATTTGTAATTCTATTGTATACTACTATACTTGTAATCAATGCAGCACTATCTGGAACTGTAGAGGAACACTATCCATGGACTGAACAGTTTGGCGAATTTGGTTTCTTGTTGGATGGATTAGCATCACCATTTGCCATAATGATTTATGTTCTATCTACAATTTTGGTTCTTTATTCAAAACCATACATGATTCACAAGTTCCATGAACAATTTGAAGAGGAACAAAAAATTAACACATCTAAAAGCGGTCAAACTTCTGTAATTGAATCTTCATCTCTATCAAACTATGTCAATGCTAAATCTGGACTTTACTTTGCACTTTATCTAGTCTTTGCAATGGGTATGCTTGGAACAGTTCTTTCAACAAATTTGATTGAATTTTATGTGTTCTTTGAGGTAATGTTGATTCCAGGTTTCTTCCTAGTTGCTCTTTGGGGTGATGGTCCAAGAAGAAAAATTGGTTTAATGTTCTTGTTTTGGACTCACGCAGGTGCAGTTGTTTTACTATTGGGATTTTTGATGATTGGTTTGTCAATTGGAAGTTTTGACTTTGCAGATATCCAAGAATCAGAAATTCCTAAAGACATTGTTATGCTTTCAGCAATTGCAATTTCGATAGGACTTGGTGTAAAATTAGCAGTCTTCATGTTCCATATTTGGCTTCCATATGTTCATGGTTCAGCACCTACCCCAATTAGTGCCCTCTTGTCACCAGCCATGATTGGAATTGGTGCATATGGTATTTTCAGATTAATTATTGAATTCTTACCTTCAACATTTGCCGACCTTGCAATATGGTTCCATGTTTGGGGGCTTGTCACTATGATTTATGGTGGTGCAATGGCATTGATGCAAGATGATCTGAAACGCATGCTTGCATATTCTAGTATTAGTCAGATGGGTTACATCCTATTTGGTATTGGTTCAATATCTGTACTTGGTCTTGCAGGTGCTGAGATGATGTATGTAACACATGCAATTGGAAAAGGCATCCTCTTTATGATGGCTGGAATTATTATTGTTAAAGTCGGAACTAGAAGCATCTCCAAACTTGGAGGGTTGGCAGGAAAGATGCCAATAACAGCAGTATGTGCAGTTATAGGTGCATTAACAATAATGGGTGTTCCACCAACAAGTGGTTTTATGGGAGAGTGGATTCTCTTTTTCGGTGCGTTAGAGACTGCAATCGAAGAAGGATCAACACTTCGAGCAGTGACATTTGGTTTGGGTCTTGTTGCAACAGCTCTTACAATGTCATATATGCTATGGATGCTAAAACGTGTATTCTTTGGAAAAACTCCTGAACATCTTGAACATGTGAAGGAAGGTAGTTGGTATATGACTGCACCAATGATGGTATTAGCAGGATTTTCTATTGTAGTTGGAATTTATCCAGACATCTTCTTCAAAACAATAATTCCATACATGAATGGAGTATTGGGAGTTTAGATTATGGCAACTGAAGCTTTTGGATTACCATTTGAAATTGGAACTCTTAGTGCTTGGTTAGTTTGGATTTTACCATTTACAGCAGCCATGATTATTCCTGGTGTTGGAAAATTATCAAAACATGCAACTGGATATGTTGCAGTTGGGTTTGCTTTAATGAGTGCATTATCTGCGGCAACAATGATTCCTGTTGCTTTAGAGGCTGGTGAATTACATCATCAAGTTATGTGGATAGAATCCATTGGTCTCAAAGGTGGTGTCTTAGCAGATCCGCTTTCAATAATAATGGCAAATGTAGTTGGTTGGATTTCCTTCCTCATCATGATTTACAGTACAGGATACATGAAAGGTGATAAAGACATTACCAGATTCTGGTTCTGGATGATGTTCTTTATTGGTTCAATGCAGTTAATTGTTTTATCTGACAATTTACTTCAAGTATTCTTTGGATGGGAAGGTGTAGGACTTGCGTCATATGCTTTGATCAGCTTTTGGTATCGTGATAAAAAGAAAGATCATGTTGGAGTTGAAGGTAGAACCGTTCTTGGCATGTTGGATTATTATTCCCCTACGCATGCAGGTATGAAGGCATTCATCATGACCAAAGTTGGTGATGTAATGATGATTGCAGGAATGCTTTTGATATTTTTGTTTGCAGGTACTTTTGGATTTAAAGAATTGTTGGAAGACACAACATGGGCAACCACAATGTCTGCTCAAGGACTTTTGGTTCCGGCATTCATTCTTCTATTCGGAGGCGCTATGGGAAAATCTGCACAATTCCCACTAAACGAATGGTTGTTAGAAGCTATGACTGGTCCTACTGCTGTATCTGCATTAATTCATGCGGCAACTATGGTAAAGGCAGGTGTGTTCTTAGTTGCAAGAATTGGTCCTCTTGTGTTTGCATTAGGAGCTGCAGGAATCCTTGCTGATCAATTCTTTGAAATTATTGCTTGGGTTGGTGGAATTACTGCATTATTACTTGCAACACAAGGAATGGTCAATCCTGAAATTAAGAAAGTTCTTGCTTATTCTACTGGTTCTCAAATCGGTTATATGATGATGGCATTAGGTGTTGCAGGATTGTCTCATCAATATGTTGACGGTTATACTGCAGGATTTTACCATTTAATTTCCCATGCAATGTTCAAAGCTTCGTTGTTCATGGCTGCAGGCTTTTTGTTACACTCTGTTGGTTCTAGATTTATGACAGATATGGGAGGTTTGAGAAAACAGATGAAGAAAACCTATGCATTCATGTGGGCTGCAGGTCTTGGTTTGATGGGTGCCCCATTCATCACAACAGGTTTCTGGAGTAAGGATGCAATCTTTGCTGCAGTATATGAATCTGGAAATGAATGGGCATTACCACTATACATAATTGCAGTGGTTACTGCAGTGATTACTGCATTTTATACTACTCGAATGCTTGGCATGGTCTTCTTTGGAAAGAAGAGTAAACATATTGAAAAGATGGAAGAAGAAGGACATCATATTCATGATGCACCATTATCTATGTGGATTCCATATGGAATTCTTGCAGTTTTAACTATCGGAATTGGTCTTATTGGATTATCTGCAGAAGAAGGACTTCATAGTATGTTTGTAGATTACCTTGAAAATTCCTATGGTATTCACACTGAACACATTACAGAAGAGGCATCAATATTACCAGAATTCTTGCAAGGACTTAATCCTGTTGCATTAGGTTCATCATTAGTAGCATTTGCTACGGGTATTGGACTTGGTTACATATTCTATATTGGTAGATGGGTTGATCCTGTCAAATTTGTAAATTCTAATATTGTCTTTTATGCAATTCACAAATTCCTCTTAAACAGATGGTATCTTAATGCAATAATTTACTGGTGTTTTGTTGTAGCACCATTGTGGTTAGCAAGAGGTGTATTCCGATACTTTGAAAAGACCGCTATCGATTACGGTATGAATGCTGGAGTTCAAAAAGCAGTAGGATGGAGTGCAAAAGTTGTACAAGGAACTCAGACTGGTGTTTCCCAATCATATCTATTCGTATTTGGAGCAGGATTACTATTCGTAGTTCTGATATTATTGATATAGGGGAATTGTGAGATGATCGAAATTACTTCAACGCCATTGGTTTTAATTGCAATTTTAGGAACTGTTGGAATTCTTCTTCCAATAATTAGCATTGCAAGAAAAGAACAAGGCTCAAACTCATTTTATGCCGTAATTGCATTTGCTGCATTAATAGTATCAATGGGTTATGTTGGATACCAATTTTATGCTGAAAATATCGCTTCATCTGCTCTCTTCTCAGAAGATGTAATTGTAGATGATGCATTTGGAGGATTCTTTGCTATCGCAATGTTGATTGTTGCTGTATTCACAACTGTTGGATCTTTTAACTATATGCGAAAACACAATTCTCCTGCTGTTTACTATTCACTAATTTTACTTGCAACAATTGGTATGGTTCTAGTTGCATATTCAACTGATTTGATAATGTTATTTGTTGCATGGGAACTCATGAGTATTCCAACATACATCTTAGTTGGTTATATGAAAAAGAATCCAAGCTCAAATGAAGCTGCTCTGAAATATTTCTTATTTGGTGCATTATCTTCTGCAATCATAGTTTATGGAATTTCAATTTCATATGGATTAACAGGTTCTACAAACATTGGAGAAGTAATTCAGGGATATGCTACACTTGATCCTTCACTATTGCCTCTTGCATTACTTTCTGTTGGAATGTTCATTGCAGGATTTGGATTCAAAATGGGACTTGTTCCATTTCATCAATGGCTTCCAGATACCTATGAGGGTGCCCCTCCACCAATCACTGCACTATTAGCTGCCGCAACAAAGAAAGCGGGATTTGCTGCAACAATTAGAATTATAATTCTTGGAATGATAGTTCTAAATCTTGATTGGACATTAGCTCTTGGAATTATCGCAGTAATGACAATGACAATCGGAAATGTCGCAGCAATCATGCAAAAGAACATTTCAAGAATGTTGGCATATTCTAGTATTGCCCATGCAGGATACATATTGATTGGACTTGCAGTAGCTCCACACAGTTCTCTTGGTTTACAAGGTTCTTTGTATCAAATTATGAATCATGCAGTAATGAAAGGTGCTGCTTTTATTGCAATCACAGGCATGGTTACAGCTCTTGCAGTCACTCATATTGACAAACTCAAAGGACTTGGAAGAAGAATGCCAATCACTGCTCTAGGTTTAGTTGTTGCATTATTTGCATTGGCTGGTATTCCTCCACTTTCAGGATTCTGGAGTAAATTAATGTTATTTGGTAGTGCTTTAGATGCTGGTTCTGCATTATGGTGGGCACCTTGGCTTGCAATTGCAGGTGTCCTTAACAGTGCATTATCTCTTGCTTACTATG
Source organism: archaeon (assembly GCA_024276695.1). Classification (GTDB taxonomy): domain Archaea; phylum Thermoproteota; class Nitrososphaeria; order Nitrososphaerales; family Nitrosopumilaceae; genus Nitrosopumilus. Next base: position 104,599 of record JAJRWR010000025.1, read on the forward strand.
GTTGGCTTACAAGAAAAATGTACTTTGAAGGAGAAACTGAAAAGAGAGTTGCAGAACCAAAGTCTGTAATTGCTGTAATGATTTTCTCAACAATCTTTTTAGTAGGATTTGGTGTATATCCGGAACCCCTAATTAAATTTGTAGAGTTTGCAACTCCAGTAATTAGTTTAGGTCTTATGCCTTAAACGAAGTAAATTTAATTAAATTCTCCAGGTTTATCTTGGCATCGCTATCAGGAATTTTTCTTAAACTAGATCTAGCTTTTTCTGAATATTCTTTTAACAATTCCTCCATTTTATTAAAAACATCTCTTGGATCAGAACTTTTTTTAATTAACATATTGAATAATTTATCCTCATTTTTCCAATCCAACAAATCATCTCGAATTTGATATGCAATTCCAAGATTTATTCCATATTCTGATAACCCCTCAATTTGCTCTTCTGTTCCATTTGCAATAATTGCACCTGTTCTGGCTGCAACCTCAAATGCAGTTGCTGTTTTGTATTCAATTACTTTGAGATAATCATCAAACGTTACATCCTCGCTATTTTCTAATCTACCTTCAATCATTTCTCCTTCACTCATTAACATGGCTGTGGTTGCCAAATCTTTTGTAATTCTGGCATTGTCTAATCTTGATGATATTGCAAGAATTAGTCCTAAAACAAAATCTCCAGTTAGTACACTTGTGTTATATCCGTATTTGATATGGAATGGATCCTTTTGTCTTCTCATTGTTTCATCATCAATAATATCATCGTGAATAATTGATTCCATATGGAGAAATTCAACAGCACATGATGCAGACAGTACATTTTCATCAATTTTACCCACACTTTCAGCAGCTAAATTCAAAATTATTGGTCTAATTCGTTTACCACCTTCTAGAGAATATTTTAGAGGTTCAATAAATTCAGATTCAGAATATATGTCAAGTTCATCTTTTAAAGCTTGATCTATTTTTTCAATGTATTTGCCATAGGTTTCAAGCAAAGGATTTATCTCGATATTTTTCCTGTCCAAGATGGGCCTGATCAAAAAACTTTACCATAAGTAAATAAATCTTGGTGCTCCAGCCGGGATTTGAACCCGGGATCTTTGCCTTGAAAGGGCAAAATGCTTGACCGGTCTACACCACTGGAACCCATGAAAATTCTACATTATCATCATAAAATCTTTTGTAAACCACAAAGATTTTTTTATTGGCAATATTGGACATGAATCATGAATATAATACAGAAAATTGATGAAATGATTGAAGAAAGAAGTTTACTAAAACATCCATTTTACCAAATGTGGTCTGATGGAAAATTAACACAGGAATCTCTTGCAGGTTATTCTAAAGAATACTTTCAACTTGTAAAAGCAGTTCCTTCTTTTATGACTCCAATTATTGCAAAGTCTCCTGAAGCAGTAGTTAGTGAATTAGTTGAAAATCAACAAGAAGAATCTGATCACATTAAACCATGGATTGCTTTTGCTGGCGAACTTGGAATATCTGAAGATGAATTGACTTCATATGCTGGAACTGCTAAAACACAAAAGTCTGTGTCTGATTTGAATCAACTAATGGATACTTTTGATGGTGGTGCTTGTGCAATGTATGCATTTGAAAAAGAAATTCCAAAAATCAGCCAAACTAAACTTGATGGATTGGCAGAATTCTATGGAATTACAAGTAATGAAGCTACCGAATACTTCAAACTTCATACTGAAGCTGATATTAGACATGCTGCATCCTGGAGAAATATCCTAGAGAAATCCTCAGTTGATACTAGCAACCTGATTGAAATTGCAGACAAATCCCTTTCAGCACAAAACTTGTTGCTTGATAGTTGCTACGAAGAATACTGTTAATCTCATAACATTTTATATCTGAGAAAAAATTCTTTTGCTTAGGGCCCGTAACTCAGCTTGGTAGAGTAACCGGCTCATAACCGGTGAGCCAAGGGATCGAAGCCCTTCGGGCCCATTATTTCCCATTAGTTTTAAAATGAGCAAATCAAAAAATATCTGGCCGCAATGAAGAATCAGAGTTATATCTGAATTGATGATTGGAAGGCATTTGTCTGAGCTGCCAAAACTTACTTGTTGATTTGCTTTTTCACTTTTTCTAATACATCTTCATCAATCAGATTTTGTTCAAACAAAGCCTCAGTGATTTGTAAAATATTTAAAATTGAATGCATTTTTACTCCTAATTCTAAGAGTGCTTCATCAGCTCCCTCCATTCTATTTACAATAACGTATGCATCTTTAACTAGAATATTGACTTCTTTTAGAGATTTTAGTGCATTAACAACTGAACCTCCTGTAGTAGATACATCATCAATCATAACTACTTTCATACCCTCATGAATTTTACCTTCTACTGTTTTTGATGTTCCATAATCTTTTGGTTTACTTCTGACATAGATTAGTGGTTTTACAGTTTCAATTGCAAGTGCTGATGCAATTACTAAACCTCCTGTTGGGACTGAAACAATCGAATCAAAATTATCCAATCCAATATTTTCACTTATTTGATTTTCAAGATATTTTACCATTTTTCTAAATTCAATAGGATAACTTGGTACTAATCTTAAATCCACATAATACGAACTATGCTTTCCACTTGCTAGTGTAAAGTCACCGAATTTTATAATGCCTTTTTGATGTAAAAAGGTTGCAAACTCTTTCACAAATTCCATACAAAAGTTAACTACACTGGATTTATTTTGTTTTGTATTGAGTACTAATTATGCCTGAAATTTGGTTAAATTATGGAATCACTGACGTGGTTTTGGATATAAAGGCCGAAAATCTAGAGCAAATAATTGATTCTGAAGGTAAAATTTTGGATGATTCTGCGATCAATGAAAAATTAAACGCCATTGATTTGTCAAAACCAATGGAATTAGTAGTATTACATAATTCTAAATCTATTCTAAAAATAATATCTTCATTGTTTACACTATGTGAACAAAAATCAAAACCATTTCCAAAAATATTGGCTGACAAAAAAATCCTGAATTTAGTAAAATCTGGATTGCCAGAAGGAAGCTCAATTAATGAATTTGATGATGTTGACATTGAAAATTCAAATTTAGTATTCATGGGGGAGATGGAATTTAATGGGTTATTTGGTTATGAGACTATTTCTACACGTCTAATCAAAAAATTTGGCCAAGAATCCATGCTTGCTGCGTATGCAAAAAGACAAGGAAATATGCCTACTCCTGGACAATATTCTGAAAGTTTAACAGAGGCAAAAAAATTTACTGATAAATTTGAAATTCAGGGAATAGAAATTGTTGCAAATTCTGAGGGAATTCTAGATTTTTCAACAGGTCATCCTTCAGAAACTATTTCATCAACCAAAATCCTTGAATCAAATTCTATCAAAGATGTTGGTGAGCATAAAACAATGGTGATTAGTACTGGAAAAGATGCAAGCAATGATAATCTAGGAAATTCTTTTTCCTCACTTTGGAATTGCTATAATGCTATCAAAAAAGATGGCCTTGCTATTTTGGTGGCAGAATGTAAGGGAGGATTGGGATCTGATGCACTTCAGCAATACATTGAAGATAGGTTGACTCTTGAACAATTACGAAATCCTACCAAATACATTGACGGAATGGAAGATTTACTGTTTCTTTCTGAAGTACAAAAGAAATTCCAAATTGGACTAGTTTCAATTTTGCCTGAATTTTATGCAAAGAAACTGAACATGATTTCTATGCAGGGAATAAAATATTCCATGGACTATATTCTTAAAACACAAGGGGCACGTCAGAAAGTTGCAGTGGTTACTGATGGTGCAAGACTTTTGTTAAGGTAAAAGAGCAGACAAAAAATCTGATGGTAGAGGTGCACACAAAACTGCTAGAACAATGATTCCAATATATGCAAGTTTTCTATTTCTTGAGAGTGGAGAAACATCATCTAATGGCATTGCACTAGGACTTCTTGCACTCATTATGAAGATCAAAATTGCCATTAACCAATAATTTAACAAAATAAGAATTGCCATACTCCCATAAGTTGCATATCTATGCAGTTTTACTCCAAGTAATGTTCTTGCCATGTGTCCTCCATCCAATTGCCATGCAGGCAATAAATTCAAAAATGTAATTAAGAATCCAATCCACGCCGCAAACATTACTGGAGTCATTATCACTTCATATCCTGATCCTCCCTTTCCAAACAAAGCTAAACTTGCTGTCATCAATAATGGTTCTCCTTGATTCCATTCGATTAATCTGGAATCTTCAAATAATCCTGCTGCAATTTCAGGATCTAAAATTGGCGCTGTATATGCAGCATAAATTGAAACTATTATGGCAATTACTAATCCTGCGATAGGTCCTGCAATAGCAACATCAAATAATATTTCTCGATTAATTGTAAGTCCTTTTGATTGAATAAATGCACCAAATGTTGGGATGCCGATTACTGGAAGTCCTGGAATAAAATATGGCCAAGTCGTTTTTAATCCATGGGCTTTTGCAGCAATAATGTGACCTAGTTCATGGACTCCTAAAATCCCTAATAATGATAATGTGTAAATTGCTGCCATTTCAAGAGGATCTCCAATTTCTACAATTGAATTTGTACCTGAAGTTCTGTAATATCCGTCAATCATCACAAATGAAATAACAATAGCAAACAATATTCTTGGAGTCCAAGCAGTACTCATCCATCTCCTCTGTTTTTTTGGAGAAAATTTTTGAATAATGACGTATAGTCCCCCTGTTTCCATCTTTTCTAATTTACAAACATATCTCATATCTTCTAATTTTCTAGCTAGACCTTCAAATTTTGATTTGAAATCTCTATCTTCTATTCTAAACTCTAATGAAAATTCAGTTTTTGTAAAGTCACTAACCTGAAAAATTGAATTGACCAACGAAATAATGTCTTCTTGTGAGGGATCTTCCATCTCTTTAAGACTATATTTTTTCCATTAAATGGTCTTTTGGTTTAAAATTAAATATTGATAATATCACATACTATCATGCAAGTTATTCTTAGACAATTAGGGAATTGTAATATTAGAAGAGCAGAACCAAGCGATCTAATTTCTGTAATGGAAATTAATTTGAAAACCCTGCCTGAACACTATTCTGATTATTTCTATGAAAGCTTACTTGCTGAACTTCCAGAGGCCTTTATTGTTGCAGAAATTGGAGGGAAATATGTAGGGTACATAATGTGTAAAACTGAATTCGGTTTTTCAAATTTTAAGAAATTAGGTTTTGTCAAAAAAGGTCATGTTGTTTCTATAGCCGTTGTTGAGGAACACAGAAAAAAAGGCATTGGAAATGCACTTGTTGAAGAATCAGTTAATGGTGTAAAATTAAGAAAGTGTGATGAATTCTATTTGGAAGTAAGATGTAGTAATACGGAGGCTGTTCGATTATATGAAAAACAAGGATTTGTAATTAGACAACAATTAAACGCTTATTACAGAGATGGCGAAGATGCATATCTTATGGCTATTGAATTACAATAGTTCAAACCAATAAATAACTCACAAAAAATTCTTCGCCATGGACAAGCGAAAAGGAATGGGTATTACAATTTTTGTACTTTGCATTGGTGGTTTTTTCCTTTATGCATACTTGCTAATGTTATCTGAATGGAGTCCAATTGTATTACAATTATCCATATTGATGATTGCTGGAGGAATTCTAGGAGTCGTTGCATGGATTGGTTATGTAATGGCAACAACAAAACCTTCACCTGCTTCAATAACGTCTGAAGATTAATTTATTTAGAAATTTTTACATCAACAACTGTTTGATAATATCTTGGACCAACTGCTCGTACAATTTTTGAATCTAAAATTTCTGATTTTACAGATGTAACACTAAGATAGTGTTCTTCAGAAAGTTTTCCAGCATCTGTTTTTTTATCTGCATGAATATGTGAATAATAATGAATGATACCTCCATTTTTGGTTGTTTTAATTGCAGATTCTAAAAATTCGTCAGATCTTTCAGGTAACAACATCAATGTTCTAGCTGATTTGTTTTCCAATTGATTATTAACTATTTCAGATGCATCTCCATTTATTGAAATTACATTGCCCGCAAGTTTGTTTAGTTTGATATTTGTCTCACATAATTTTGAAGCCACAGGATTGATGTCTAAACTATACACAGTACATTTTTTTTTCTTTGCAGCCATGATGGAAAACATCCCAATTCCTGCAAACATATTGGTCACTATCTCTCCATCTTGAACTAAATTAGTAATTCTTTCCCTTTCTGTAGATAGTCTAGGTGAAAAAAATGCATTTTTGACATCTACCCTAAATTTACAACCAAATTCTTTGTATTTTGTTTCTGTATTATCTTCACCAGCAAGAATCTCTAGATCTCTTGTACGAAAATTACCTTCTACTGCTGAAGCCTGATAGAATACACTTCTAACAATTTTCACTTGATCTAATAGTGTTTTCCCGATAATTTTCTTTTTAGATAATAATGAATCGGGAATTCTTACAATAATAATTTCCCCTATTTGATCAAATGCAGAAATTAATTCATCACTTTCTTTTTCTGTGAGCACATTTTCTAGTGCTTTTTTTAACATTCGAGTCAATGTTTGTAATAGAAATTTCCAGTTGTTTTTTGATCCTTGTCTAATCTACTTTCTAATTTATTTACTCTTGGTCTTAGACTTTTTTCATCTCGTCTAAATGACATGTCTAGCGATTTTAGAAATCTATTCATCGCATCGGCTTTTGGCATAGGTGATGTTGCTTTACCTACAGAACCTGATTCTCCCTCAAATATTACCATTGTATCTGAAACAAGATCCATCAATTGTAAATCATGATCAATAATGATTGCTGATTTCCCAAAAGAACGAACAAATTTTTGTAGAAATTTGGCAATTGCAATTCTATCTTCCACATCTAAAAATGCTGAAGGTTCATCTAATGCATATAAATCCACTTTTTGTAATAAACATGATGCAACTGCCACCTTTTGTAGTTCTCCTCCAGAAAGATTTTTGATTGATTTGTTGTATAGTTTTTTAATTTTTAATGGATCTAGAATTTGTTCTTCTTCCATACTTCCTTCAACAGGATCTCCATTTGCTTTGTCTAGAATTGAGATTACTTCAACATCAAGATCATTTTGAAGATATTGTGGTTTATATGCAATCTTAATTTTTTTATCTACACTACCAAAATCTGGTTTTTCAACTCCAGCTATCATTTTCATCATAGTTGTTTTACCTAGTGCATTAGCACCCATAATGCCTACAACTTCACCTTTTCTTACTTTTCCAGGCTCAATTTCCACTGAAAATGAAGGATATCTTTTTACTAGTTTTGGATATGTGACAATATCACTTCCTTCCTGAAAAATATCTGTGGTAGAAGATGACACATCAAATGAAAATTTCTTATCTCTAAACCTAACATTTTCGTTTGGTAAATATCCATCAAGAAAAACATTGATTCCCACTTTGGTGGATAAAATATTTGAAACAATTCCATATGCTGTAGGTTCTCCATACAATACTTCGATGTAGTCACTTAGAAAATCTAATAGAGTCAAATCATGTTCTACCACCATCACACTTTTCCCCATCTTTGCTAGATTTTGTATTACTCGTGCAACACCCGTTCTTTGAAAAACATCATTGTATGATGATGGTTCATCAAAAAAGTAAAACTCTGTATCTTTTGATGCAGCTGCAGCTACTGCAATTCTTTGTAATTCTCCGCCACTTAGTTCCTTTAAACTCTGCTCCATTGAATTTTCTAATCCTAATTCTTTGATTAATTCTCTTGAAACTCCGCGTTCATCATATTTATCAAGAAGTTCTTTCCCTGTTCCATCAAATGCTTGAGAAATATGATGTACTTGTTGTGGTTTGATTGATGCACGAATTTCTTTTTGTTCAATCTTTTCAAAATGTTGTTTAAGTTCCATTCCACTGTAATGTTTTAAAATTTCATCCCATTCAGGTGGATTCTCATATCTGCCTAAATTTGGTTTTAGATTCCCTGATAGAATATTCACAACTGTACTTTTCCCCATTCCATTTCTTCCTAAAAGTCCTACAACTTCACCTTTTTTTGGAGTAGGTAATTTGTAAAGTCTAAATGAGTTCATGCCATATTGATGAATTTTATCTGTAGCTAACTCACTAGCAAGATTTACAATCGTAATTGCATCAAATGGACACACTTTGACACAAATTCCACAGCCATTACAAATATCCTCATCAATTTGGGCTTTCTTTGACTCTTCGTTAATCGTGATACATTCTGCACCTGATTTATTGACAGGACAATATTTGATGCATTCTAGACCGCATTTTTGTGGCTGGCATAGATCTTGATCTAAAACTGCTACCCTGTGAGTCATGTTGTAATCCGGTATTTTCTTTGCTTTATACCTATTTTGAGCCTATTTCAAATCTGGCGTTACGTTAATAGATGAGAATTTGACATGAAATTTCAAGCCGGCCATAGCGTTAGGGTGCGACCCAATCCCGTTCCGAACTTGGAAGTCAAACCTGACGTCGCTGTTGTGCTACTAAGATGCGAGAGCTCTTGGGAAGCAACGGTGCTGGCATTTTCTACTTTACAATCAATCTTTTAATATCCAATTAATTGGATTGATATGAATTCAATGCCTAATTGTAGTGTTTGTGGAGAAATATATGATAATGATATCAGATTACTAAATCATATGATGGAGAAACATGGTTGGAGAAATCCAAATATTGGAACACCTGATAGAAATAGCAGAGGCTACTAATTTTACAAATTTTGCAAATAATCTAAAATTAATCTTACACCAAAACCTGTAGCTCCTTTTGGGTTGTATGATTTTTCTTTTGTAGATCCCTGTGTCCATGCAACTCCTGCAATGTCAATATGTGTCCATGGTGTTTTTTCAATTGCATTTTTCAAAAATGCAGCTGCAGTAATTGTCCCTGCTGCTCTTCCTATGCCGACATTTTTCATATCTGCAATATCTGATTTTATCATATCCATATAGTCTTGATTCAATGGTAACTCCCAAACTTCTTCAGTTGTTCTTTTAGAAGATTCATTGATTTTCTTTGTAAGTTTTTCATCATTTGATACAATTGCTGCTACATTGGTACCTAATGCTACAATACATGCACCTGTAAGCGTTGCAAAATCAATGATTGCCTTTGGAGAATAATGTTTTTCTCCATATGCTAATGCATCTGCCAAAATCAATCTACCTTCAGCATCTGTATTTAAAATTTCAGCAGTTTTTCCATTATATAATTTTATGATATCCCCAGGTCTATACGACTCCCCTCCTGGCATATTTTCAACTGAAGGAACAATGCCGACAACATTAATTGGAAGTTTTAATTCAGAAATAGCTTTCATAATTCCTAGAACTGTACACCCACCACATTTATCAAATTTCATTTCATCCATTGCAGCTCCCGGTTTTAACGAAATACCTCCCGTGTCAAATGTTACTGCTTTTCCTACTAGTACAATTGGTTTGTCATTTTTTCGTCCACGACTATGTTCTAGAACAATTAATTTTGGCTGATTATCACTTCCTTGACCTACTGCTGAAATTCCACCAAATCCTTTTTTCTTTAATTCTGATTTTGAAATAATATTACATTTCATTTTATTTTTTTTAGACATGCTTTTTGCAAAGTTTGCTAATGTTGTAGGGGTACATTCGTTTGGAGGCAAATTGGCAATATTCTTAGTAAATATTGCACCATCTGCCACAATCTCCGCTATTTTGGCAGCTTTTGAAATTTTGTTTGACTTTGAAACAATGATGGTGAGATTTGGAGACGGTTCTACTTTTTCTGTTTTGAATTTTTCAAATTTGTAAAGAGCCATCTTTGAACCTTCAATGATTTGAGAAACTGCAGAAATTGGTTCTATTACAAAGCTTGGAGGTGCTATAATTGAAAATTCAGATAATTTTAACTCTCTTACTTTTTGTGCAATTTTTCCTGAAATAAATCTGATAGTATCTTTTGTCAGATTCTCTTTTTTACCTATCCCTGCAAGTAGGACTCTTTGTACTGGTTTTTTTCCAGGCATTGGAATTATACTAAGTTTCCCTAATTTTCCTTCCATATCTTTTAGAGATTGATTAATTGCCAATGTTGATTTAGTATCAAATTTTGGTAATCCTGTAACTTTGTTAGAATTTTCTAATACAAATCCACATAAAAGATCTGTTTTCTTTTTTACAGAACTTTCAGTTTTTACCTTCATTATAAAATTCTCTTTTTTAAAGTATTATTTAGATTTACTATAGATCTATTATCTTACTATTTGTAATCAGACTTATTGATCTTACAAACACTGTTTTTACTGTTTTACAATCTTGTTTACATTCATCATCAATCATAGACATTGATGATTTTTTTGTTTTTTCAGATAAAATTGATTTTATTAATGGAAGTAACGCTGCTCTTCCTCCGTATGCTCTTTTTTGACTAATAAACCAAAACATCTTCAATGCTGACTCATCCAAAATAGTTTCCCTAATTTTTTCCCCAAATTCTGAATAATGTCCTACAATTGTGATTTTATCTCTGGCAAAAAAATTAACTATTTTTGCAAATTTTATACACAAATAACACTGATTATCAAACAATACAATTGGAATATTTTCTTTAATTTCCATAATAATGTAAAGTAACGATCAAATTAAAATTTTACAAACTTAATACCTGAAATTCATTTTTATTATTTATGACATCACTTGTAGATGATCACAATTTTAGTCATACTGAAACTGGAGAATTTCCCTGTATTTCATGTCATACAAATTGCTGTAAAGAATATGTGATTTTTGTAAATGCTCATGATATTCACAGACTTTCAGTTGGATTGGGGCTGGCACCTGAAAATTTTCTAGAGATTTATGGTGCAAACGACTATTCTCTGGGAATTAAGGTAAAAGAAGGTTTGATAGATCTTGCCTTGAAACAAAAAAATGGTGGATGTGAATTTCTTGAAGAAACAAAAGACGTCTTTAGGTGTACTGTTAATGATTTCAAACCTGGAGTGTGTAAATCATATCCATTTGAAATGAAAAATGGAAAATTATCTCAAATGATTAGTATGATGTGTCCTGTAGATTGGGATCTTGTTGAATTTGAAAAAATGATGGTATCTCATCTTAAAAAAGATGAATCTGAATGGAAGTTTTATGATGAACTTGTAAAAGAATGGAATGCAAAGTATGGAACAAAACCATTATCTGCATTTTTAAAATTTTTGTTAGATAAAGTAGAATCATCTTTAACATTATGAAAAGTCAAATCTCTCTTTGAGATACATTGACCCTTGGGTTTTACAATCAATATTTTTCTTTTAGAAGTAGATTTTTATTCAATTTACAAGTATAACGTTGCAAATGGGACTTGATTATTATAAAATTAAGAAAAATATTCTAAGAGCCCGTAAATTAGTCATCAAAGGAACCAATGCTGCTGGCTCTGGTCATCCCGGTGGTTCATTTTCTATGGCCGAAATTTTAGGTTGTTTATTTAACAAATATCTGAAATTTGATCCTAAAAATCCACAATGGGAAGATAGAGATCGTTTGGTTTTATCAAAGGGGCATGCTGCTCCCGGATTATTTTCCAATATGGCAGTTGCTGGTTATTTTCCGGAATCTGAAATTGAAACCTTACGTAAATTTGGAAGCAAACTCCAAGGACATCCTGACCTCAAATGCCCTGGGGTGGAATTCTGTGGAGGCTCATTGGGTACGGGCTTGTCTTATTCTATTGGTATTGCACTTGCAGCAAAAATTGATTCCAAAAATCATCACATCTATACGATAATTGGAGATGGAGAATCTGATGAAGGACAAGTTTGGGAAGCTGCAATGACAGCTTCAAAATACAAAATAGGTAATCTTACTGCTTTTCTAGATAGAAATTTCATTCAACAGGATTCATACACTGAAAAAGTTATGCCACTTGATGAAAAATTGGAAGGTGATGATTTTTCTGAAATGTGGAAAGATGCATCACGATGGAAAACAGGCGATAAGTGGAGATCATTTGGTTGGAATGTGATTGAAATTGATGGACATAGAGTTGAACAAATTGATGCAGCTATTGCAAAAGCAAATACTATCAAAGGAGTTCCTACAATGATAATTTCAAGAACCATCAAAGGAAAGTCTGTAGAGCACATGGAAGATAATCCTCAATGGCATGGAAAAGCTCCTGATTCTGATGTTGTCCCAATAATCAATCTTGAATTAGATTCTCAATTTATGATTGCACCATCAATTATTGCTGGTGACATGACAAATTTAGAAAATGAAATTAAACGATGTGTATCTGGTAGAGCTGATTATATTCATTTGGATGTAATGGATGGACAGTTTGTTCCAACAAAAACTTTTGATCATACCAAAATCAAAGAACTAAGACCATTAACAGTAATTCCATTTGACACCCACTTGATGATTAATGAACCAGTGAAATATGTTAAAGATTACATAGATGCTGGTAGTGATATAGTTACAGTTCATGCAGAAGTCACCGATGAATCTAGCTTTGGAGAAATTCATGATTTGTTAAAACAAAATCAAGTAGGTATTGGATTTTCAATAAATCCTGATACTGAATTACCTGAATGGTCTTACAAATTCTTACAGTCCCTTGATCAACTAATTGTAATGTCTGTTGTACCTGGAAAATCTGGTCAAAAATACATTGAAGACACACACGCAAAAATGTCTAGGTTAAATTCTACTCTAAAAGAACATAATTTTACAGGCTATATTGAGGCTGATGGTGGCATAAATCTTGAAAATATTGGCTCTGTATTTGCTGATGGTGCACGTGCATTTGTTGGTGGTGGGGCAATAATTGGTCAACAAGATGTTAGAGTATCTATCAGAGATTTCAGAACAGAAGTTTTGAAATCTAGACGACGAATATTACTTGATAAAGCAAATGATCTAGGTGGTTCTGAATTAGTAAACAAATGGATTGGATTGCATGTAATTGGGGAAAAACAAGAACAAATAAAAAAAATTGCACAGGAGGCAGGCTATCTTTGAATGATCTAGTGATGACTGACATGCGTTCAGAATATTCAAAATCATTAATTCTACTAGGAAAAGAAAACTCTAATGTTGTCGTTTTGGGTGCAGATACTACTGATTCACTAAAGACATCTGGATTTGGAAAAGAATTCCCTGACAGATTCTTTAATGTAGGGATCGCTGAGGCAAATCTTGTTACAGTTTCTGCTGGATTGGCTGTATCTGGAAAGATTTCTTTTGCTAGTACTTATGCTATATTTTTACCTGGACGAGCTGTTGATCAAATTCGAAACAATATTGCTTATCCGTCACCTCCTGGAAAAAAAGGCCTTAATGTAAAATTAGTTACATCTCATGGAGGTCTTTCTGTAGGGCCTGATGGGGGTTCCCATCAAACAATTGAAGATATTGCAATTATGAGAGTAATTCCAAATTTTCGGGTTTTTATACCTGCTGATACCGTTGCAGTTTCAAAATTAACCCAATTAATGGCAAGAGAATATGGGCCATTTTATATGAGAATGGCAAGATCTAAAACTCCTTTAGTTCATTCCGAATCTCAAGAATTTCAAATTGGAAAAGGAATTACCTTAAAAGATGGTTCTGATTGCACAATTGCTGCATGTGGTATTACTGTTAGAATGGCTTTGGAAGCTGCTGAATCTTTACAACAAGAAGGAATTTCTTGTAGGGTTTTAGATATGTTCTCAATAAAACCGATTGACAATGAAATTTTAGAAAAAGCTGCTAGAGAAACTGGTTGTATTGTAACTACTGAAGAACATAACATTATTGGTGGAATGGGCTCAGCAGTTGCGGAATCTGTTTCCGAATCTTATCCTGTACCAATAATGAGAATTGGAGCTCAGGATATGTTTGGAGAGTCTGCTCGAGATAACGAAGTTCCATTACTCTTAGAAAAACATGGAATAACATCTTTTAATATGGCAAAACAAGTCAAAGAAATTAGGAGTAAAAAATTATGAAAATTTTTCTAGACACTGCTAATCTTGAATCAATTAGAAAATTCAATGACATGGGATTGTTAGATGGAATCACTACGAATCCTTCACTTATGTCAAAAGAAGGAGGTAATCCAAAGGATGCAATGGAAGAGATTACAAAAATTATCAAAGGTGATGTAAGTTTAGAAGTTATCAGTACTGAATATTCTGGAATGATGGAAGAAGGTAAACGTCTTCGTCAATATGGAAAAAATGTTGTTGTAAAAGTTCCAATGACTCCTGATGGTCTAAAAGCATGTAAATCACTTTCATCAGAAGATATTCTTGTTAATGTTACATTGATCTTTTCTGCAAACCAAGCTTTACTTGCTGCAAAAGCTGGTGCGAAATATGTTAGTCCATTCATTGGAAGATTAGATGATATTGGACAAGATGGAATGCATCTAATTAAGGAAATTAAAGAGATTTTTTCAAATTATGATTTTGACACTCAAATTCTTGTTGCAAGTGTGCGCCATCCCTTACATGTAATTGATGCTGCAAAAATTGGTGCAGATGTTGTAACCTTGCCACCTGCAGTATTGGACAAAATGATGTTGCACCCTTTAACAAAAATTGGTTTGGAAAATTTCCTTGCTGATTGGGACAATCTAAAATCTGGAAATCCAGACATCAAAATTTAAAGTATAACCTCTAACGATGAAACTATAAAAATTAAAAATCTAGGTTTTTATTGTGAACCTTTGTTTTTACTCTTTCTTGAACCAGTTCCTCTACCTGTAACCCTAGTCATTCCTTCTGTTGAAGGTCTAGGTTTTGGATCAGGCATATCTCCTAGCTTTCTTGAACCAGTTCCTCTACCTGTGTGAACCATTCTATTTGCTGATGCTTTTTTCCTTGCTTCTTGGACTTTTTTGAATTCGTCCCCAGACCATTTTTTAGGATCATCATCAACTTCGATAGTTCCAGTTCCTCTACCAATTCTAATTCTAATTTTCCCCATGATTTAGGTTAAATTATCTTGTATTTATCTAAGCTTATTTTTTATGTGTAGATTCACAGATTTTTCTTTTAACTACTGATCCAGCCTAATTTTTTGAAATATACAAACATCATGATTGCAGGAATCGCTGATGCGACAATCACAATTATGAATGTTGTAAATGGTCCTAAAATCAAAGAATCATTCCCAATTCCTCCTGGCAAATCTACATTCATTCCATAAAATGTGCCAATCACAGTAGATGGAATTGCTAACGTAAAAATTATTGTCAGAACTGCAAGAACTTTGTTTGTTTTTTCAGTACTTAACACGAAATCTGTATCTTTGTAAATTTCCATGGTTTCCCTTGATTCTTCTAATGTTTCAATTACTTTGTCAATGTGATCAATTACATCATCATAATACAATGTAAGTTCATCATCGTCTCTTCCTGAAAACCTTTTAACATTTTTTGCTATTTCTAACACAAATTTCTTTAATGGATTTACTATCCTTCTTAATCTGTTAATTTCTCTTCTAAGTAATGCAATACTTCTTGCTACTGGTTTTGTTTCATCAAAAACCCTGTCTTCAATTTCATCTAAATTTGCAATAATCTTTCTTGATATGTGTAACAGATCATCTACTAATACATCTAAGATCTCGTGAAGTAATAATCCTGAAGATTTCCCTAATAGCCTTTTTTTCCTTTGTTGGTCTGAACTTGATTTACAAATATTGACTAATTCTACTAATGGTTTGAGATCTCCTTGATGAACAGTAACTAGAAAGTCTTTTCCTACAAATATTGATAATTGACTATTTTTTGATATTCCAATTTTTTGTGCCAATGGTGGGAAATGAAGAATTACAAAGAAATGGTCATTATAACTATCTAATTTTGGAAGCTCAAATTTGGTCATACAATCTTCAATGTTTAATGCATTGAACTTGTATTTTTCAGCTAATTTTTCAACATCTTTTCTATCTGGATTTTGTAAATCAACCCATACAAACTCCTCCCCTTGGATGGTTTCTATTTTATTTTCAATAGGAATATCTACTGTTTTTCTGCTAGAACGTAGTCTATTTGTAATGAATCCTTTTCTCATGTCGAAAAATACCCTGATACAACAAATTTAAAGCGATCGCTATGATGATACCAATAATTTCATTATTTGATTGAGGCTAATCGAATTTGATTGAATAATTTATTGTACCCATGGAAGAAAATAGTTTGTACCTATCCAAACAAGTCCTATAGATATTGCCATTGCAATCCACCATTTTCGCATACATAGATACTGACCTAGTCAATAATAAATCTACAGTCCGATTCCCAACAAAATCTTAAAGATTATTACTGGATGAACAAGTTTCTTTTTTTGTGGCCCTCGTAGTACAGTGGTTAGTATAGAGGATTGTGGATCCTCGGACAGGAGTTCGATTCCCCTCGAGGGCCCCTCCTAAATTAGTTAGATCCCTTTTTCACATATGCTATTTCATGAATCAAAAGCTTGATTCCAAAACAGGAATAGGAATTTATGATTATGACTATCAGATAAAGAATATTTATGCTCTACTCAGAAAGGATCTTTCAGAAATATTGTTAAAATTTTCAAGGTACATTAAATGTAATTTGGGATAATAAATGATACGTTTATGATTCATCATTGATAACATCTAGTTGATTTAAAAGAGGAATCTGAAAAATTTTATCATGGTAAACCAAAACCTGTGGATTGCAATAACAATTGGTGTGCTTGTAGTAGGAATAGGTATTGGTTATGGAGTATTTTCAAGTTCACAGGTAATGCCATCTACTATGATGACTCCTCAACAAATGAAACGAATGATGCATGATCCTAATTTCAGAAATGACTGGGCCAATTTGATGATTCAAGATACTATACAAATGATGCAAGATACTACTTTTAGAAATGAATTGATGGAATTTATGATTCAAGATACTGAACACATGAATCAATGGATGCAAGATGATCCTCAACATATATCATTAATGATTGATAAAATGAAAACAAATCATGATTTTATGATGGGCATGGCAGTACCTATGGTTCAAGATACTGATCTTCGAATGCAGCTATTGGGTCATATGACTGAAAATCCTGAAGCTATGGCTCAGATACAACAGATGATGGGTAATGGAATGATGGGTTCAGAAATGATGCAGGAGATGATGGAGGATCCTGAAACTAGAATAAAGATGATCAACTTGATGAATGAGCATGTTACAGATATGCAAGAATTATTGTCTTCAAAACTGAGTGATGAAGAATTTGATGCTACAATGATTGAATTGATGGAAAAACATCAACAATACATGATTGAATTAATGGATAAAGAGTCAATGGTTCATGATGAAGTAACTGAACATGACGAAACGACAATAAATATGCCTGCTTCTCAAACCTACAATGTATCTATTGCCAAAGAAAGTGGGGTTCCGGGATGTGATCTAACTGATGAATGTTATCTTCCACACTCGTTAGAGATTTGGGTTGGTGATACTGTTTCTTGGAATAACGTTGATTCTGCAGCTCATACAGTAACTAGCGGTTCCCCCAACAATCCTGATGGTAATTTTGATTCCGGAATGATGATGGTAAATAAATCATGGGAATTTACCTTTACTGATTCTGGAGAATATGATTATTATTGTGCACTTCACCCTTGGATGACTGGAAAAATTATTGTAAATGAAGTAGAAGAATGATTGTAATCCCATAACCTTAGCAAAGGCAATCTTTCTTGCAAAAAAATGTAACTCTTTAATTATTGCTATGTATGTTTTGCGTACAGCTTTTGATAATCCTAATTTAATTTATGTGTCTTAAACACAAAATGAATTAAAAAAAGTAGAGAAATTCTTTGACGTTGCAAAAAATCAAGTAATGAAAAACTCTCAAATTCAAAAAGGAAATTGTGTTTGGATCTGAGGCAAAAGAGGTTATTGATTTTAGTCAAAAAGGAAAATTTGATCTTATTATAATTGGTGCAAGAGGACGTGACATGATAAAGCAAATGCTTCTGGGAAGTGTTTCAAATACTATTGTACACAGCTCAAAAATCCATGTAACTGCAATCAAATAGATTCTTCTTTAGTCATTGAAACTATGAACTCTTCCACTTTGTTGTATAACAGAATCCGTAAGGTACAGACAGCTCAAAGAATCTCTCAAAGGAATTAGTAACAAGACACTATCCACAAGGCTATCTGAACTAGTATTTGAGAGAATCTTGGAGCGAGAAACATTTGCAGAAGTTCCACCACGTGTAGAATACAAACTAACCAAAAAAGGTCAAGAACTAATTGAATCAATTACTGATTTACTTGGATGGATGAGAAAATGGTCAAAGAAATAATTAAATATACTCATATCATCAATTGATAATGTGTTAAAGCAACAAGAAAAAAGATTAAATTTGAAAGCAAAAATATTTCGGGGCTTTGGGGACATAACTAGACTATCTATCCTTGAATCACTCAGAGACGAGGAAAAAACAGTCACACAAATTGCCAAATATCTAGATCAGAGCCAGTCAAATATCTCAAATCACTTGGCCTGCCTTTAAGAATGCGGTCTTGTTACAAATAGACGAAACGGAAAGAATAGATTCTACAGTTTAGCTGATAAAAATGTCGAAAAACTACTTAACCAAAGTGACAAGATTTTATCAGACATTGCAACTGGAATCTATGCCTGTATTCATTACAAAAATCAGTGATATCAATGCAAAAACAGGAAATAGAATGTACTAGTTGTGAGAGTTTTACAGAAAATAATTCAAAAACAAAATATTTGATTATCCTCGGATTTACTTTAACTATAACAATTATTTTACTTGAGATATTCCTTGATTCCAATATTACTAATATTGTACTTTTAGTTTTGGCTACTCCTGTTCAAATATTACTTGGAAAACCATTTTATACTAATTTTTATAATAATGTTAAACAAAAAAAGGCATTCACTGTTGACACGCTAGTTGTTTTTAGCACTACAATAGCCTATCTTTACAGCTTGATTGCAACACTCGTAGGATCTAATGCCCCCTTCTTTGAAGCAGCAACATCTGTTCTAACCATATTTACATTTGGTGAATACATTGAAAGTAGAGTCACACAAAAAACATCTGAAGGATTAAAAGAACTCCTTGCATTAAAACCAAAAACTGCAACAGTACTACAAAACGGTAAAGAAGAACAAATTGATGCAGACGAAATCAAGGTCAATGATATTGTTATAGTCAAGCCAGGTGAAAAAATTCCAACTGATGGAATTATTACACAAGGATATTCTGCAGTAGATGAGTCCATGGTCACAGGAGAATCAATACCTGTAGATAAAAAAGAGGGAGATACAATTGTAGGAGGTACAATTAATACAAATGGCTATCTTCAATTCAAAGCAAACAAAGTAGGACAAGATACTGTACTTGCAAGCATAGTACGAATGGTAGAAAATGCTAAAACATCAAAGGCACATGTTCAAAGGATTGCAGATAGGGCTATACGCTATTTCATACCCATCGTGTTTCTTATTGCTATTTCTGCCTCTCTTTACTGGTTACTTGTAGCACAAGAGTCTATTTCTTTTGTTGTGACAGTTTTTGCTACAATTCTAGTCGTTTCTTGTCCCTGTGCTCTTGGAATAGCAACACCCATGGTAGTATCACTTGGAATTGACAAGGGAACAAAACAGGGAATATTGATCAAAGGCGGAGAATATCTTGAAAAATTATCATCAATTGATACTCTAATTTTTGATAAAACAGGGACTTTAACTAAAGGTAAACCTGAAGTGACTGATATAATTTCTAATGGAAATTATGATGAATCAAAAGTTTTACAGTTGGCATATTCTGTGGAAGTAAAATCAGAGCATCCAATAGCACACGCAATAGTAAAAAAAGCAGAAAAAGAAAATATTACAGCACTTGAACTTTCTGATTTTAATGCAATATCTGGTAGAGGTGTTTTGGCAAATTATTCAGGAAAGAAAATATTTGTTGGAGGCCCGTTATATCATAAAATTAAGATTTCACAAACAATGGAAAACAAAATTTCAACTTTAGAGTCAGATGGAAAAACTGTGATTATTGTAATACTGGATAATATATTGGTGGGAATTATAGCAGTTGCAGATACTCTCCGAGCTAATGCAAAACAAGTAATTAATGAAATTAAAAACATGGGTAAAAATATAATTCTAATGAGTGGTGATAATAAAAGAACTGCAAATACTGTTGGAAAAGAGCTTGGAATTGATAGTGTATTATCTGAAGTATTACCTGAAACAAAAGCATATGAAGTAAAAAAATTACAAATTCAAGGAAAAAAGGTGATAATGGTTGGAGATGGTATTAATGATGCCCCTGCATTAACTCAGGCAGATGTGGGAATAGCTATCGGATCAGGTACTGATGTGGCAATGGCTGCAGGTCATGTGATACTTATGAAAAGTGATCTGCAAAATGTCGTTTTTGTATTAAAGATTGGGGAATATTCTTTAAAGAAAATAAAACAGAATTTAACAATATCATTTGCATATAATGCAATTACAATTCCTCTAGCTGCTGGAATATTGTTTGGTATTACAAATTCATTAATTCTTACGCCGGGATTAGCTGCACTTGGATGGATTATTAGTGATGGAGCAGTATTTGGGAATTCTATGTTAATGAAAAAATTCATGAGAGTCACTAAAGTTTTCTCGGAGAAGAAATAATTGATACTTCAATACCTTGCATTATCCACTCTAATCATTTTGTATTCCCTAATGTTTGTTGGAGGATATGTCTCAGCTGCTGGACTAGGTCTGACTTGTCCTGAATGGCCTTTATGTCCTAATGGAATAATGCCTTCTGAAGAATATCTTATTGAATGGATTCACAGACTTGTTGCAGTAACTACTGGAATATTTGTTGTTTTAACAACTGTTTCTGTTTGGATCAATAAAAAAACAGATAGAAAGATAAAATTCACTAGTACTTTTGCTGCAATACTTGTAATTACACAAATTGGTTTGGGAGCATTGGTAATTGATCTAAAATTACAGGCAGTTTTAGTTGCAATTCATTTGGGAATTGGAATACTTTTATTTGCCATGGTTTTATTTACGGTATTATTTGCATTTAGAATTTCTAAATCCAATAGGAGCAATAATACATGATTTGAATAAAATTAATCCAAGTTTTGTCTTGGAAAATAAAACATCACGGCAACACCAACCAATACCACTATTGAGCCTATGATCTCAAATCTGTCTGGTCTTTTCTTGTCAACCCAATATCCCCAAATTATTGATGATACGACAAAGATTCCTCCATAGGAAGCATAGACTTTACCAAAGTTTTCAGGTTGTAGAGTCATGATGACTCCATATGAAAACAAAACCAAACCACCAATCACTCCGAATATTTTTCTTTTATCAATTCGCAACCACTTCCAAACAAGATATCCTCCACCAATTTCTAGCAAAGATGCAAAAAAGAATAACCCCAAAGTATAAGGAATAATTTCACTCATTTCTTCTCACCTTTTCTTGGATAATAGAAAATTATCAAAACTCCGATTACTGCAATTACAGTTCCAATAATGTCATAGATATCAGGTTGTACACCCCCAATTAACCATCCCCATAGTATAGCCATTACAATAAAGATTCCTCCATAAGCTGCATAGACTCTATGAAAGTGAGTTTTTTGAAATGTTGGAACAATACCATACAGAAACAATACAAATCCACCTATTGCACCTAATATCCAGCTAAAATCTTCACGCAACCAAAGCCAAACAAGATATCCTCCACCAATCTCACAAAGACCAGCTAAAAAGAACAGTAGGGTTGAAATGAGAAAATTCTTTGATTGCTCACCCATATCGTTTCAGTTATTTTTTCAATAAACTACAATTACAATGCATTTTGAAATTACCTTTTTTTGTTGCCCATTTCAGTAAGGGGATAATGGCAACACGTAATTCTTTTCCCCGTTTTGTTAGTGTGTATTCTACACGAGGAGGAATTTCATTGAATGCCTCCCTTGATATAATGTCCTCTTTTTGAAGCTCCTTAAGCATGGATGCTAGCGTTGACGGGCTAATTCCTTTTAGTTCCTCTAAGAGATCATTATATCTGAGTGATCCATGATTGCCAATCTCATTTATCAGTAGCATGGTCCATTTCTTACCTATTGTTTCAATAATTCCATCTAAAGGACAAAGACAAACTGCATTACTATGATTTTTCAAAGTCATTACGATTCTATGAACTTTGTATTTTAAATACTTTGAATTTTGTAGTATCAGCGTGTCAGAAACCACCCGAAGTAAAAAAAGTACAGAGTTAGGACTAACCATAATTGTGATTATTCTTAGTGGAGCATCAGCAAGTTTACTTTTGCTTCCACCTCTAGGAATAATTTCTTATGCTGCATTTAGAGACATTGCAATAATTCCATCAGTCGTCATAATCTTTGCAATTGGAATACTTGCACGTTCAAAATTTCCTAGACTAACAAATAGATTGTTTATTGGGATGGCCGCAGGAACTATGGCATCATTTGTACTTGAAGCAATACGAATTCCAGCTTACATGTTTGCAAAATGGATGCCAATGGATAACATGATCTCTCTTCCGGGATTGTTATTAACTGAAAAAATTATTGTACTATCTCAAGCCAAACAAGTAATAATGCAATCAGGCGTTCCAATGAATTTGTATTCTGCACCACTTGATGCATTTTTGGTAGGTGGTCTTTGGCATTTTTGGAATGGAGCTACATTTGGAATAATCTATGCTTTACTAATTGGAAAAGGAAAGTGGTGGTATGGCGTGATCTGGGCAATAATAATTGAGATGGTAATGATGATAGCTCCCTATCTAATCATTATGGTAGGACCATTTGGAACACAATACAAGGATGGATATAATATTTTTATAATTACCGTGATTGCTCATGTAACATTTGGTGCAATACTTGGAATTATAGTACAAAGATGGAAGAAAGGTTCCATATCTATCACTGATTTAGGACTAGGAAAGTAATTGGAATCAAAGAAAAAACAGTTTTGTGGTTATTGTCCTGAAGACAAGTGTTTGTTAGACTGTGAAATATGTAATCCTAAGTTTGGTAAAGGATGCAAATGTGATTGTTAGAGTCTTGAACTAAAACACAAAAACCGTTTTGAGGTCTAAAATAGTATTTTACTTGGAATTTTCAATAACATCAATGAGTTTAGATTCTATCTCTTTTCCCATTTCTTTTAATTCCACATTAGATGTAACAGAAAGTAATTCAGTAGGCTTTGCCAAACTGATGAATTTTTCTCCATTGTTTTCATAAACTGCAATAGTGCATGGAAGTAATAGTCCAATATTTGGATCAGAATCTAAAGCTTGTTTTGCAGCTTGAGGATTACAAACCTCTAATAATTTGTATTCATTAGGATAATCAATTCCTTTCTTTGCAAAAATCTCCTTAAAGTCCAGAGTACCAAGAACACCAAATTTTATTTCTGAAAGATTTGATGTAATTTCTGCAACTACAGCATCTATGTTTTTTTGGGTTTTTACAGTATAGTTAAAAGTCATTTTAGATTATCCCTTGTTAAATTTTGATTTACAATTATTGCAATAACCAAACAGCTCAAAATTACCCTTCACAATCATATACTTTGACTTTCTAGCGGCTCTACTTTGAATTTCTTTTAGTGAATCCTCATCAATATCATCAATTTTACCACAATTCATACAAACCAAATTAATATGTTCATCAGTATGTGCATCAAACCTTGCTTCTCCTTCAACTTCAATTTCACTAACTAGTTTCTTTTTTTTTAGAAGATCTAATGTCTTGTAAACTGTAGACAGACTAACCATTGGATATCTCTTTTGAATTGTCTTGTGAATATGCTCTGCACTAGGATGATCTTCTGTTTTTAGTAAATATTCTACTATGGCAATTCTTTGAGGAGTAATTCTAAACCCTTCTTCACGTAATGATGCTACTAGTTCTTCTAATTGCTGCATGTTCTAAACTACAAAATATCCTATTTATAGTTATTATTTATTAATAATGATTCCTAATTAATAATAACAATTAAATAGGAACTATTCCTATTAATATTTGTGCAGATGCAGACAAACACTCTACAGGAACCATACAAAAATACAGTGAACCGTTCAATTAGAATTTGTGTTAATTGTGGTAATACGGCAGTTCATATTGCAAATTATGGTGTGTTTTGCAAAGATTGTGGTGTCTTTTTCGATGTGGAGAAAAAAAATGATGAGTGAATATTCCTGTAGAAGTATTTGTGGATACTATGATGCAGACGCAGAATTTAGGAATTCAGGAAATAATACATTTAGGAAATATTGTGTTATATGTAATGTAGAATTAATTTCTAGATATTCTACTTGTCCTTGCTGTCATAAATTATTTGAGGGGATTGAATGAAAAGATACAATTGTACCGTTTGCAACTGCTTGATACATCCATATCATAGTGATTGTGGAACGTGCGAATGTAAGTTATATGCGGAGATTAAATCATAATGGGATATTCTTGTAGAGGTGTATGTGAAAGCCTCAAGGGGAAAAGTATTCCTAATGGTTCCAGATATCAATCTGGACAAAAGAGATGTTCTTTATGTTGTCTTTTTTTTAATGTTTCTGGAAATAGATGTCCATGTTGTAGTGTTCTGTTGAGAACAAAGTCAAGGAATAAAAAATAGGGATCCAAAAAATTCATGCATTCAATTAAATATTATAGTATAGGTTCAAAGGCATGGTAAACCAACCAATCTGGATTGTAATTGTAATTATAGTCAACTCATCCCAATACTCTCCAATACATCATAATTGATGCCAAGTATACAAATCCCAGATAATTATCACAATTCTTTTCATATCTAATTCTTGTTCTGTGAAAACCATTTTTCAACCAAGCAAAGAATCTTTCCACTACA
>JAJRWR010000026.1 GCA_024276695.1 archaeon
TCAAATGTAACTGACTATCACTATATCTATCCTAGAGTAAAATTTCACACATCAGTAAAAGTAATTGCAACTGATTCAGAAGGATACAGAAATCAAATACCTGTTTCAATTGTAATGAATCCTCAATTTGAAAAAGGAGCAGAATACACTCAAGACTATATCTGCAAAAAAATACTTCATGATACACAAGATGATGGATTTTCTGATATTGTACTTGATGACATGTATGTAAAAGATGTAAACAAAAAGAATGGAACAGGATATGTTAATCTAAAGACCAGTCTTACCTCTACATGGTTTCCAAACTATACAGAAACATTTTTTGCAAATTCAAACTATACATTTGAAAACAATTCTACTTTTGATCAAAGCATATACGAGAATGAGCTTGACATACCACTAAACTTTGGATTGGGAGCCCTCTCGCCATATGACATTACAATTACAGCTGACAACAAATCTTATACCTTTGATACTCAAACATTCCAGTTTTACTCTAATCATTTGTTTGTTGTAAATCTTGATCAAGACAACATTCTAAATGTAACAAGAAATGAGAACAACCGCAATCTAGTTACCATTAATTATGACGAAAACTTTGGTCCAATTGAGCAGGTGCTGGTTGACGGTAACGAGTATGAAAGAAGATGCAAGACTGGCTGCAGCGTGATTATCTCTTCGAACAATGAAACGGTTACTCTGGAGGCCTACAACGTCTGGGGAGGAAGAGCAGCTACCTTTTTGGATTCTGTTGAATCAGAAAAAGAGGATGCCCAGTTTGATGAATCTTACATAATCTGGTATGCAATATTGGGGCTCATTGCAGCCATTATTCTCTGGAGGGAATCAAAAAGAATTCTCAGATGGCTGGGATTTTCTACCTCTGACTAACGACACCTCCTCCACCCCTAAATATGGTACCTATAGGAACCTGTATATTTCATGTAACCAAAGTATCTTGTGAAGATAGGATAGTAGCATAAAATATATATAATTTGTGTATACATACTATCTGTGAAAGATAGGATGGTTACACAAAATATAAACCTTGGACCTCAGGAGACCCGCCTTTTGTTCAGCCTGGAAGAGAAGGGAACGAGCATCTTTACTGCAGAAGATGCCAAAAAAATACTCGGTTCAGGATCAGCCTCAGCTTGGCTGGTAATTAGCGGCCTTAAGAAAAAAGGCAGAATCAGGCAAATCGAGAAGGGAAAATACCTGCTTGTTCCAGCAAGGGCAGGGATAGAGGGTTACTGGGCCGAAGAAGCTTGGGTCATAGTGCCTTATCTGATTGATGAGTATTATGTTGGCTTTTGGACTGCGATGAACTTCTGGGGGATGACAGAGCAGATCCCAAATACAGTTTTTGTTGTAACGCCAAAAAGGAAAAAGAAAAGGATCATAAAATTTGGAAATCAAAGATACGAATTTGTCACTTTATCAAGAAAAAAATTCTTTGGATTTTTAGAAGAGAAAACAGGTAAAACAACATTCAACATTTCAAGTAAAGAAAAAACAATAGTAGATGGATTGATGCATCCACAATATTGTGGAGGTATTCCTGAAGTGACTAAAGCAATGTGGAATGCAAGAAAAGATGTGGAATGGAAAAAAGTATTGGACCTTGCAGAACAGACAGGCATAAATGTTGTTTTAAGAAGGCTGGGATATCTATTAGATGTTCTTAAAATACAAAGTGATATTTCAAAGACAATCTTGACAAACTTGAAACGATATCCGTATCAATATCTGGATCCCAATGCGCTAAAAGAGAAGATAGAATATTCAAAAGAATATGGATTGATTATAAACTTGACAAAAAATGAGTTGCTAGGATGGAGGGGTCATTAATGGATGATGAAAAATTACGTAAACTAGCTGAGAAAGAAGATGTCCCTATCGGAACAATAGAAAAAGATTATGCCATTACAAACATTCTCTCTTTGATATCGCGTTTTTCTAGATTGGACAAAATGGTATTCAAAGGAGGAACCGCCATCAAAAAAATTCATTTTGCTGATTTCAGGTTTTCAGAGGATATTGATTTTACGTGTTCTGAAGATATTTCTACAGACTTTGGAGCCCTATTGAATGATGGCATTGGTGATATGGATGTTGATGTTACGGGTATAGAACAAGGAGAAACTGCAGTTGAACAAAGTCGACAGTTTATTGTAAAATACAAAGGATATAACAACTATCCAAACAGTGTAAAGATTGATTTGAGTTTACGTGAAAGCGTTCAAGACGGCTCAAGCAATCTTGACGTCTTACATGGTTACGATGAGCTACCAAAATTCAAAATTCCTGCAATGACACTTGAAGAAATTTTGGCAGAAAAAGTGAGGGCTATAATTTATTCACCGGCTCCAAGACATCTATATGATCTGAATTTCC
Source organism: archaeon (assembly GCA_024276695.1). Taxonomy (GTDB): domain Archaea; phylum Thermoproteota; class Nitrososphaeria; order Nitrososphaerales; family Nitrosopumilaceae; genus Nitrosopumilus. Next base: position 2,398 of record JAJRWR010000026.1, read on the forward strand.
TTTTTGGAAAACGAATACAGCTAAAACCAGCCCTGGTAAGAGAGAAGATCAGCCTTTATGGCGACGAGTTTAGTCTAGACAGATTCAAGCAAAGTATTTCAAGAATGGAGAGACGATGGAAAACAGATTTAGAAAGACTAATGCCCCAAGAGCCACCCCAATTCAATGAGATTTCTGCAAGTGTTTTACAAAAAATATCGGATATAATGCAATAATATATTCAAGACTCTGTTACGTTTTGATTGTCAATTATTATTGAATCTGTTTCATTAAGAAAATCAAGAAAAACTGTAAAGTTGATAATTTGCTCATCGAGATTATCATCACCAAAGTGCTCGTTTAGAAACATTTCAAATAACTCTTCCAGATTTATTGCATCTAAATAATTGGTATCTGCAGAGCCTGAATTGTCTTCAATACTTGTTGTCATGTTTAGTTCATTACTGTCTATAATGTAATTAGCATTAGTGTTTTCATCCATGATAATACCATCTTCAAAATCATTTAGTGATTCAGAGAATTCATTTTGAAAGAAGAAATTAAAAAAATAAAAGGCGTGTAAAACAATTCGGAAAATTACAGACGCAACGAAGTTTCTATTGGAAAACAGTATCGATGTAATGAGAGGATTCTGTACACGTTGCAAGGAATATCGAGGAGACAGAGAGGCGTACGGAATACATTTCTGGGATTGTTTTCCGATGTGTGACAAGTGTAACTCGTTCGTGGTTTTAGAGGATGATTAAATGGAAGAAGAATTTGAAATGATCACGCTTCACTGCGGACACACGGTAAATTTCTACAATAGTCCAGGAGTTTGTTACAAGTGCAGAAACAAGTCATGCGAAAGATGTCTGCAACTACTCGACACAGAATTGCTATGTCCGAAATGTTTCAAAGAAAAAATGGAGGTACAACAGTGAAACAACTCATAAGATGTAAAGTCTGTAATTCATTAGTTATTTCAGAACACATCAACGGAGCATGCAGGATATGCAAAAAGCTGACGTGTCCTAACTGCAAAAGAGAATGCGATAAATGTCATGAAATTATTTGCATGTTTCACATAGAAACAAAAGTCGTGATGAGGCAGCAAAAGCCGAACTTGCACAAGCTCTGCCAGTACTGTTCGGAGGTCTGGTAGTGAACTGGTACTGTCTATGTGGGAATTATGTGCAAGGAAAAAGGTTCTGCCCAAGATGCAAACTAGTAAGATTTAGGCTCGAAAACAGCCCTATTTTGGACTATTGGGGCATGAAACTAGGCACTACGGCAGAAGGCATTCCTTTCAATCTTCCAAGCGACCTTTTGACAAAACATACAATGATCTCAGGACAAACGGGTTCTGGCAAGACAAGGTTTGCAATGAATCTTGTAACAAAGGTTGAGAAATCAGGATCTAGGATTTTGATAATAGACGTCGAGGGAGAATGGAAAAACATTATCCCAGGTTTGCAAAAGGAAACAAAGTATTGCGCAGTCGGGAAAAATCTCAGAATCAATCCGTTTGACTTGAACGACCCCGGTCTGATCAAAGAACTTCTGAGAGAAACCGTCTTCAAAGGAATTGAAAAAGAATACTCTGACCTGTCAGCCCAGATGAATTTTGTATTGCAAGAAACAATCAACGAAAGCAGAACAATCGAAGAACTAGTCTACAACATAAAGTCATACAACAGAGAAAAACTTACCGCACTGCAAAAAACAAAGACCGCTCTTCTTGTAAGGTTGGATCCTTTTCTAAGAAGTCCGTTGAAGGAAATCTTTCTGTGCACAAAATCAAATCCAGATTTTACAACAATTGACGAGAAAAACATTATCATTGATCTTCACGAGCTAGACTCGCTTGTTGCATACAACTCTGAGCTGAGATTGATTTACAACATCATAACGATTTATTTTCTAAGAAAGATGCTGAGAAAAGAATCTACAAACAACCTGACCAACGTCTTTGTTGCAGACGAAGCGCAGTTGCTAGTTCCAAAAATACTTCACAAATTAATTGTAACAGAGTCTTGGCCTGCGACAGAGTTTGCAACAAGACTAAGAAAAAGAGGATGCGGAATAATATTGATAACGCAATCACCGAGCAATCTGGAAAAAGACATCTTCAAAAACACCGGAACAAAGATATCATTTCGACTTCAGCACCAGGAAGACATCAAGTTGATTGCAGAGTCTGTAGGATTCATTGATCCAGTGGAGATAGAATATCTGTCAAACTATTTTGTAAAACTGCCAAACAAAAACGCGATAGTTTGCACGATAGGACACGACCCATTTCTGATAACATCTGACGATTTCCAGCCGTCTTCTCATGAACCTGAAATTCCTGATGACTTGGTAACTGAAGCAGCCGTTTTACCCGATCCTGACGAAAAATTGTTTCTAGAGACTCTAGAAACACAGCCTTTCGTGCCTGTACGCCAAAGAAGAAAATTCCTCGGATGGAACGACAAAAAGTATGCCTCAGTCGTGGATTCATTGTTAAATCAAAAGAGGGTTGAGGTGCAGAAGGTAAAGCTGGGAAGAGGTGCGCCTATGGTTCTGTATCAAAAGCCTCGAAAGATACCGAGCGTAAGACACCAGTTCTATGTCGAATGGATCTCACAGAAATTGGAAAATTCTGGATTCAAGATTATAAAAAACCTCAAAGACGGGCCGGACATTGTGATTCCAAAAATTAATTCTGTTATCGAAGTAGAACTTGGCAGTTCAGATGTGCACTACAACATTGCACGAAATTCTAAAAAGTTTGATACGGTTGTTGTTGCATCAGACGAAAAGAAACTGTTAGAATATTTCAAACAGCAAAACAAAGCAAACAACGTTTTGTTTTTGCAAATACAATTTGTGCCGGCGTTCTTTGAAAAAATGAAAAGTAAAACTAATTGATTGATTAAATGGTAATGAAGTAAAACTAAATTTTATTTTTGTTCGAAAAGATTTGTTATGACATAATCTCAAAGCAGCCTGAATTTAATCTAGCATCAATAGAGTCCAAAATATTGGAGCAGATACAAACCAACATCCGAATCAAGAACATCGTTGCATTTGCACTAGAGGCACGAAACAACCCAATTCAGCAAAAAATCAGACTAGATTACTTTGACAAGATTCTATTTAGTGGCAATAATTTAGAAAATGACATTTGTGAAGGACTTGGCAACAAAACTGGCATCAAAAAAGAGATTATCCTTCTTTTTTACTATGATTACATTCAATCACGAACCGATAGAAAGACCATGTACAAAAACATCAAAGACAACAACTTCGTTTTGGACCTTTCAGAGATTCTGATAGAAGATTCTGCCTCTGTTTTTAACAACATAACACCCGACCAAAAAGATCTTCTTGTAAAGTTAATGAATTCAAAAAAAGACTTTTTGTTAGATGATTTGTCTTCGTCCTTTGATTTTCACAAAAGAATAATAGAAGACATGAACAAGTTTGTTGGTTTTCTAGATGACCAAAATATAAAAAACAACCAAACAATTTCAACCGAGAATATCATAGATATCTTTCAAAATGAAAACAACAAATCTAGATTCCAATCAATGTTGTTATTGTCAAAACACATCATTGCAAATCAACAATGGAAAGTGTTAACCGAAAATGAAATGGATGCAGTTGTCTTTTCGTCACTGGTGTTGTTCTTTTCACAGTATTTTGATAGTGCAAGAGAAGAATCATGTAGAGCAGCATCGATTCATGATTTGTCCACAAAAACACTCTATGCGTGGATGGAACAAAATGGATTTGAAAAACAATTTGGACATGGAAAGACAACTTTGAGTAAAATTTGCATGCAAGTATTTTCAGGAGAGATTACCAAATTTAATGGGCTAGTAGACTTCAAAGCAGAGTTACAAAAAGGAGTTCTTTTTGCAAGTACAAAGGAGCTTGCCGGAGTAAGATTTGATAAAATTGATTCCAAACTAGAGGACATTTCCACTGGAGAAAAATATCACAAGTTATTCAAAAGAACTCAGACTGCTCTTGCCAATGTGATGAGTACTCAAATCAGTATAGGGTTTATCGAGCATGCCCTAACGTCTCAAATGATTTCTGCATACATGATTACACGTACTGATGGTAAGGTAATGGAAGTGATTGATAATTATATGAACAAAGCATGTGATGAATTAGCACAAATTAACAAAGATGACCGATACAAGGACATGTTAATTCTAGACAAGTCTTCAGGAGCATCAACAAGAATCGGCATAATTCCTATGAATATCAAAGAATTTGGAGACTTTACCACATTGTTTCATCATGCATTTAGACATGCAGAAAAAAAGTTTGAGAAAGACAATCCAAATAGAACAAATCTACAGTTCACATACAATATGATACGTGTCATACCCTCGGATCTGACATTTAAGCATCTAGAGATAGGAGGTGCAGAAAGCAGAGAAAACCCAGTAAAAACAATTTCTGAGTTAGTCAAGACCAGACTTGGAGTGTTAGATAGAATCAAGATTGCAGCATCAGCAAAAGAAGACAAGAGCCCAACTGTTGCATTACAAGACATCATCACAATGCTGTTTGATAAAAATACCAACATTACATCATTAGTGGGAGATTCCATTTCTGACATTGTTTCATCGGAAAAGACATTTCAAAAGATATCTGATAACGGTGAGTTTGACAGAACACTGAAGATCCATTACAATGTTTCAGAAAACACGGAACTTGCAAAAGTCCTTTACACAAAAAATCAAAGCAACGACCAAGGAACTCTTGTAGAATTAATTGACATTGTAAGTTCTATCTTGCACAAAAATAAAATCTCAATTTCTGAAAAAGAGATCAATACATTTTGCAATTCTGTACTTGATGGAATGCTAGACATTGCAAACATACTATATTCAAGCTCATCAGACTAGGGAAAATATTTCACTATATCTATAACAGTTCTAAAAATTCTTCTTTGGTAAGACCGCAATCATTTATTATTGACAAGAGCAATCCCTTTCCAAGTTCATCTTTTCGTGGAACTGAAGACCAAAGACCTTGACCATTTTCAACTATGATGTGACTTCCTCTTTGACGTGATGGATAAAATCCCTTTTTCTTCAGCGCTCCTAGCACTTCGCGCCAACCCAAAACAGGAAGGCTCAAATCGTAACGGTAACTGCTTTAGTGGTTTTTCTTTTAGAATCTAAGTATGATTTACAGATTTTTATGGCTTCTTTAGTATCTGCAATTGCTTCAGTTTTGGTATTGCCTTGACCTCTTGCTTGTGGAATTTCGATACAATAACCCACATAGAATTTACCATCCTTTTTTATATCAATGCTGTACTTTGTTGCCATACTGAGAGATACTGTTTTTTCTATATAAAATTAGACGTTATTCGTAAGATATTTGATTTCGGTAGTATGAATCAGAACATGTATACAGATGATGCCTATATTTTGGCCTTTGTAGATAAATTTGGAGACACTCATGATATGCACATAACCGATGAGTTGAATTCTGGCGGCACATGGGAATACATAGATTTCAAGTTTACACTGCCTCATTCTTGTTACATTTTGATTTGGAGAAGGGATCGAAAAAAGATTGACAGGAAAAATGCACAAGATGTTGCAAAATACACACGTGATGATCTCAAAGATTTTGTAGATGAAGGAAAGTTTAGTGGATCGTTGTGGCATCAAAAAATCAGACAAAAAATAGTAGATTGCAACAACTGCCTTGTACTTGCGTGGGATGAAATGATTCTGCCAGAATTTTATGACACATGGGAAGAATTTGTAAACGAAGTGTTCGAAATGGTTAAAGAAAAATCCAGAGAGATTACAAAACCAGGATCAAGACATGATCAAGAACTTGCTATTTATGAAGGAAAAATAGATTTTGATAAACAAGATAATCCAATACTCAAGTCATACAGTGTTAGAACAAACAAATTTGCAGGATATAAGATTCCATCAGATGAGATAATTAAAAAATACGTTACAGAGATGATGCTTGAAAACTATAATGACGCAAACATTATTCTCTCAGAACATTATGGTATTTTTCCAGCAGAGATTGAAACAGAAGAAGTAGGGGAGACAATTATTGAATATGATTTTGTTAATCACAAAATATTACTTAATTTGGAAACGATTTCAGAATTTGAGTTAAAAATTCCAGCGTTGTTTTTGGGATTTTTCAAACATTTGTCATGTGTAAAAGATTGGAGATTTGATGATGATCCATACACAAGTATTACACTAGAAAAAACAGAAGCCGAGAAATTTTCTCACTCTACAATTCAACGAATGCTTGAGATAGGAATTGATCCACGATAGATTATTTTGATAACGACTGAATGATTTTTTGTTGTTGGTCTTTATTGATATTATAAAGTCTAAACACCATTGTATCCATTTCGTAAATAATTTTTTCATTTTCTTTTAAAAGAAGATTAATTGATTTTTTGTATGAATTAAAGTAATCTTCCCATTCATCCGTTTCAGCAAGAGATAATTTTGATGATAATTTTTTTGAAATTTCCTTGAGAAATTCTGAAAATTCTAATGTGTAAAATTTTTCTAATTTCTTGGATATTGATTGTTCTGAACATCTCTCTAAAACCCGATTTTTGAATTTGATTTTTTTATTTTCAATCTCTTCCGTATTTGTTTCTACTTTTTGTGCATTTTTAACGAATGCGTGTTGACTTTTCTCATCAATATTTACAATTGGTATTTGGGACAAAAAGGTATTGAGATATGAATAATATCCTCCTTGTTTTTTTGTGGAGATTGCATGAAGAAAATATTCAATTAATTTGGAATTCAGTATGGCGATCAAATAATGATTATCAAATTTATTTTGAACAAATGCGAATACTCCTGCTCCTCCGGTAAGAAATGCACTACCGCCTCCATCAAATGCAAAACTGTTGTATTTTGTAAGTGCTGGAGTTACAATTTTTTTAGAATTGAATGTATTTAGTTTTCCTTTTCTGATCAAACCAAACCATTCTTTGTTTTCAGCAACTGTTTTTCTAGAATCTTTTCTATTTTGCAAGTCTTTCTTATTTTCTGTCAGATAAGCATATGTTTTAGGAAATTTTTGTTTCAGAACCTTTTCATCAAGCAATTCTGTTTTGTCCTCTACTAGCCTATATGGATAAATGGCATAATCAAAAGGGCCTTTAATATTCCAAGGATCAATATTTCTTCCTCTGAGAACTTTAATTAACAAATCTTTTTCTAATTTTTTATTTGAAATTGTATTTTCATTCAAAAGTAAAATTTTGTCTGCACCTGTTGTTAAACCTGTAGATGGATTGGCAAAAATTCCAAGAGTTTCATGATTCTTTACATTTCGAATTGAAGTCAGGATATCATTTTCTTCTGAAATTCCAAAATTCCAAATTTCTTCACCAATGTTTTTCTTTTCAATTCCAACTTTTGTAACATTTTCTTGAGTATTATTTTCTAGATTTATTGTAAGATTGTTAATTAGACTGCTTTCGAGTTTTTCAATTTTGAAATAATTGAAAGGTTTTGGTGTGTCATTGGAATAAATTATGATAGCAGGGTATGTAATTGCGTCTTCAAATACAGGCAATGAACCAAAATCAACAAATTTTTTGATTTGTAAATTGGATAATAATTTTCTGAGATTTCGTCCATATTCTGCAGTCATAAATTGTGATGAAGAGATAAACCCAATCTGCCCTTCTTTTTTAATTAATTTTGATGCTAGTTCAAAGAATATCATAGATATGTCAATTCGTTTGTGTGCTACTGAGTATTTTGATTTGAAATAATCAATGTCGTCATAGTTTAATTCTTGTACTCTTACATATGGGGGATTTCCAACTATTATGTCAAATCCTCCATCATTAAGAATATTCTTGAATTCTTTTTCCCAATGAAATGCTTTGTTAGGTGCAATTTTGTCATCTGAAATTAAACTATTCCCTACACAGATATTTTCTGACAAATCAATGAGTTTTCTATTTCCTGTAGCGATTTTTAGAAAAAGACTTAATTTGGTAATCTCTGTAGACTCTTCATTAATATCCACACCAAAAATGTTACTCTCGATTATTTTCTTAGCTTCTGACTCTTCATTCCATTTTGCAAGGGTAAATTGTTCAGTGACTTTTTTATGTTTTTTACCCTTCAACGAAATACTATATTGCCCCTTAAACTCTTTGAAGGTTTGAATTTCTTTGTGTATTTCTAGTAATACATCTACTGCTTTTAGTAAAAATGCCCCACTGCCACAAGCAGGATCTAGAATTTTTAAGTTCTTGAATCGCTCTTCCAATTTTTCGATGTCATTTGAATATTCTTTGATTAGTTCTTCTGGGGTTGTAACATTTTTCTTTGATAGATATGGTATGATGGTATTTCTGCAAATAAAATCTGTGATGTATTCAGGAGTGTAAAAAATCCCCTCTTTCTTACGTTTTGATGTTTTATTTTCTTGTAAATCTTCTAAATCATTAAGAGATTGTTCAAAAATATGTCCTAAAATATTTACGTTAAGTTCAGTATTGAAATCAAACGAGGACATGTAAAGTAAATTAGTGATGATTGGGTTGATTCTGTTTTTATATTTCTTTATTATTTTCTCTGCAAACTCGTCTAGCTTTACTTTCTTTTTAAGTTCTGAATTCTGATATTCTTTCTTAAAGAATTCTGGTTCTGTTAAATCTTTGAAGAAGAAACGTGGAGGTATCTTGTTTTGAAAAAGACCACCATTGAAACCAAATATTTCAACAGGCGTGCTTGCTCCTTTGTCAAGACCTTCGAAAAGAGAGTATATCGTATCGCAAGCATATCTTGAATGTTCAGATACTGGAACTGCATCCAATACTTTGAGCATTTGATCTCTGATTAATCTCTGCGGAACTTTTCCTGTATCTTCTGCAAAGAAGATGAAAATCATACGATTCAAAAACAACTGTGCATAGTGAATCGCCTCGTCTCTGTCAATTTCGCCATTACTTTGAAATTCTTTTATCAACATCAAACGAGTTTCATGGAAAAGTTTGTAGAACTGTTTTGTGAATTCTTTTTCTTCTATGACTGATTGATCATAAAGAGTACTGACGAATTTATTGTCAATGATACTGTTCCTGGAAAAAATTGCTATGAATTCTTTTAACTTTTCATCGTTGCTTCTTACGTCTTTAAAATCAAAGATGTGATATTTTGAAGTTCCTTTGCTTTTGTCTATTAACACAAATTGTTCATAATTAGTTGCAACGCCATAATCTAGATTCAAAGTTCCCATGTAGTCCCATGTCTGTTTTACAGGCGTGGAATGCTCTTTTTTGTCTCTATGTTGAGGTGCAAAAAGATCTTTTGTTTTTGTTCCCTTGGCCTCAAAGCAGACTATCTTTTTACCTTCTTTGTTTGCAAATGTGAATTCAACGTTACCTTCTTCATATCCCATTTCTTCCTTAACAGGATATCCGAGTAGATCTTTTAGGATGATTAATCCAAATTTAAAATAATTCTGTTTTTCTTTTTCTAATTGTCCACTTTCTAAAAGTTTCAACCATTCTTTGGCGGCCTTGTTCTGAGCAGTTGATATTTTTACATCCGAACATAGGCGTTTGATTGTTTTTGGATTGAAGAGATCATTTTTGATTGCCATATAATCAAAATTAAGTTCATGAGCAGATATAGATAATTATTCTTCAAAATTCGGAGTATTGAGTAAAAATAATTACTCCTCGCTTTCTTTCTTGTCGCATATGCTCCAATATTCGCAGTTTCTGCATGTTTGATAGCTTGGGGTTGCCTCAAAGTCTTCATTTAAAATTGATTTTACAGTATTTCCGATCTCTTCTTTGACTGATTTTACTTGAGTCACATCAATTGGATTGTCTACTATCTTGTCATGCTTTAGATAAAAGAGTGAAGCGTTTACAGGAAATTCACCATATTGTTTCTCAACACCTAATGCATAGATATTCATTTGAGGATCTACCTTGATTGATTTGCTTGTCTCATACACTCCACCCGTTTTGAAATCAACAACTGCAAACTTTTCATCAGGGGTTTTTTCTACTCTGTCAATAAACCCATTGAACGGTACACCTTCGATTTCAATTCTAAATGGCTGTTCTACTGCAACCGGCGAATTCTTGTTTTCAGATATCCATTTCAGATATGTCTTGATCATTGTCTTTGCTTTTTCCTTGGCCTGATTTTCTTGAGTTTCGGACTGGAAAGAAGTTGCATTCCATTCTTTTTCCAAAATCTCAAATGCCAACTCTTCAGTGGGTTCAGTTCCATCCATCTGAAGTTTTGTAAGATGCTCTGCTACAGCATGCACAGCCGTACCCAGTTCAAAGTAGGACCTTGCTTTAGTTGGAGCCTGAAGCACATAGGAGAACTTGAATTTTAGAGGGCAATCTCTGTATGTCTTTATCTTTGATGCACTGAGTCTCAGTTTGTCCTTGTTTAGAAGAGGAATCTTCTTTCCTTCCAGGTCTGCTTTCAGATTGTCTTCGCCATCCTCAAAACTAAGTATCTCTTCTGGTTTGAATCCATCAAAACTTCCGTGTTTTTCGTAGTGCTTTACTTTTGCAAGTTCAACAATTCTCTGGATTGCAGTTTTCAAATGCATTTGATTAAGTGAACTGGCTGCTTTTGTTTGCAAATCTTGTTTTACTTTCTCAACTCTTCTTTCTTCTTCAAGCAACACTTCTCCGCTTTGTCCGTCATATTTTACTAGGTTTATCAAAGGATTGTCTTCGAATTTAATTTCATCAAGAAATCTAGATGGTTTTGTTTCTCTTACATTCTGTCCATATCGTTTTGCATATGTGATGTACAACAAGTTCTGAGCCCTGGTCATGGCGACATAAAACAATCTTCTTTCTTCTTTAACATACAATTCTTTTTCATCATCGGACTGTGTCATTCCTTTTGAGAGTTCATTTGGAACGTAGAACTTTTTTGCTCTATATCTTAGAGGAAGTTTGTTTTGTGCAACGTCTACAATAAACACAACAGGAAACTCTCTTCCCTTGCTCTGGTGTATTGTAGTTACTTGTACAGAGTTGTCAAGACCTGAACCTTCTTTTAGTTCTACGTCAAACTGTCCCATCAAGTTTAGATAATTAATGAAGTCATCTAACGTTCCTTGCGGATTGAGAGACTCGTATTCGTTTGCAATGTTGTAGAATTCTTTTAGAATGAGTTGGTTTCTTCGATTTTCAGGTGTGTCAGACTGAATCGATCTCTTGTAGAGATCAGAGATTGACATGATTATTTCATATATCGTCTCGCTGACTGTCATCTTTGATTCAAGTTCTATTATTTTTTGAATCTGTTCTGCCAGTTCTTTGACCTGTTCTTTTTGGGTAATGTCTAGTTCATTACAATCTTTGATTGTGTCAAATACAAAATCAATGTCGGTAGGGTCTGCGCGGGCCTTCTTCTTTGCCACATGGTTGATTCTTGCTATGTTTATCTCGTTTAGGCCGTGATTCTTCATGAGCCTGTTGATTTCTATGCCTGATATGGTAGGTTTGTTGGAAATTTCCAAAAATGCCATTAGATCTCTGACTATAGGAGACGAGAAAATGTTGGATTCTCCGACAAATGTGGTTGGAATGCCGTGTGCTTTTAGCGCCTTTGCGAACTTTTTCCCTTCGGCCTTTCTTCTGGACAGCACCACAAAATCTCTGTAAGTTAAAGAATCAGATGTGCCGTCTCTTCTCTTAATTTTTTTATCCAAAAGTTCCTTTATGGTCTTTACTACAAATTCTACTTCTGATGACTCGTTTGAACATTGAGCAACAGTTACCTTCTCTCCTTCCTCATGTTCTAATTTGAGTTTCTTTGCATGTCTTTCTGGAACTCCTTCAAGTGATTGGCTTGCAAGGTTCACTATGTTCTGCGGACTACGGTAGTTTCTGTTTAACACAACTACTGTAGTGTCTGGAAAATAAGATTGAAAGTCTTTAAAGTTTGTAAGATATGCTCCTTGGAATCTGTATATGCTCTGGTCATCATCACCTACCACTGTCACGTTTCCGTCTTTTGCAATTAATTTCACAAGCTCAAGTTGTGCAAAGTTGTTGTCTTGAAACTCATCTACCAAAACATGTTTGAATTTTTTCTGATATTTTGAAAGGACATTTTCTTTTTTCTTGAAAAGTTCTATGGTCAGAACAACCATGTCATCAAAATCTATAACTGCTTTGCTTCTTTGAAACTCTTGATATTTAAAATAGATTTTGCAAAGGTCTGAGAGTTTTAGCAGAAAGTCTCTTTCAGTGTCCTCTAATTCTTTTTTTAATTTTGTGTCGATGTATTTTTGTAATTCTTCTGGGGAAATCAGTTCGTCTTTGAAAGTACTGATTCCATCAATTACAGATTCAATGATTTCAACTGCGTTGTTTCCAATTTCCAAATGCTCAAGTTTAAAGTTGTCAATGTTTTTCAAACCCCAAACCAACTGAGCTGATCTTTTGATAACACCTGACGACATTCCGATTCCAGAATCCAGTACGTTGTCTTCCAGTGCGTCTTTTGCAAACGAATGAAATGTACTTATCTCCATTTCAGTCACGTCAATTAATTTTTCAAGGCGCTGTTTCATCTCGTCGGCTGCCTTTTCTGAAAAAGTAAGACAGAGAATTTCTGAAGGCTTGATTCCTGAACGCACCAGATGCATTTACTCGTTCAGAAGAATTTCTTGATCTTGAAATTACCAACGAAGACCCGATTCTAAAACAAAAAGAAGAGATGCAAGACACAATTCAAAAGGCAACTCCTGAGGAACTTGGTCAGATGCTAGAGATGTTTCAGAAACTGAACATCGGCAAGACAGACCAAGTCAAAGGATAGCGACAAGCGAAGAAGCCGAAGAATTCATCTTAAAGGGTTGGGGATTCGTTGGAATATTGCCAAACGGCAAAGTTGTTTTAGAAAATTTTCGGAAGGGGATTTGAACCCACAGAGGGGATGGACCGGATGGGATTTGAACCCACGACCTTTGCGGGAAATAAATTTCCTTACGCAGTGTGAGTGCGTCATCCAAACCAAACTAGACGACCGGTCCAACAATTCTCTTTATGGGTGGTTTTTTGTCTTTGCTATGTGATTATGTCATAATTACCTTGGTCTTTTTTAGTAACTCTGAAAAACAATCTTTATGTCTTTACAAGAGTTTGATGCTTTAATTGATAGGATGAAATTAGCTTTTGAATATGCTGACAATTTAGGACAATATGTGGAGGCAGCTAAAGTTTTGTATCAAATGAATGATCAATTGCCTGATGATTTACAACTAATCTTTGAAGAACTAGATGATCCTGAAGCTGCAAAATCATTTGTTAAACAATACTATACTGAATTAAAATCTGCAATTGTAGACTATAGACAAAGATTGATGATTGTCTAATCCTATTTCTTGACACCGAGATTTCTGTTCTTTAATCTCAAGTATGGGTTTCTACATTTTCTGCATCGTGTGGCATTAATGTCATTTCTGCATCCACATTTGAAACAAATTCTCATTACAAGACGTGCTTGTTGAGCGATTCTTTTCTTCTCGGGGTCTGTAACTGGCATTCAACTGTCTCCTTAATTCCTCTCTTTTAATCTAATCGGATTTTTCCATCTTGCCTGCTAGTAATACTGGTACTTCTGCAGGTCTTTTTGCTACTGGGATGTTTGCTTTGTTAAACATGGATACCTTAGATTCGGCTGAACCATATGTTCCCATCACAATTGCTCCTGCATGACCCATTCTTTTTTCTTTAGGTGCTGCACGTCCTGCAATGTATGCTACTGTTGGTTTGTTAAATCCGCTATCAATAATTTTTTGAGCCAAGATTTCTTCAGAATCCCCGCCAATTTCGCCCACTACTACAAGTCCTTCTAAATCTGGAATATCTTTTATCATCTCAAATGCATCAATGAGTCTCGTACCGTTAACTGGATCTCCTCCAATTCCAATTGTAATCGATTGTCCAAATCCTGAATTTGTAAGAGCGTCTGAAATCTCATAAAGTAACGTTCCACTTTTTGATAGCACTGCAATCTTTCCTATTTTGAAAGGCATTGGTGGCATAATTCCAACTTTGATTAACTCTGGAATCATAATTCCTGGTGTGTTTGGTCCAATGACTATTGCACCTTTTTGTTTTGCAAGATCTATTGTTTCCATTGTGTCTCTAATTGGAACATGTTCTGGAATTGCAACTAGTAATTTGATTCCTGCATTTAATGCATCTTTGGCAGCTCCTAGAAAGAATTTTGCTGGAACAAAAATAATTGAAATCTTTGCATTGGTAGCATCCACTGCTTCTTGCATTGTATTGTAAATTGGGACAGTTCCCTCAAATTTTTCTCCTCCTTTACCTGGAGTTACTCCTGCAACTACATTAGTTCCATATGATATCATATTTTTTGCGTGTAGGGAACCATACGCACCTGTAATTCCTTGAACAATTACCCCTTTCTTTTCATAATCGGCGTCTTCTGGTTTTCCTTTTAGTAATCCAAAAATGTCCGTCAATTTTTTACTCCCATTACTGCTGCATTGATTGCTTCCTCTACAGAACTAAATATTTTGGTTCTAGACCCTTGGAGCATTTTAGTTGCTTTTTCTGATTCAGTTCCTTTCAGTCTTGAAAATACTGGCAAGTCAATAAGATTATCTTCATATGCTTTGAGAAATGCTTCTGCAACAACAGTTGTCTTTACAATTCCACCATAGAGGTTTACGAGAATTCCTTTGACTCTGTCTAATTTACTAATTAAAGTTAATGCTTCATACACTGACTCTGTAGTTGCACCGCCTCCTACATCTAAGAAACATGCTGGCTTTCCACCGTTATCTGCTAACATGTCCAGTGTTGACATTACTAGTCCTGCTCCGTTTCCAACTACTGCTATGTCTCCATCTAACTCGACTAAAGAGAATCCACTCTTCTCAGCTTGTTCTTCAATATCTGTTTTCTCTTGATATTTTTGTAATTCAGGATGTCTGAAATTACTATTATCATCTGTCACAAATTTCCCATCCAGTGCCATAATTGTATCATCTTGCATGATTGCCAGTGGATTGATTTCTACGAGCTCTGCTTCTTTTTCAATTGTAAGTTTTGATAATTTTTTTAATGTGTCTACGAATTGTTCAGCTGTTTTTCCTTCCAACTCCATTTCTTCTGCAACTTCTTTTGCAAGATCATCTGAAATTTCTCCTAATCCCACTTCTTTGATAATTTGATTTTTAACTGATTCAATTTCAACTCCTCCTTCAGCTGATGCAATAATGGTATAGCATCTTTTTGAACGATTCAAAAATAATGAAAGATATAATTCTTTTTTGATATCTGCCATTTTTTCAAGTAAAATTGCTCTTGCTTTTTCACCCTTGATGGTCAAATCCATTACTTGTGGGTATTTTAGCTCAAATTCATCATCATTTTGACATTTTTGAATTCCTCCTGCTTTCCCTCTGCCTCCTACTGGGACTTGGATTTTAATTACAAATGGATATCCTAATTTTTTTGCATGTTTTCGACCTTCTTCAATATTGGTAGATGATATGCTATCTAGAAGATTAATTCCGTATTCTCGAAATAATTCCTTTGCTTGAAATTCTAATAATTGCATGCAAAAATCATGAATTTTACGGTCTTTATTAACTATGATACTATTTTAATTGTTCATCAAGAAAATCAATCATTTCTAAAAAGCGATCTTTACTTTTTCTCAATAATTCTTGAGGATATTCCTCAATTGTAAATACAAATTGTTGATGAAAACTTGGAACTAGTATTCCTCCTGAAGTGACCATTTGCTCAATTACATATCCTTTGGTAAGGGTGCAAACAATTTCTTCATATGATTCTTCTTCTTCTTCTAGGGTTTGTCTATACAGAACAATTGGCCTGTTTGTTTTTGTTACAATGCTTGAGCCTTTTTCTAACAGATCTGACAAATGCTGAATTTGCCATGTATCTAGGCTGATCTGTTTTACCATAATGATAATAGGTGATTTTTCTATTTAACCGTGATAAAACAACGTATCTTCACAATTTGTCGTCAATAAAGTCACCATAATTGAGAATTTAAAATAAAGAAAATGATTTGGCACTTATGCCATATCTAATGCTCTAGAATGTTTTCTCGT
This sequence comes from archaeon, assembly GCA_024276695.1. Lineage (GTDB taxonomy): Archaea > Thermoproteota > Nitrososphaeria > Nitrososphaerales > Nitrosopumilaceae > Nitrosopumilus. The sequence goes on from JAJRWR010000026.1 coordinate 18,529, forward strand.
ATGTGGTCTTTCACCTGCATACTTTCGTCTCATGTGTCCTGATGGTCTTCCATAGATTAGCTCTAAGAACCAAGACTCATGTTCAATCTCTTCAGCAAGAATATCTTTTGCAATATCGTATGTTGCAGGATCTTTGCCTAATGTCATTTTGCAAATTTTATCCCAGTTGACAATTGCGCCTTGTTCTGCTTTAAGACACTTTTCTAGAATTGCTTTATGATCAGTTGGATTTGGTGGAAGTTGTAAGAATTCGCAACCAGAAATTTTGATAAATTCTGTTGCATCATTTGGAAGAGATCCGCCTAATTGGTAGATTCTTTCAAGACATGATTCAAAGTGGCTAAGATCTTCTAGTCTTGCATCTTCGATAATTCCTTTTAGTCCTTCTCCTTCCATGCCTGTACAATGTGCTCTAAGGTTGGTAAAGTAATAGTATGCAGTAAATTCTACTGCCGCATTTTTGATTAACTCTTTTACCAATTCATCGACATCAAGGCCATTTTGTTTTAGAATATTAATTCCAACTACATTTGGTTTTGATTCGGACATTTGATAATACACTTTTTGATTGTAATAAAAATATTTCATAAAATATCAGAAATTGATTTCTCGAGGAGGTGTGGGAAAATATGGGTTGGGAGTCTGATGTTTTACTCCTCTGGAACTTGAATCTATTTTGCAATTATCATAAATAAAAAATATGTTTGCAATGCACTTGTTCTTAATCTTTGGAAAATAACTATTCAACTGAAATTCTAATTTTTTGTCCGTCAATATCATCTTCTTTGTATTCTTTACAAGAATCTGTAAAGTTGACCTGTTTTACTCTAACTAAAAATGCCAATTCATCTGCTTTCTCTTTCATCATTTTAAGTGATTCTTCATCCAATTCCAAAATTGATGCTACATCTAAAACATCAGTTGGTGTATACCCTCTTTCTTTTCTCAAAGTCTGTAGTCTTCTGGCAATATCTTTGACCAGCCCTTTTGACATCATCTCTTTGTTTCTAGATGTTGAAATTAATACAATGTAATTGTCTCTTTTTGCAACTGCAAAATTTTCACTTGCATCAAAACCTATAATGAAATCTTCATTGTCTAATGAAATAATTTCACCATCAATATCAAAATCATATTTTGATTCTTTTTGCAATGATGAAATTATTTTTTCTGGGTCTGTTTCATTAAAAGATGAAATCAATTTCCCCATGTGCTGTTTTGCTTTTGGTCCGATTCTTTTTCTCTCTAATTCGACAATTCCTTTAACTGGCAATCCCAATTGTTTTAATTCTAAAATCTGTTCTAATCCAGATTCTTTCTCAGTTTCTGTGATGCTGAATTTCTCTACATTAAGTTGTGATTGTAATAGCTCTGATAATGATTCTAGTTTTATTTTTTGACCTTTTTTCACACAAATCTGAGCCTCAGTTAATGGCCATCTTCTCTTTAGTTTTCCTTTCATCCTTGCTGCAGATGATATGGATACTACATCTTTCATTATATCAAATGATTCTTCAATCTCTTCATTGACTAGTGATTCTTGATATGAAGGCCATTTGTCAAGTAGGATGCTTTGTTTTCCTGTAAATACATTTTGATAGAGATACTCACTTGTAAATGGGCAAAATGGATGAATCAAAATATCTAATGTTTTGAGTACTTCGCTGAGAACTGCATATATTGATAATCTTCTGTTTTTCTTTTCTTCATCCTCGTCCCATAACTCTCCCCTTGTAATTGGAATGTATATCTGACTTAGATTGTTAATTATGAAATCGTCAATTGCTTTTGCTCCTTCATGGAATTTGCATGATTCATTTTTTTCAGTCAATATCTGAATTAATTTTTGAAGTTTGGACAATAACCAAATGTCTGGTGATGTTAACAGTTGGTTTTGCTTTGCCCATTCTATTGTATTTGTTTGGTCAAAATTGTCATATTGACTATTCTGTTGAAAGTATAGGTGTAGGTTGAATAGAGTATTGATTACTTGATATGGTCTCGACATTAATTCATCTGTGCTGAAACTTAGTGGCTCAATTGGATTTGCTTTCCACATGAAATAGAATCTTATCAGATCTGCTGGATATTTTTGAAGTAATTCTGTTCCTTCTAGAACGTTGCCTTTGCTTTTACTCATTTTACCTCCTTTCTCATCTAAAACATGTCCTTGAAACAAGAATGCTTTGTATGGTGGTATGGGGGCATTGTTCAAAATTACATTTTCAATTAGTAGTGTATAAGCCCATCCTCTAGTTTGATCAATCCCTTCTGTAAAAAATGGTGCTGGAATTTCTTTATTGTATTCTTCATCAGTCAATGATGAATATGGTGCAGACCCACTGTTGTGCCATGTATCTAGCACATACTCTTCTCTTTTTGTATTGACACTGCTACATTTTTTACATTTTATTGTAATGTTATCAATCCATGGTCTGTGTAATTCAAAATCTGGACCATCTGGTAGTTTGTATGCAGATTCTACAATGTCTTTTCTTGTAAAGAACCAATTCTTTTCCCCGCAATCTTCACAATTCCAAACTGGTAGTGGGCAGCCCCAAATTCTTTCTCTAGAGATACACCAAGGATGTCTTTCTTTGATTATTCCAAGAAATCTATTTTTTGGCTGCTCAAAAAAGTATTCTACACTTTCTGCCGCATCAATTGCTTTGTTTTCTAGTCTGTCTAATTTGTAAAACCACCCTCTCCTAGCAAGCCAAACAATTGGATGGTGTGATCTCCAACAAAGTGGGTATTTGTGTTTAATTTTTCCAATTTTTACTAGGGCATTACACTCTTTTAGATCCTCAACTATTGGTCTATCTGCATCTCTGACAAACATTCCTTGATATTTTCCTGCCTCGTTTGTGAATTTTACTTCATCATCAATGGGGTTGAAAATTTTGACTTTACGTTTATTTGCAATTTTGATATCCTCTTCACCATTTGCAGGGGATAGATGAACTAGCCCACTTCCTGTACTGGCATCAACAAATGTTTCAGACACTGCCACATGATAATTATCTAATTTTGAAATTTCATTTAATTCTGGAACTAAATCTAATAATGGGTGGATGTATTTTTTCCCTTCAAATTCAGATCCCTTTACAGATTTTATAATTTCATATTCTTCAATTTTTACTTCTATCATGAATTCTTCTAATCTGGTTTTTCCAACTACCCATGTCTCATTTTCTACTTTTACATATGTATAATCTTCTTCAGGTTGTAATCCTACCATTGCATCTGTAACAAGTGTAAATGGCATTGTAGTCCATACAATTAGAAATGCATCTTCGTTGACTAGTTTGACCTTGTAGTATAGTGATGGATCTTTGACTTCTTCATATCCTTGATTTACTTCTGCATGACTAAGTGATGTTTGACAACTTGGGCAATATGCAATTACTGTAAAATCTTCTTCTAGAATTTTATTGTCATGTGCTTTTTTGAGTACTTGCCATTCCCTTTCAATAAATTCATCTCTAAAAGTCCAATATGCTTTTTCATGATTAAATGACATTCCAAGTAAATCATCAACTTCTACCCATATCTTGTTGAATTTCTCAACAACTTTTTTACACTCTGATACTATTCTTTCAACTCCGAATTCTTTGATAGCTTCTGTCTTACCTCCTGAAACCCCCAACTCTTTTTCAACTTGTAACTCTACGGGAAGTCCTTGCGTATCCCATCCTCCGTTGAATTCAATTTTTTTTCCCTGCAGTGTATTGAATCTGTACCACAAATCTTTGATCACCCTACCTCTGAGATGACCTGCATGTGGAACTCCGTTCATTGTAGGCGGCCCTTCAATGAATCGAATTTTCTCAGGTTTGTCTGATGCAAAAATCTGTTTTTCTAAATTTATGGATTTGATGTAATCTCTCATTTGAGATTCTATTGCTTTTGCATCAAATTTGGTGGAAAGCTCCATCTGGATTTTGGTATGTTTGTGCCATTATAAAGCTAAATTGATTTTTTGAGACTTGGATTATATAATTGGGTAAAAGATAATTCTTGTTGGTAAATGTCTTAGTGATAGGTTCTGGTGGACGAGAACATGCATTGTCGTGGAAACTATCTCAAAGTAGTAAAGTTGATACTGTTTTTACTGCACCTGGAAACGGAGGTACCAAAAATAATGTTTCCCTTGATGTAAATGATTTGGATGGTTTGGCAGATTTTGCCCAAAAAAATAATTGTTTCACTGTGGTAGGACCCGAAGATCCACTTGCTGCGGGAATTGTTGATCACTTTAACAAACTCAATCTCAAAATTTTTGGACCTTCTCAAAAAGCAGCTCAACTTGAATCTAGCAAGATTTGGGCAAAAGACTTCATGAAACGAAATGAAATTCCAACTGCATGCTTTGAAATCTTTGATGATGCTCAAAAAGCTCAAGAATATGTGAAATCCCTTGATTATAATGTGGTTGTAAAGGCCGATGGCCTTGCAGCTGGAAAAGGAGTAATTGTCTGTGATAGTAATGATGAGGCAGTATCTGCCATCCAAACAATACTTGTCAATAAGACATTTGGTGATGCTGGAAATCGAATAATTATTGAAGAAAGAATTGACGGCGTTGAGGCATCTTACATTGCACTATCTGATGGTGGTGTTGCAATTCCTATGGCTTCAAGTCAGGATCATAAGAGAATTTTTGATAATGACGAGGGCCCTAATACTGGTGGAATGGGTGCATATTCACCAACTTCTATAATAGATGATGATTTGGCAAAAATGATTCAAGAAGATATAATTGAAAAAACAATACTTGCAATGAAAAATGAAGGCATTTTGTTCAAGGGATTTTTGTATGCTGGTATAATGATTAGAGATGGCAAACCATACGTTTTAGAATATAATGTACGAATGGGTGATCCTGAATGTCAACCAATTACAATGAGAATGGATTTTGATTTGTATGATTACTTTGTTGCAAGTGTTGATGGTAACTTGTCTTCTTTACCTCCAGCTTCTTGGAAACCTCAATCTGCAGTGTGTGTAGTTTTGGCATCAAAGGGATATCCCGAGTCTTATTCCAAAGATGATGAAATAACAGGATTTGATTCTGTTACTAACGATGCAATGGTTTTCCATGCTGGTACAAAAAAATCTGATGGCAAAGTTCTTTCAAATGGTGGACGCGTATTGGGTGTTACTGCATTAGGTGATACACTAGAATCTGCAATTACAAATGCATATGCTGCAACTGAAAAAATAGATTGGTCTCAGAAATTTAATCGCAAGGACATTGGTCAAAAAGGTCTTTCTTATCTTTAAGTTTGTATTATTTTATCTTCAGTAACAATCCAATCAATTAAGACATCGTGTTCTGATTTTGGAATTTTTTTAATGATTTGTTTTTCCAATATAGGTGAAATTGTTATTGTTTTATTTTCTACCAAAAATTTGTCATAGAATCCATGTCCATAACCCAATCTGACCCCACTAGGATCTATCCCGACTGTTGGCACTAAAATAACATCCAGATTGTTATCCGTTGGGCAATTTTCTTTAGGCTCCATAATGTCAAAACTACCTTGTTCTAGGCTTGAAAAATCACAGATTTTTCTAAATTCCATGGTTTCACCCATGACCTTGGGCAAGAAAACCTCTTTTCCTTGACTGAGTAATTCTTGAATTATGTCTTGAGTAAATATTTCACTTCCTATCGGATAGTATGCACCAATTTTTTGAGCATTTTTAAAAGCATAAATTTTCTTCAATTTCTTTTGAATATCTCTACTTGCAATTTTCAATAAATCAAAAGATGTGTTGTCTCTTGTTTCCAAAAGACGGTTTCGAAGTGACTCTTTTTCTGGATTATTGTCCAATCTGACTACTCAATGATGCTGCAGTTATTGTATTTTTTAATAACATTGCAACTGTCATGGGTCCTACCCCTCCTGGAACCGGTGTTGCAAAAGATGCTTTTTTAATAATCTCATCATAATCTGAATCTCCTACTAGTTTTTCTTGGAATCTTGAAATTGCAACATCAATTACAATTGCTCCATCTTTGATCATTTCTGGTGTTAGTGTGAATTTGTTTCTGTCACCCACTGCTGTGATGATGATATCTGCATTTTTACACAATTCCGTTAAATTTTTGGTTTTAGAATGACAAGTAAGTACTGTGGCATTTTTTTCTAACAATAAATGATATAGTGGTTTTCCTACTAGGTTACTTCTATTGATTAGTACCACGTTTTTCCCTTCCAAATCAATATCATGATAATCAAACATCTCCATAACTCCTGACGGTGTACATGCTACCAATGCTGCTTTTTTCATAACAAGTAATCCTGCATTATGTGGAGTTAAACCATCTACGTCTTTTAGCGGTGATATTCTTGATGTTGTGGTAAATTCATCTAATTGTTTTGGTAATGGAAGTTGTACTAGAATTCCATGAACAGAACTATCTGAATTTAATTTATCGATAATTTTTATTAATTCTAATTGTGTGATATTCACATCTAGTTTGTGGTCTTTGGTTGCAATTCCAACCTCTTCACATGCTTTGTGCTTATTTCTTACATATGTGGCAGAAGCTGGGTCATCTCCAATTAGAATTGTGGCTAAACATGGGGAAATTCCCTGCTTTTTCAACTCTTCAACTGCTTTTTTGACTCTGTCCTTGACTGATTGAGCAATAAGTTTACCATTAATTCTAACTCCTACCATGATCTGTTTTTGATTTGTAGATATTTAATTCTTGGAATTTAAGTTGAAAATCTAGGAAAAGAAATTAAATGGTTGTTTTCCTAGCCATATCATGTTTGTAATGATAGCCGACATCCAACTCAAAGATGGCGTTGAAGAAGATTTCAAAAGCTGGTTTGCAGAATCAAACAAAGTATTATGTAACTTTCCTGGATTTATTTCAAGACGATTCTTGAAATCTTCTGATGGAAGCTATAGAATTCTTGTAGAACATGAGAGCAAGGAGACTTTTATCAAAATGCATCAAAGTCCCGAACATGACAAAATTCATCCAACTGGCCATTCTTTCATGAGTGCAGATCCTCAAAGAAAAACATACACTGTAGCTGCTGAGTAAAATTGAAGATAGAGTATGATTTAGATACATACCTTGAAAAAATAAAAAACCATAATTCTTACTTTGATACTTTTATCAACAAATCTAGTTTAGCTGTTGGCGTACTAATTCTGAAGCCTGGTGAGGAAGATACTCAAACCCCTCATGATAGTGATGAGGTATATTTTGTCATATCTGGTAATGGTTTCTTGAAAATCAAAGACAAAGATTACAAAGTCACAAAAAACAAATTATTTTTTGTTGCAAAAGATGTGGAACATTATTTTCATGGAAATACAAAAGATCTAAAAGTATTGTACTTTTTTGGTGGACCTGACTCTTAGCCGATTACTGTTCTTCTTCCAGACACTTTGATTTTCTTTCTGGCAAAAAGATTGACTGCTTCTGGATAAATCCTATGTTCTTCTTTTAAAATTCTTTTTGAAAGAGATTCTTCTGTATCTTTTTCATCAACTTTAACTACTGCTTGAATAATTACAGGCCCTGTATCCATTCCTGCATCCACAAAATGTACTGAACATCCGGAGATTTTGGTCCCATATTCCAATGCCTGTTTTTGAGAATCCAACCCTGGAAATGCAGGTAACAATGCTGGATGAATGTTGATTATTCTATTCTTGTATTTTTTTACAAACTCTGGACTAATGATTCTCATAAATCCTGCAAGGCATACTAGACCATTTTTTGGAGTAACTCCATACTTTGTTAATATGGAAATAATTTTTTTATCATATTCTGTTCTGCTGCCTTTGAATCCTTTACTTTCAATTACTTCTATATTGACACCTAGTTTTTGAGCAATTTTCAGTCCTTTAGCATCTGGTTTGTTAGAAATGACTACTGCTGGGTTGATTGGGATCTTTTTTTTCTTAATTGCTTTTAAGATGGATTCCATGTTGCTCCCGCGACCTGAGATTAGAATTCCTAGATTTAGCAACTAGTCAATAATAGATCAAACCTGCAATTTATATCAAATCCACATGATTTCATTTTCATTGCCTAGAAAAGTCAGGATGACAAAAAATGGAATCATGTGTGAGGTTGATGATAAGCGAGTTTGCTTGGATCCAAAAAATGGCGATGCCACTGGAATTAATTTTGTATCTCATGCACATTCTGATCATCTTCCATCAAAAAACGGTGGTACAATTCTATCTTCAATTGAAACAAATGAAATAGCCAACTTACGTGGCTTTAAGATGGAAAATCACGTGGATTCTCTTGATGATTTTTCTTTAGTTGACAGTGGTCATATTCTAGGTGCTAAAGGATTGCTTTTTGATGATGTTTTTTATACTGGAGATATTTGCACTAGGGACCGTGGTTTTCTAAAAGGTGCAAAAATTCCAAAATGCAAAACTTTGATTACTGAATGCACTTTTGGTTTGGCTGAATTTGTTTTCCCTAAACTTGAAGATACCATTAAACAAGTAAATGAATTAATCTCTGAACTTTATGGAAAAGGCGTACCCGTAATTTTAATGGGATATCAATTGGGTAAGGCTCAAACAATTACACAATTCTTTGGTCATTGGGGCCCATTATATCTTCATGATTCTGTAAAAGATATGAATTTGCTTCATCAAAAATTTGGAGTTACTTTAACTGATGGAATTGGTCATACTGAAGCTGAAAAAAAGGGATTGCTAGAAAAAAAGCCATGGATAATGGTTGCTCCAATGTTATCTGGCAAAAATAAATTTGTTCAATATATGAAATCAAAATATGGTGCTGTAACCATTGGATTTAGCGGATGGGCACAATCAACAAAATTTTCTTTTGGACGACGAACTGATTATTCTATTTCAATGAGTGATCACTGCGACTACAACGAATTAATCGATATGGTGATACAATCCGAAGCAGAACAGGTTTACACTATACATGGATTTGTAACTGAGTTTGCTGAAGATTTGAGGAACAGGGGCATCTGTGCACAACCTCTATTAGAAAACTCATTAGATGATTTTATTTAGAAAATTCATTGCACTCACAATTTTCAACTAGACACGTTTCTGCATTTCTAATATGATCATGAGAGAAATGTTTGCAATTTTTATTTTTACATGTTCTTCTTTGAGCTTCTTTTTGTACTACTGATTGGGCAATTTGATTTGCTTTGTCCTTGGTGTATCCTTTTTTGTCAATATAGAAATGAACAACTCTATTGTATAGCATTTCTGGATTGAATTGTTTCTCTAACAATATTGTCTCTTCCTATTTCCTCTTCTAAAACTTGATCCTTTGTGACAGTCACATTTACAAGATTCATCATTACAAAATCCATGATTATTTTTTATCATATTCTGATTGGACGATTATGATATTTGAAGGACTCTTCTTTTTGAGTAATCATTTGTTTGATTAAATCCGAAAATTTTGATAATTTTTTGCCATAATTTGTGAAAAATTATTTCAAAATCACGCCTACATCCATCAGATTTGTGTGGGTGGCATTGGTAATGATATTGCCTTTTTGCTTTTGAAAGAATCGTCCTGAATCACTGTTTTTGAGAAACTCTTTCATTACATCCAAATCTATTTTGATATTTTCTGTAATTGCTCCTGCAAAAACTGAATTCCCATCAATCCCATCTGTCCCAATTGAAGCAATGACCATTTTTTTTAATTTTTGAGTATTTTTTAATAATCGTAAAACTAGTTCTTGATTTCGTCCTCCCATTCCTTTTCCTAGAACTTTAACTGTGGTCTCCCCTCCAAAAATTATACATGTTTTTTCATCTTCTGAAATTTTTTCAAGAATTTTAGTAACTGCTTCTTTTATGTCTCCAAAAAGATGTATAGTGCTTACTTTGTAACCTGTGTTTTCAGCTTTTTCTTTCATAGCTTCTAAACAATCATTATTATTTGCAATTACAAAATTTTCAATTTTAGCTTTTTTTGGAGTTTCCATGCTTTCATTTTTCCCTTTTTCTAAAAGATCTAAAACTTCTTGTGGCATTTTCCAACGAATTTTATATTTATCTATAATTTTCAATGCATCTACATATGTAGTATCATCCATGTATGTAGTTCCTGAGGCAATGGATGAAAGATCATCTCCTTCTACATCTGACATCACTAAACTTACTCCATGGCATTTCATGTTTTCTACTAGTTTTCCTCCCTTGATTTTTGATAGATGTTTTCGTATACAGTTAAACTCTTGAATTGTAGCTCCTGACTTTAGCAATACATTTGTCACATGAACTTTATCATCTAAAGTAATGTTATCGGGCATTGCAAGTAATGATGAGCCTCCTCCCGATACTAGGAAAATAACCAATTCATCACTTCGCTTATTTTGAACAAATTTCATGACTTCTTTAGCTGCCTTTACGCTTGTTTGGTCTGGTTTGGGATGTCTGGAATTAAAAATCTGAAATTTTTTACCTTTGATTATTGATTTTGAGCCTTTGGGGATTACTATAATTCCACTTTTTATAGAAACTATGGCATTTAATGCTCTTGTCATAGAATCTCCTGCTTTTCCAAAAGCTACTGAATAGATGCTTGAATATTTCTCAAGATTGAATGATTTGTCACTAATTTTGATTTCATTAGGTGTCACAAATTTTGGAATTATGTTTTCTGGATTTGCTGCTTGAAGCCCCGCCTCTAAAATTTCTAAACAATCTCTCTTCTTATCCGTAGTTGCCAAGTCATCAAAATTTTGTATAATCACACTGTCAGTCAATAATGCAAGATATAATAATAATCAATGATGCCTTTGATTTATGCAAACAGTACGCATTCCAAAAGTTATCAACTTTGGAGAAAATGCACTTGGTGAAACAGAGTATCCAAAAAATGCCCTAGTTGTCACAACCGTTCCGCCAGCACTATCTGACAAATGGTTGGCAAGAATGGGTATACAAGATTACATGTTATATGACCAAGTAAAACCTGAACCATCAATTGACGATGTCAATACTGTTATTTCACAATTCAAAGACAAAGATCCATCATGTCTAATTGGACTTGGTGGTGGAAGTTCAATGGATGTAGTAAAATATGCTGCACCTGAGATGAAAAAAGAAAAAATCTTAATTCCAACAACATTTGGAACTGGAGCTGAAATGACAACTTATTGTGTTCTGAAATTTGACGGTAAAAAGAAATTGTTACGTGAAGACAAATTTTTGGCTGACATGGCTGTGGTAGATTCATATTTTATGGATGGCACTCCAGAACAAGTTCTAAAAAATTCTGTCTGTGATGCATGTGCTCAAGCAACCGAAGGTTATGATAGTAAACTAGGTAATGACTTGACAAGAACTCTATGTAAACAGGCATTTGAGATTCTCTATGATGCAATTATGAATGACAAACCAGAAAACTATCCTTATGGATCAATGTTGTCTGGAATGGGATTTGGTAATTGCTCTACGACTCTTGGACATGCTTTGTCCTACGTGTTCTCAAATGAGGGTGTACCCCATGGATATTCATTATCCTCTTGTACTACCGTTGCACACAAGCATAACAAGTCAATCTTCTATGATAGATTTAAAGAGGCTATGAATAAACTTGGCTTTGATAAACTAGAACTCAAAGCTGACATTTCAGAAGCTGCAGACACCGTAATGACAGATAAAGGACATTTGGATCCAAATCCAATTCCAATAGTCAAAGACGATGTTGTAAAATGTCTTGAAGATATCAACGCAGGTAACTTATAAAAAATTCAATATTTTTTACTTTTTTTATATTTTATTAATAAACTGTGAAATTGGTAGCTTGATGAAACTTTTTATTCTAATACTCTAACGTAGATGTGCTTGACTGATAAAAAATTAAAATTTGGTATACAAAACGGCCTAAATGTTGCAAGAGCTGGATACACTGAAGACCAAATCTTAACTGCGTGTATGCTTGCCGATAAAACCGGCTATGATTCAATTTTCTATATGGATCACACTAATGTCCCACAATGGAAAAATGCTACTGTTCTTGATCCTTGGGTTATGTTGTCTGCAATTGCTGCAGTTACAAATAATGTTGAATTAGGAACATGTGTTACTGACGCAATTAGAAGACATCCTTCTAACATTGCACTAGCTGCAATTACTCTTGATAGAGTTTCAAAAGGTAGAGCTATCTTGGGAATTGGTGCAGGTGAAGCACAGAACTTGAAAGAATTTTGTATCCCATTTGAAAAACCTGTTTCTAAATGGGCAGAACAAATTGAAACTATTCATAAATTATACCAATCAACTCCTGATAACACTGTAGATTATAACGGAAAATATTATCAACTTGAAGGTGCGTGTTTACAAGCACCGCCAATTAGAAAACCACATCCACCAACTTACATGGCATCTGGTGGTAAACGTACACTTGCATTAACTGGAAAACTTGGTGATGGGTGGTTGCCAATCGGTTATACTCCAGAACTTTTTGAAGATCATGCTGCACAAATCAAAGTATCCATGGATGCAAATAATAGAACTCAAGAAGAGAAAGATAATTTCCAATATGCTTTGGATATTGATGTCTATTTCTCTGACGATGCCGAAGCATCTTGGGCACGTATGAAAGAGGCTGTGAAAGTTAGTCTGTTCAAGCCTGAAATTTTGAGAGTACATGGATTAAAAGAAATTGAAGGATTTGATTTCGTAAAATACTTTACAGAATATTCAATGTCTGATCAAAGTTGGATTGTAAAGATGAGGGAAGCCGCAACAAAAATTCCTGATGCTGTTGCACGTTCATCTACTGCTGTTGGCACTCCTGAAGATATGATTCCAACCTTTGAGAGATTTATGGATGCTGGGGTAAATCACTTTGTAATTAGATTCTGGGGTAAGAACTACTTTGGCTCTATTGACAAGTTTGCAAGTCATGTAATACCTGCATTGCGTGCTAAAGCCAAACAATAAGATGTTCTTTACTATGACACACAGCAAATCATTTAGTTTACTATCTATCACACGTTATCATGGATGAAGATCTTCCTGAATCAGTGAAAAAATGCCTTGACATTTTAGAAGAAAATGTGGAAATTTCAGCTAATTTTGAATATGATTTGGATGATGAAAAGGAAGATGAATTGACTACTGATATGGAACTCCACAATTTGTATGATATGACTGAAGATGTTGCAGAGTCTGCAAAACTAAAACGTGCAGAATCTAATTTTGCAAGACGTCAATCTGAAGATTCTTTATGATTTAATGTCTACTGCTCTTTGTTTTTGTAAGTGATTTTGCTTTGCGTTTGTTTTTCTGTTTCTCTAATCTTTTTCTAGTTCGTTCAGTTGCATTTGTTGAGCCTTGAATGATCTTTGTTTTACTTCCGTCTCTTAGCATTATTTCTTTGCCTTTGAATCGAAATTCAACATCTCTGCATTTGATGTAATATCTTTTGAGACAAAAAAATATCCTATTATTAGTGCCATGCATTTCTTTGACTTCTTTGGTTTTTTTTAGTTCATTGAGAATATTTCGTAATAATCCTTTATCGATGTCTGTAATTCGATGTAGTTCTCTAAACCAGATGAATCTTGAATTTGAACCCCATTCTTCTAAAAGTTTTAGAGTTATCTTGGTAGCCTCTTCTCGTTCCTCATTAATTTCGTTCATTTTCTTCTCCTGAATCCATCCTAAATTTAGCAATTTACATTAATGAAGAATTTGGATGAAAAAAGTCAAGTTTTAGAATGTTCTTTGGTTTTGATTATTTTTGTAATTCTATTCTATGCGCACAGAATTTAAAACTGAATGTAATGCATTAGAATGCAGAATTTTAGAAATAAAGGCGATGGCCAAAGAATTAGATGAAGAGGAATAATTCTATTTCTTTGATTTTGCTTTTCTCTCCTTGATTCTGGATTTTATTACCTTCACTGATTGCTTTTGATTATTTTCCATCTTATTTGCTATTGAATCGATTTGTTTGATTATTTTTGCTTGCGCTTCTGAAGAACTTGTTTTTAGTAATTTCTTTTTTAATTTTTTTAATTGGTTTGAATATCCTTGAAAATTATCTCTTAATTCATTTAGATAGGGATCATCCATGATAATTTTCAATTTATCTTCTATTTTAGGAATTTCAATACCTCTGGATTTATAATATTATTTAATTAAATTGCTTTATGCAATTAACTGGAATTCTCCAAATCAGGTCATATGAGAAAATAAAAGAATTTTTGAATAATGGACATGTTGGACGAATTGCTAGTATTGACACAAATGGATTTCCTCAGATCATTCCTATGAATTTTGTATTTCGTAATGATGCAGTTTATATGCATTCTCATGTAAAGGGTGAAAAATTAGATAATATTTCTAGAAACGACAAAGTGGGATTTGAATCTGACCGCGAACTGGAATTTCTGCCTTCGTATTTTGAAGATCCACATAATGCAGCTTTAGCTGATACCCTATACATTAGCATAGTAATCAAAGGAATAGCTTCTTTCGTGTCTGATAGGGAAGAAAAAACGCTTGCACTAAATGGATTAATGGAAAAATATCAGCCTGAAGGACAGTATGATCCAATTCAATCTGATATGGGAGTTTTAGATGCTGTTAGTGTAATCAAAATAACTCCTCAAACACTTCACGGAAAATACAAAATTGGCCAACACATGAGGTCTGATGACAGGGCAAATCTAGCTCAAAAAATTCTAAAGAAAAATTCCCCCTCTGCTCTTGAAACTTTGAAAATTATGGGGTTTGAGGTGACTGATACAGGTTTGAAAATGATTGATGAACCTGTATGGTAATTTTATCTTGATATCACCATTGCTTTAAATTCAGTTTTTAGAGATTGTATCTGTTGGAACAACTATCTCAATTTGAATTAATATCTGATTATGCCCCTACGGGTGATCAACCTCAAGCAATTGATGCCTTAGTCGAGGGTGTAAAGAAAGGAATCGTTCAAACTCTGCTTGGGGTGACTGGAAGTGGCAAAACATTTTCTGTTGCAAATGTGATTGCAAGGACAGGAAAGAACACGCTAGTGATTTCTCACAACAAAACTCTTGCAGCACAACTTTATTCGGAACTAAAACAATTTTTTCCAAAAAATAATGTTGGATATTTTGTATCGTACTATGACTATTATCAACCTGAAAGTTATCTTCCACAAACTGATACGTACATTGAACAAGATACTCAGATAAATGAAAAAATTGAAAAGTTAAGACTGGAAGCCACTGCAATGCTGCTTTCAGGAGAGCCTACAATCATTATATCAACCGTATCTTGTATCTACTCTCTAGGAAATCCACGTGATTGGGAAGATTTAGCTATCACAATTAACGTTGGAGATGAAATTAAGAGAAATGAGATAATACGACGATTTGTAGATGCCAGATATGAAAGAAATGATGCTGAAGTGGCTCCTGGAAACTTTAGGGTAAAAGGAGATACTATTGATATCATCCCTGCATATTCTGAAGATTTAGTTAGAATTTCCATGTTAGGCGACGAGGTAGAAAAAATTTCCATTTTGGATCATGTATCCCTTAAAGAAAAAAAGAAAATCCAACAAATGAAAATTTTTCCTGCTAAACACTATCTTATTGCAAAAGATGTTAGAGAAAAAGCTGTAACATCAATTAGGGACGAATTAAAATCCAGACTATCTGAATTAAACGAATTAGAAAAACAAAGACTAGAGATGAGAACAAAATATGATCTAGAAATGATTGAGGAATTGGGATATTGTTCTGGAATTGAAAATTATTCTAGACATTTTGATGGAAGAAAAGCTGGAGAAAAAGCATTTTGTTTAATGGATTTTTTTGGTGATGACTATCTGATGGTGATTGATGAATCACATGTTACTTTGCCACAACTTCATGGAATGTACAAAGGCGATCATTCTAGAAAAAACGAATTGATAACATATGGATTTAGGTTGCCAAGTGCATTTGATAATCGTCCATTGAAATTTGAAGAATTTGAAAAATACATTCAAAATACCATCTTTGTTTCAGCAACTCCCTCTGAATATGAAAAAAAAATATCCTCTCATATTACTGAACAACTTGTTAGGCCAACTGGTTTACTTGACCCTCAAGTTGAAACCAGGCCTATAAAAGACCAAATGGATGATTTGATCAAAGAAATCAACAAAAGATCTGCTAATTCCGAGCATGTTTTAGTTACAACTCTTACAAAACGTATGGCTGAAGATTTGGCAGAATACCTTTCAAAAAAACAAGTCAGGGTGAGATACATGCATTCTGAAATTGAAGGATTGCAGAGAACTGAGATTATTAGGCAACTACGTCTTGGTGAATTTGATGTTCTTATAGGGATTAATCTTCTAAGAGAAGGGTTGGATATTCCAGAAGTTTCTTTAGTTGCTATATTAGATGCTGATAAGGAAGGGTTTTTGAGAAATTTCACAAGTCTGATTCAGACATGTGGTAGAGCTGCAAGAAATGTGAATGGAACTGTCATAATGTATGCTGATAATAATACTAAATCCATGAAAAATGCCATGATTGAAACTAAGCGTCGTAGAGAAAAACAAATGCAATATAACAAAGAACATAATATTGTCCCTAGAACAATTATCAAATCGATTCCAAACCAAGAAGTCGCTTTAGACGATTCAAAACTAAAATCAATACATGATCTATCTGCTGAAATAATTGATTTAGATGCACAAATGAAAAAATATTCTGAAGAATTAGATTTTGAACATGCAATTGAATGTAGGGATAGGATAAAACGAATAGAAAAGGAGATTGAATTTAAAAATGGTAGAAAATAAACTGAAAATTAGAGGTGCACGTCATCACAATCTAAAGAATTTGGATATTGATATTCCAAAAAATAACTTAATTGTAATAAGTGGTTTGTCTGGTTCTGGTAAATCTACATTAGCATTTGATACCATTTATGCTGAAGGCCAGAGGAGATATGTTGAATCGCTTTCATCTTATGCTCGTCAATTTTTAGAAATGATGGATAAACCTGATGTTGATTCTATTGAAGGTCTCTCTCCTGCAATTTCCATACAACAAAAAACTACGAGTAAAAACCCCCGTTCTACTGTTGGAACTACCACTGAAATTTATGATTACATGAGATTATTGTTTGCAAGAATTGGTACTCCTTACTGTACAAATTGTGGGCGTAAAGTTTCAACACAATCCATTGAACAAATATGTGATTCTGTACTCAAAGATTTTTCAGGAAAAAAAATTCTCATTTTAGCTCCAATTATTCAGAGAAAAAAAGGAACATATGAAAAATTATTTGAACAAATCAAAAAAGATGGATACTCTAGAATACGCCTAAATGGTGAGATTTTGAGCCTAGACGATGAAATTCCTCTTCTCGATAGGCAAAAATGGCACAATATTGAGATTGTAGTTGATAGAATTACTACTGAAAAATCTGAAAGATCTAGACTTTTTGAAGCCATACAAACTGCAATCAAGGCATCCAAAGGCGATGTTATGATTACTGTTGAAAAATCAGAAAAAATTTTCTCACAAAATAATGCGTGTCCTTATTGTGGATTGACAGTAGGCGAATTAGAACCTCGTTCTTTTTCATTTAACTCTCCTTTCGGTATGTGTAAAACATGTAATGGTTTGGGGGTGAAGATGGAATTTGATGCAGATTTAGTTGTGCCTGATAAAACAAAATCCATTTTAGACGGTGCAATAGTGCCTTGGAGTGGACGGTTCTCTGCATTTAGACGTCAAGCATTAAGGGCAGTAGGGAAAAAGTTTGGTTTTGATTTGATGACTCCTTTTGATAAAATCAAACCTAAACATCTCAAAATAATTTTACATGGCACGGATGATTTGATAGATTTTACATATCGTTCAAAATCTGGAGATTCATCTTGGCAATCTACAAATGCGTTTGAAGGTGTTTTGTCTAATTTACAACGTATATTTATGGAAACTGATTCTGAATCGAAACGAGAATGGTTAAAACAATTCATGAGGGACACTCCTTGTAACATATGTCATGGCAAAAAATTAAAACCGGAATCACTTGCAGTAAAGATTAATGAAAAAGGAATAATGGATGTTTGTGATATGTCTATTGATCATTGCTATGATTTTTTCTCTTCATTGAAGTTAACTGAAAATGAACAATACATTGCAAGAGATATTCTAAAAGAGATAAGGGAACGCCTTGAATTTTTAATGAATGTGGGATTGAATTATCTGACATTAAACAGATTAAGTTCAACGTTGTCTGGCGGTGAATCTCAACGAATTAGGTTGGCAACTCAAATTGGTTCTAATTTAACTGGAGTATTGTATGTACTTGATGAACCTACAATCGGTTTACATCAACGAGATAACACCCGACTCATTAAAACGCTAAATAAGCTACGAAATCTGGGAAATACTGTAATTGTTGTAGAGCATGACGAAGAAGTCATCCGAAATTCAGATTGGATAATAGATTTAGGTCCTGGGGCTGGTGTTCATGGAGGAAATATTGTTTTTGAAGGAACTGTAAATCAGATTTTAAAGGATAACAAGTCTATAACTGGTGCATACCTTAAAAATAATTCTTTGATAAATTTGGAAAATAAAATTCGTAATCGTTCTGGTTCATTGTTTGTAAAGAAAGCATCTGAAAATAATCTTAAAGATATAGATATTGAAATCCCTCTGGGTCTTTTTGTTTCTGTAACTGGTGTTTCTGGTTCTGGAAAATCTACATTGATCAACGATATTTTATTAAAATCATTAGAAAATCATTTTTATAAATCAAATGTACGACCAGGCACTCACAAAGAAATTACTGGATTGGAAAACATCGATAAAGTAATTGCTATTGATCAGTCTCCAATTGGCAGGACTCCGCGTTCAAATCCTGCAACTTACATCGGAGCATTTACTCCGATTAGAGAACTTTATGCAAATACTGCACTATCCAAAGAACGTGGATATGCCCCTGGACAATTCTCGTTTAATGTAGCTGATGGTAGATGTTTTGCATGTGATGGAGATGGAGTAAAACAAATTGAAATGCAGTTTCTATCTGATGTTTATGTAAAGTGTGATGAGTGTAAAGGAAAAAGATACAACACTGAAACCCTATCTGTATTGTATAAGGGTAAAAATATTTCAGATATTTTGAACATGACTGTCTATGAAGCACTAAATTTCTTTGAAAACATTCCTGCAATTAAACGAAAATTACAAACAGTATATGATGTTGGTTTGGGTTATGTCCAACTAGGACAGTCTTCTACTACTTTATCTGGTGGTGAGGCCCAAAGAGTTAAACTTTCATCTGAATTATCCAAACGAGGAACTGGAAAAACACTTTACATCTTAGATGAGCCTACGACAGGCTTGCATTTTGCAGATGTTCAAAAATTATTAGATGTTCTCAACCGCCTTGTGAATCTTGGAAATACTGTTGTGGTAATTGAGCATAATATGGATGTGATCAAAAATTCTGATTGGCTAATTGATCTTGGACCTGAAGGTGGTGATGAAGGCGGAAAAGTTGTAGCAATTGGTACTCCTAAAGATATTTCAAAAGCACCTGGAAGTTATACTGGAAAGTATTTGAAGAAAATATTAAAAAAATGACTTTTGATATTTCTAAAATTGTTATTCCTACGGATCCTGGAATTTATTTGATGAGAGACAATGATGGAATAATTATCTATATTGGTAAGGCAAAAAATTTGAAAAATAGGGTGAAATCATATTTTAACAAAAATCAAAATTATAAAACACAAAAACTAGTTGAAAATATTTCTGCTATTGAATTTATTTTAACTGATAATGAAAGTGAAGCCTTTCTTTTAGAATCAAATATGATCAAAAAATATCGTCCTCGATTTAATATTGAATTAAAAGATCAACAAAGATACACCTATCTTAGAATCTCTGATGAAAAATATCCTAGATTGTTAGTTTCAAGAAGAACTAGAGATGGAAAATTTCTAGGTAAAGGCAAAACTTTTGGACCGTTCACTCAAGGTAGTTCCAAACTACTTACAATTGGCACATTACGAAAGGCATTTCAAATTAGAATTTGTAAAACTCTTCCAAAGAAAGTCTGCTTGGAATATCATTTGGGAAATTGTGAAGGTCCGTGTGAATTCGAAGATGCTCAGGAAAGATATCCTAAACATGTAAAAGCATTACATGATGTTCTAAAAGGGAAAAATCAAACCAAAATTTTTACAAAAAAATTAGAAGAGGAAATGCAACAAGCCGCAGAATTACAACAATTTGAGCGTGCAAAGGATATTCGTGATACTTTGATTCGGCTTGGAAGCCTTCAAACAAAACAAAAAATGGAATATGTTGAAAATTCTGATGAAGAGTATTTTGGTATAGAAATTCAAGAACAATCTGCAATTGTGATGAATTTTAGAATGATTAATGGTGTGATCCGAGATAGTGACAAATTCTTTTATGATTTGGTATGTGATAATTCATTTTCAAATTTTTTGTATCAATATTATTCAACACACAAAATTCCAAAACTCATCATAGTTAGTGAACTTCCTGAAAATCAAAAATTGCTGGAATCTTTATTTTCAGAACAATCTGGGTTTGATGTAAAAATCTCAATCCCTACTAGAGGAAAGAAAAAAGATATCATTGATCTAATTTTAAAAAATATAAAATTAATTCATTCTAAAGGCGGCGATCCTGGTTTAGTTGAACTAAAAGAAATTCTTAATCTTCATGTTATTCCAAATATCATTGAATGCTTTGATATTTCTAATCATGGGGGGGATTTTGCTGTAGGTTCTATGTCTAGATTTGTTGGAGGGATTCCTAACAAGGCTGGATATAGAAAATTCAAAATCAAAACTGTTTCAGGAAGGGATGACTTTGCAATGATTGGCGAAATAATTAAAAGGAGGTACTATAGATTACTTGAAGAAAATTCTGAACTTCCTGATTTGGTTGTAATTGATGGTGGCAAAGGACAACTTGGATCTGCTATGAAATCTTTAGAATCTCTTGGTTTGAATTTACCTTGCATATCTTTGGCAAAAGAAAATGAAGAAGTCTATCTCCCTAAACATAAAAATCCAATCATAATTCCAAAATACAAATCATCACTAAAAATTTTACAGTATGCCCGAGATGAGACTCACAGATTTGGTGTGATGTATAATCGAACGATAAGGAAAAACCAAATAAAATAAGAAAAAAGGAAAAAGTTTTTGGTTAGTTCACTGTGACACTGCCGACCATCCATGGGTGTACCATACAGAAGTAATTGTAGCTGCCTGGGTCATTAAATTCAAACGCATAAGATGCATCTGCCATGACTAGACTACTATCAAATACGCCCGATGGGCCATCAGCTGGATTGCCACCCGTGACTGTGTGTGCTGCCGTATCTGTATTAATCCATTCCACTGTATCTCCAACATTGATTGTGATATCTGCTGGTGAGTAGCATGCATTACTTTCTTCACATCCTGGAACTGAAGTGCCTGCTGGAATATCCACATTGTATGTAGTTGGTCCTACTGGTGTATCCTTCATGGATTCATTCATGATGATCTCTTCTTCTAGTTCTACAGTTTTTTCTGCAGATTTTATTGGAGCTTCATTTTTTACCTTATCTGCAATATCTGCAAATGGATCTGTTTGAGTTTTTTCCTCAACAGTATTTGAAACTATTGGAGATGAAACAACAGGATCTGCACTTTGAACCCCATCCAAATATAATGCGGTTCCTACACCTACGACAATAATTGCAATTGTAAATACAATTGCTACTGTATCTATACCTGCCATAATTGATTTCAAACTTTATCTATGCTAAATAAATCTAATCTTCATTATCCTCTTCATATTTTTAAGACTCTGGAATCTTACTATTTATCAAATTTTTACATGAATTTAAAAATTTCTTGAAGATTTTATAGGATCACTTTAATTGAAGTTATATTTTGTCAATGAATTTTAACAACTTTTTCTTTTATCAATCTACTATGTAGTGCATTATAGACTACAAATGATCTTTCACCAAACAACTAATCATTTTTGGCTCTAATCTTTTTTTGTATTAAGTATTTCTTTTGCTAGATTTGTATTTTGCATGATTAACCCATATTCAATTTTTAATTTTCTTTGAGCAATTAGTTGATTAATGAATTTCATTCTTTTTTGAATAAATTCATCATCAATCATCAAACCTTCAGTTAATTGTTCATACATCATTTTTTCATCAATTTTTATTTTGACATTGTCTCCATTTTTTATTCTAAAAACTCCTATACTCCAAAACAAACCAATATGTAGTGCCACATATTTTGATTGTAGATCTGTGATTTCATTTTTGTAAATTTTTACATGTTCTCTACTTTGCTCAACAGATGAATCATCTGTTTGAATAATCCATGATATCTTTGTCTCGTTTCCATACGAATAAAAAACATGGTTCAATTGTCAATCAAAAAGTGGTCTTTTGTTAATATATTTTGAATCCCTTACTTATGATCATAGATGAAAAGGTGTACATATGCTTGAGTCACACGCTTTTTTCTCTAGAATGGTTGACGAATTAGTTGAATTCTCAGAATATGATCCAGAATTAGCAGATGGAATCAAATGGTTAGATGATCAGGCTCAAAAAAAAGGTATCACATTTTATGATATGGTTTTTGAAGTGTTATACAAACACGATGTAAACTCTAAAGCCAAAGATTGGTTAAGCACAAGAAATTAAATTCATTTTCTCAAGTCTAATGTTTGATATTCACAACCTTGGGGACCGCAATATTTTCCAACGTATGTGGCTTTTGGTCTGTATAATGCTGGCTTTGGTGCTGCCTCTGCAAATTTTTCTTCAATAATATGAGCTGCCCATCCTACAACTCTTGAAATTGCAAAGATTGGTGTATTGAGATCCATTGGAATTTTTAACATGTAATATAGCGATGCACTGTACAAGTCCACATTTGGATAAATGTCTCTATCTTTCTGGGACTTCATTTCTGAAATAGTTGTAATCTCCACTTTTTCTGTGATATCGAACCATGGATCTTTGGTTTTTTTTGCAAGCTTTCTTGATAATTCTTTTAACACTTGTGCTCTGGGATCATATGTTTTGTAAACTGCATGTCCCATGCCCATAATTCTGTCGCCAATGCTCATTTTTTCTTTAATCCATCCTTCAACTTTATCTACTTCCGCAATTTCTAAGAGCATTTTCATTACTTCGGTATTGGCTCCTCCATGTAGTTCTCCACTTAGTGCTCCTATTGCGGCACTTGCAGCTGAATACATGTGTGCCCTAGTTGATGCAACTTGTCTTGCTGTAAAAGTTGATGCATTGAAAGTATGGTCTGCATGAAGAATTAAACAGACGTCAAAGATTTTTTCAACTTCGGAGTCTGGTTTTTCTCCAAACATCATGTATAGAAAATTAGCAGCATGACTTAGTGATGAATCTGGTTCCACTGGTTCTAATCCATTTCTTATTCTGTGCCAACTAGCAACAATTGTGGGAACTTTTGCAATGAGATTTATGGCTTTATCGTAACTAGCATCTTTATTTGAAAATTCTTCATCATAGTATCCTGCAAGTGCAGATACAAATGCTTGAAGCATATCCATCGGATCTGCATCTTTTCTCCAATTCCTCATGTTTTTTTGCATTTGTTTTGGAATGTATCTGGCATCAATCAGTTTTCCATTAAATTCATCTAATTGTTGTTTAGTTGGTAAACTGTCATAAAGTAATAGATATGCTGTTTCTTCAAATGTTGAATTTTTTGTAAGATCTAAAATATCAAATCCACGATAAATGAGCTTGCCTTTTTCCCCATCTATGTTTGAAATCCTTGTATCTGCAACTTCAATTCCACGTAAACCTATATTTTTTGTTTCCATATTGAGCCTACTGAAATTCTTCTATTATATTTTCGCTAAAATCTTGTCTATGAAGTTTAGTGATTAGTCTAATATGACAACTTTTGGTCATAAATGAGGATTTTTAATCAAAAATTAAATGACTCCTAAAGAGCGTGAACATTTGAAAAAACTCGATGATATGGTACTAAATGCATCATCAGATGAATTGAAAAAAATTCAAGAAATAGATCAACAAACTCAGCTGGATGGATTGTCCCTTTATGATGTCTATCTTGATTCAAGCTCCTTGGTCAACCAAAGCATGAAAAAACCTTCTAGAGAATCTTAATTTTACATTCTTCATTTAAATGAGGGTTTGTGATTTTTTAATCTGTATTGGCTGTATCTAAAACCAAAAAATCCACAAATAAAAAAACTTCAAAGTCTAATGTTGCTAAAAAAACAACATCTAAAAAAGTAAATAAAAAAACAACATCTAAAAAAGTAAATAAAAAAACAACATCTAAAAAAGTAAATAAAAAAACAACATCTAAAAAAGTAAATAAAAAACCTTCAAAATCTATAGCAAAAAAACCAACTAAACAACAACGAACAAAAGTTATCTGTATTTCTCATAAAGAAGACTGTGATGGAATTAGTTCTGCAGCATTAATCCGACAAGCCTTTGGTGGTGATGCCATTCTTGTAGATTATCCTGGACAGATGGAAGCAATAAATCAAGTTGTTTTAGATAAAAAATTAAAATCATTGTTTATTTGTGACTTGGGATTAAGCAAAAAGACCCAAGATGAATTTATAGACATTATGACCCGACTAAGAAAAAATAAAGTTTCAGTTACTTATATTGATCATCATGATATTGATCCCACCGTTGTAAAGGCATTAATCAAAATCAAAGTCAAGGTAATCCATGATATCAATGAATGTACTGCAGTTTTAGCTTATACTGCATTCAAATCAAAACTCAATGATCATGCATCCTTTGTAGCAGCATGTGCTGCTATCACTGATTATATGGAAACCCGGCCGCTTGGTGCAAAATTACTGCAAATCTATGACCGACAGTTTGCATTGATTAGTGCAACTGTAATGACTTACAATATTGTGGGTCACCAAAGAGAACCTGACTATTTACAATATTTAGTTGAAGAATTAGCAGACTCTAAATTCCCTCATGATATCCCAAACACCTACGAATTTGCACAAATCCAAGTAGAAAAATTATCTCAAATGATTGCAAAAGTAAAGGCAGGATTGAAAACAATGACTAATCTTGGTCATATGGAAATCTTAGATGCTGGTGCAAGTGGTGCAGTTAATTTTGTAATGGGATTATCTGGAAAAGATGTCGGCGTTGCATACAAAGAACGAGTTGATCATGGCATTTACGCTGTTTCGGTTAGGGGCTCAAAGAATTGTAATGTTCACTTGGGCAAAATTGTAAATCTTTTAGCTACTAGTCTTGGCGGTTCTGGCGGTGGTCATGATAAAGCATGTGGCGCTGTAGTTCCAAAACCTAAAATAAAAAAATTCATCACAGAATTAAATAAAAAGATAAAATAATTACTGTAAGAATTTAGGAATTTTTTTAACTAAATATGATATTGATATTCTTCCTGATCCTATGGCGATTATTAAGAGAATCATGGATAGCATTGCCAAATCCCATTCCCATCCTCCTTCCGCCACCAAAAATCCATTTTCCCATTTGATGTAAAAGATTGCTCCTAATACAATCACTGCAAAAATAGCACCTGTGATTCTAGTTAATATCCCGACAAGTAGGAAAATGCCTCCAATGAGTTCTGCTAGTGCAATTGGTAATTGCATTTCTGGTGGAATTCCAATACTGATTAGCCATTCTTGCCAACTAGGATTGAATTTCTTTATGCTGTGTACGATGAAGGTAGATCCAATTACTGCTCTGATCCCCCAATAAGTGATGTCTTGCAATACATTTTCTTTTAGGGTTGTCTCTGTAATCATATGTGTGATATTTTGAATGTCATTAAAAGGATTTGTCCAAATCAAAAACCAAGTTGGGATAATTTTTTAATATTTAGTTAACCAAAATTACTCGAAATTGAACCTAAAATTTCTTGTGTCTATAATTATAACTTGTATCACAATTATCGCATTATTTGTTTCATTTCAAATTACACCTACTGAAATTACTAATCCCTCCACTATTGCAGTTGATTCTTTGTCTACAGGTATTACTATAATGGAAACAAATGGTGTAAAACACAGTATTCCTCTTGATAAGATTAAAAGTGGAGGCCCTCCAAAGGATGGAATTCCATCAATTGATAAGCCTGTGTTTACAGATATTTCAGGTTCTCAGTTTATGTCTGACTCTGATACTGTTGTTGGGTTGGATGTTAACGGGGAATCAAAAGCTTATCCTCTCTCTATTTTGGTTTGGCATGAAATTGTTAATGATAATGTAGGCGGTATCCCTGTTTCCATTACCTATTGTCCACTTTGTTATACCAATCAAGTCTTTGAGAGAATAATTGATGGGCAAGAAGTGGAGTTTGGAACTTCGGGAAAATTGTACAATAGTAATTTGGTAATGTATGATAGATTAACTCAATCCTATTGGAGTCAAGCTCTTGGAACTGCAGTTAAAGGTGAGTTGACAGGATATCAACTGAATCTGATCCCATTTGATGTAATTACTTGGGGTGATTGGAAGAAACTTCATCCAGACACTGTGGTGTTGACAACTGATACTGGTTACATTCGTTCATACGCAACTGATCCGTATGGAAGTTATTATGTGGAACCACGTATAATGTTTCCAGTAGAACATCTAGATGATCGAATGTATCCAAAAGAAATTATTATTGGTTTTAATCAAGACGATATCTACAAAGCTTACAAACAAAATGACATTGAATCAAATGTAGTAATTAATGATTCAATTGGGAATACTGCTATAATGCTAGTATCATTATTTTCTGAAAACTCTCGTGCATATGATAGAACAATTGATAATTCTACCTTAAACTTTGTATATGTTAATGGAAAAATTTTTGATACTGAGACTAATTCTGAATGGAACTATGATGGATTGTCCATATCTGGTGAATTTGAAGGAGAACAGTTGGAACGAATGGCAATTGAGCCTGGATTTTGGTTTGAGTGGGTTGCATTTCATCCTGAAACTCTAGTTTATGGTGATGAATGATGAAACCAATTCGAAAAGCAACCATTGTTGGAGTAATCACTGTTGTTGTGTATCTTTCAGTAGTTGTAATTACCACTCCTGGATTAGAACCATTGTATGCAATAAGTGCTGCATTTCAACTAAATTCTATTGTGATAATTGGAATGGGGATTGGAATTGGATTCCAAGTATTTCTTTCTGAGAAAAGTAAATCCTTGGGATGCACATTTTCAGTAAAGAAAAAAGCATTTGGAGGAAATACAAGCAGTACTGCTGCAACATCCTTTTTTTCATTTTTTTCTCTAGTCCCTCTTGGTTGCTGTGGTTGGTGGCTCTATGTATTATCTTTACTTCCAGGCATTGTGGGGACTGGAGTTTCCGCAGTGTTGATACAGTATAGTCAAGTTTTATCTTATGTCGGATTGGCAATAATTTTCGGATTTGCAGGATTAACCGCTTACAAACTAAAACGTGAAATGAAATTACAACAATCTGTTAATCTATCTTAATCGTAAATACAAAAAATTCTCCTTTACTTTTGCTCAAGAATTTTGCAATCTTTGCTATAAATCCATATTTTTTGTCTCTCATTTTTATTACCTCTTTGATTTTATTCTTATCTAGAATTTTTGCAGTACCTGAAACCCATTCTCCTGTAACTTTTCCTTTAATCGTGCATAATGCAAATCTTACTTGTAAATTATTTTTTAGACGTTTTGCCTTACCTGTTTGACTACGTGTTACAACATAAACCAAATTGTCTTTGACTACAAACCAAACTGGAGTTTTAACTGATCGGTTATCTTTTCTATATGTTTCAAGCAAGATGTATTTTTGGTTTTTTATACCCTCTAAATTTATCATGATGGTCTTGATATGTTCTGGAATTAATATCTAGGTACTATGGTAAGTTTTGATTTTGCAGAAATGACAATTACTGAAATTATTGATATTGCTAAAACTAATGATGCCACCACTTCAAATTCTGGAATTACTACTCCGTCTTTGATTTCAACTTTAATTGATTCTTTGTACTCTGATGAAATTCCTTGGTTTGCAGTTATTGTGTACATTCCATCTTCTTTCCACATTGGACCTCCAACTTTGATTTTCACTTCAAAATTCCCATATATTCCCGGTGTCACTTGATCAATTGTTATCAAGTTTCCAGCTGGCGATTTTACAATTAGCGTGATATCCGTATCTCTATAACTTGTATTTCCTTTAATTTTGATAATATCTGAACCATTTTCTGCCTCTGCTTGTATTGATATGCCATTTGTAATTTCTGGCCTTTTTTCTATATCTACTGCAGGTTCTGTAGTTTGTGCATCTGGATTTCTTGGAATTTTTTGTGAAATCACTGTGAATTGAGTTTGGGCAACTACTTTTGTATCTTCATGGCTTGCAGTAACAATGTATTCTCCTATATCAAAACTTGGAATTGGTGGATTTAGTAATTTTTTAAATTTTCCGTTGTCTTCAATTGCTATTTGTGGGGCAAACACTATGGCCCCATCAGGGCCTATTATTCTTAATTTTACTGGCTTGTATTGTGATACATCGGTAATTTTTCCTGTAATCCAAATTGATTCTAAAGCTTTGATTTCATTCTCTGACGTTTCTATTTGTATGGCTGATTCAGCAAAAGCTAGAGTTGATATCATTGATACTGTAAATAACACAAACAATGAAATCTTTAGCATTTTTTCACTAGTTTTTTAGGATATGTGAATCGTTTCCACAAATGTGTAGTAATGTTATTATCTTTGAATTCAATTTTTTGTGATTTTTCTTTTTCTTAAAATTTTTCTAATTTATCTATATCCCAAAACTGGAAGTATACAATATATGTATCCTATTTTTGAAATTGAGCAGCAACATAGACAGTCACATTTTCCTTTTTCATGATTACATTCTTGGCAATTCATATTTTTTACTCCTTGCTTTTGTCCTTAGTCTTGTTTTACAACATGGACATGTATTTTTTTCAGTAAATAAAAACAATGCACATAATGAACACCATTTTTGACCAATTTTGTAACGTAAATTATTCGTAAAGGAAACTGATTTTCGACGTTCACATAATCCTTTACATACCTGTGCCATGAATATATACGTAAAAAAATCTATTTAAGAAAATTTCCAAATTGACTATTCTGAAAATTCAACTATTGCATCAATCTCAGTCATTGAATTTAGTGGCAAACATGCAACTCCTACTGCAATTCGAGAATGTTTTCCCTTGTCTCCAAATACTTCAAAGAACAGATCTGATGCTGGATTGATTACTTTGGGATGTTGATAAAATTCTGTATCTGAATTTACAAATCCTGATATTTTTACAATTTTTGTCACTTTGTCCAAACTGCCAAGCTCTCTTTTAATTTGAGCCAAAAGATTGATTGCACACATTCTAGCTGATTTTTGAGCAGTCTCGAGATTGTCGTCTGTGACTTTACCTGTGAATAGTATTTTGCCTTCCTCCATTGGAATTTGACCTGAGATGAATAGTAAATTTCCAGTCTTTATTGCTGGAACATATGATCCTGCAGGTGTAGGTGGGTTTGGAAGTTTAATTCCTAGTGATTCAAGTTTTTCTTCAATCATATTATGTTGCTAAATTTTTGCCTGATTTTAGTTTTTACAACTATACCTTGTGAATTTCTTGTCTGAGTTTTAGAATAATTGTGGATTGCTGTATGTGTGAAAAAATTTAACATTTTCTGTTACTGGAGGTATTTTATGATGATCTAGTAAATGTCTCTAGTAACACTTGCAATTTTTCTAAATCTTGAGGTATCCTGCTTTTGGAATTTTATTGCTAAAGTCTTTTTGTAACAATATTCGCTCATTTGTTTTTCTACTTTCTAATAATCTTTGATTTGTCTCATCCGTGAATTCACTGATTTGTTTGAAACAATTTTTCAACTCTTTTTTTAATTCAACATCATCGCTATTTTCTTTTGTCCATAAGATTGATGATGCTAATTCAAACATTCTTTCCATACTTGTCAGTAATGACTCATAATCTGTTTTGGTATGCTTGCTAAATTTATGGGAAATGAGATCTTTGGATATGTCTGAAAATATCTTTCTGCTCCCTATATTCCTTAATGCGGAATTTATTTTAGATTCATATGTAAAAATTATGTTGTTGATAAAACCAATATGTTCTTCAAGTGAATAGTGATGGTATTTTTTATAATATGCCTCATTTTTGTAACCATATTTTTTGATGTGACCCAACGCTTCCATTTTTTTTAATATTTCTTTTAATTTTGTTCTCTTGAATCTTTTCTTATCATTCAAACAGTTTTCCCAAATATCTCCAAAATAATTCTTCTCATCATTCATGCATTCTAAAATATAATCTATTGAAATCATCTGCATGGCCAGTCTCTTATATGGAATTATTTATTGGTGATGTTCCTAGATGATAATTTACCATTGATTTATCTAAATTCATTCCTGCTCTCTAAAACTATCATATTTTGAGTATTTTGTACATGTTTCTTACCTGCTAATGTAATGAGTATAAAATATCTAATTAGAATATGTTATTTCATGATGAGGAACTAAACGAGGAAGAATTGACAAAGTGTTTTGAAAAGTTGGACCCTAAAACCCTTGAATTGATTCAACAGGAATATGGAAATGACTGATAGTGAAAAATTAGCAAAAAAGTTTTTGCTCACATTGAGAAAAATCTTAAAGGAAAACTCCTTTTCGAAGCACTTCTGACTTGATTTCATACATTGTTTATAAGGAAAATCAGAAAAAATCTGAAAATAAATCTGAATAAGTTTACCTATTTTCTCTTTTTGAGAAATCTTAATTTTTATTTATTTTGATGAACACTTTTTCACCTTTGTTTGAATTATTCTGATATATTGTTCTGGTCTTGTATCCTTGTTTTTGAAGGCATCCATCCAAAATTGATACCCATGGTAATGAATGTCCACTGTTCAATTTTGATTCCACTGTGATGTTTTTGGTATTTGCCTCAAAATTAACATGGCCTGAACATGTGATTTGCATTACCGCATCCATTATCTCAATTATGTCATCAAGTGTTTTTGATTTTAGAGAAATTCCATTTTTTTCTAATAACTTGAACATATCTGCATCTGATTTTTTAGATATCATTGAAGAGTTTAGAAGAAACATCAAGCCTGTCTCATTAACTGTTTTGATTATTTTGCAAATCTCTTGTGCCTCTGTTTTTGTCATATCTGCAAGAGCTTTAGTTCTAGTAGCATTTTTCCAAATATTTGAAAATATTTTTTCTTGATTTGCCCCTAAAATTTCTGTAGATGAAAAAATTGCTCCTTTGCCGTTGTCGTTATTTATCATTAGCAATTCTGTTTCATCAAAAATGAAACAATTTTGTGTAATCTCTGTTGCTCTAATTTCAACTCCGTCCGGAATAGTTCTGTATGATTCAGAACAAATTTGTGATGGCGAAACTAGTACTTTGACATCCAAATTTCTACGCAATACTGATAACAATTGTTCTCTACATTCAGCCAATAATCCCAAACCCCACTGATCTGTCATAATTTTAATTGATGATTTTGAACCATCAATCATTGTTTGGAGTTGAGATAATACGTTATTTGCACTCAAATGGAAATATCTTTTTTCTTCAGACCCTCTTGTTTTTCTGCTTTCTTCACTTGCCCTTTTTAAATTTGAAATTAGAGTATTCATTGCATTTACTTTATTGATTTGTTCATGAATGATTCCATCAAAAGCATCTTCTGGAGCAATTGCTGTACACATTATGGGTTTACTTTTTGAAATAATGACTAGTTTCTTATTTTCTAATTTTAGTAATGTTGGGTAAATCTTTGTTCTGGGTATTTCAGAATAATATGCCAATTCACTTGCAGAAATAGTTCCTTTTGCTATTAGAGATACATATGCCTGGGCTTCATACTTGCTTAATCCAAATTCTTCTAAACTGACTGTCAATATGTGTTCATTTACCATGATTATCTTTGATTTGTTATTAGGTAAAATTGAGAGCTAAATTCCTTTACACAAACACTCAAAAAAAATCAAAATTGTATCTGCAGATATGTGTAACTGTGGTTACTAAATTATTTGATACACTGTCCTGATATACCAAATCTAGAAGTGCTAATTGGTATGTTGGTAAAGTGCAGTGTAGATTCATTAGAATTTGAAAATATCTCTCATTCTGTAACTCTAGTTCCTAGATTAGAATATTCTATGAATCTATTGAATGAAATAATAGATGTTCTTAATGATAAACAATCTGAGTTAAAAGAAACAAACAAAGATTTAGTTCATGATTTTGATGAATCAAATAAAATTCATGTTGATGCACTAACTCTAGAACATCTTGTGATGTATTGTTTGGAAATTTTACTCCAAGTAAAAAAAAGTGCGAGACAAATTTCTAATGTTGGTAGCATTCCTGAAATTTTGCCTTCTTCTATTCCCATGATTCGAACTGTTAGTGCTCAACTGTTTGGCATAATTCCAAATTGCAGTCAAAAATTATCTGAAATATCTGTTCACTTGGGCAGTATCGTGCTTGATTCTGCTGCTCTCACTACAGCAAGATTTGATTTTAGTCAATCAAACACAGAGTCATCTACTTTACTTAATGAAGTAAAATTGATGGTCGGCTCTAAATTAAGTAAGCGGTATCCTAATCTTGATTTTTTTAAATTATCCAATACTTGACATGTTAAATCAAAAACGAGATTTTTCAAAGGATGTAGCACGTATTAGATCAATTTCTTCCAAAATTGACAAAAAATTAACTGAAATGAAATCTACTGATGATTCTAAAATTGACAAACTTTCTTTAGAGGAATTGCAGGATTTGGATAAAATTGTTGGAATTGCTGATTTCATGATGTGTAAATATATAGATAAAAAAGAAATGCGTTCAATTTTAAAATATTTTACATCAATAATTAGTGAGACTGCAAGTTCTTTGGTGGATTTGGACGATGAGGTATCTGAATTGATACTTTCAGCTGAGGATTCAATAAACAAGGTCAAAGACATGCATGTTCATATTTCTGAAAAGTCTGATTTTAAAAAAAAATATCATGATGGGCCTGACTACAATAAACATGAAACAAGTGCAATTAATTTAACCAATTTTGCTACTGAGATTCACACCGTAGAATACCAACAAAATCCTTCAGGAGATACTGCGTAGGTAATTAAGATGAGTTTGGCCCCACAAGAATTAGAAAACACAGCAAGCAAATATGCTTCTGAAGCTATCAAATTTGACTCTCAAGGTGCACGTGGTATGGCAATCACCAATTATCAACAAGCAATTGATGCCCTTGTGAAATTATTACAGCTTTATCCTAATAGTAAACTGAACCAAATCTATAAAGAACGATGTAATTCTTACCATGGTAGAATTAATGCATTACAACAGGCTCATGGTGTTGAACCTGTAGTTGATCCTAAAGCTTCTGATGCAGATCAAAAGAAATCTGTTCAGAGACAAGAAAATGAAAATGATTTTGAAGAATTAATCATGAAAGAAAAACCTGATATTACTTGGGATCAAGTAATTGGTTTAGATGATGCAAAAAGTGCATTACGTGAATCAATAGTATATCCTACGAAAAGACCTGATCTGTTTCCACTTGGATGGCCAAAAGGAATGTTACTGTATGGTCCACCAGGAACCGGAAAAACTATGCTTGCGGCAGCAACTGCAAATGAGATGGATGGTTATTTCATAAATGTGGATGCATCATCTATGATGAGTAAATGGTTGGGAGAGGCAGAAAAGAATGTTTCAAAATTATTTGCGATGGCAAGACAATATGCTGAGAAAGAAGGTAAACCTGTAATTTTATTTGTAGATGAAGTAGATTCTCTGTTAGGTTCTAGAAATAGTGAGGTCGGGGGGGAAGTTAGAACTAAAAATCAATTTCTAACTGAGATGGATGGTGTTAATGGTAAAGGTAAACAATTGATGCTTTATGTAATTGGGGCAACAAACAAACCATGGAGTCTTGATTGGCCATTCCTTAGAAGATTCCAAAAGAGAATTTATGTTTCCCTGCCCACGCAAGCTGCGAGAGAAAATCTCTTTGATCAATATACTGCTAAATTAAATAAAAATATGAGTGTGAACAATAAAGATTTAGCAAAACTATTTGATGGATACAGTGCAAGTGATATCAAAGATGTCTGCCAAGCAGCCCAAATCAAAACAGTCCATGAAATTTTTAACGCTCCTGATTATCACGAACCAATTGAAGGTGAGGAACCAGTTCAACCAAGAGACCTTACAACAGCTGATTTCAAAAATATCATGGAGAGAAGAAAACCAAGTGTTTCAACTGAAATGGTTCACGCTTATCACAAGTGGAGCGCAGAGTTCCAAGCACTCTAATCGAACTTCATTCTTTGCGATCAACTTTTTGAATCTTCATTGCACACAAAACTTAAATTCATAGTAACTTGGACTTTACGAGGGTCACAATTACTACAAAGAAATCAAACCACGCAAACAAGTTTGGGAAACTGATTTTTGATGATGGCACTGTTCTTGATGGTCAAGGTTTTGGTTATTCTACAACTGTTTTTGGAGAAATTGTCTTTAATACTGGAATGGTGGGTTATACTGAGGCCCTCACTGATCCATCATACAATGGCCAAATTCTCACTTTGACATATCCTCTAATTGGAAATTACGGGGTTCCTGATCCATCCATCACAGATGATGACGGAATACCAAAATTCTTTGAATCTAACAAAATACAAATTCGTGGTTTAGTGGTACATGAATTATCATTAACTGCAAGTCATTGGAATCTTACTATGACCCTAGATGAATGGATGAATAATGAAAAGGTGCCAGGAATTTCCGGCATTGATACTCGAGAGTTGACAAAAAAACTTCGAACTAGTGGTGTTATGATGGCAGCACTTGTCGTATCTGAGACTGAGATTGACGTTGAATCAGTAAAAAAACAACTAAAATCCGCAAAGCATTATGATTCTGAACAATTTATGGATGTGGTATCTACAAAAGAAGAACAAGTATTTGGAAATGATGAAAAATCTGTCGTAGTGATTGATACAGGTGCCAAAAATGCAATTTTAAGAAATGTTAGAGAACTTGGTTATAAAGTCATTCTAGTTCCATGGAATACTTCTTATGAAAAAATAGTATCTTACAACCCCCGAGGTGTAGTTCTAAGTAGTGGTCCAGGTGATCCTCAAAAGTGTCCTGATACAATTGATACTGCTAAAAAATTAATTGAAAACAATGTACCTACATTAGGTATTTGTTTAGGTGCACA
Organism: archaeon; assembly: GCA_024276695.1. Taxonomy (GTDB): domain Archaea; phylum Thermoproteota; class Nitrososphaeria; order Nitrososphaerales; family Nitrosopumilaceae; genus Nitrosopumilus. The sequence continues at coordinate 53,898 of JAJRWR010000026.1, forward strand.
AATAATTGGGATTGCAGGGAATACTGAAACTTATAAACTAAAGTATGGGCATCGTGGGCAAAACAAACCTTGTATCAATTTAGAAGATAATCAAGTATATGTCACAAGTCAAAATCATGGATATGGAATTACTCCGGAATCTATTGAAAAATCTGATTTTAAATTATGGTTTACAAATGCAGACGACAAAACAGTAGAAGGCATAAAACACAAAAAACAAAATTGTGTTGCAGTACAGTTTCATCCCGAAGCTGCTCCTGGCCCTTTTGATTGCAAATTTGTCTTTGAAGAACTAAAAAAGTTTATGGAGAAATAAAAATTGCCAAAAAATGAATCGTTAAAGAAAATTCTTGTACTGGGAAGCGGTGCTATTAAAATTGGAGAAGCTGGAGAATTTGATTATTCTGGAAGTCAGTGTCTTAAAGCAATTCGTGAAGATGGGCTGAACAGTGTTTTAATTAATCCCAACATTGCAACAATTCAGACTGATACAAGATTTGCTGATCAAGTGTATTTACTTCCAGTAAATGCTGAATATGTTGAATCAATTATTGAAAAAGAAAGACCTGATGGAATCATGCTGGCATACGGTGGGCAAACTGCTCTAAATTGTGGAGTAAATCTAGATGAGGTTGGGATTCTCAAAAAATATGGAGTAAATGTGCTTGGTACTCAGATTCAGGGTATTAAGAAAACCGAAGATAGACAACTATTCAAAGATTCAATGAATGAATCAGGCGTTCCTGTGCTGAAAAGTAAGACTGTGAATAATTTTGAGGATGCTAAAAAGGCCGCAGAAGAACTATGCTACCCTGTAATTATTCGAGTTGCATATACACTTGGAGGTCGAGGTGGTGGTGTTGCGTATAATGAAATTGAATTACATGAAATTGTAGAACGTGGTCTTAAAGCGAGCCTTGTCAAACAAGTTCTTGTTGAGGAATACATTGGTCATTGGAAACAAATTGAATATGAAGTAATGCAAGATTATGATGGAAATAATGTAATTATTTGCAATATGGAAAATGTTCTATCTATGAAAGCACATACTGGTGATAACATTGTAGTTGCCCCATCTCAAACAATAGATAATCATGAATACCACATGTTACGTTCTGCCGCATTACGTGCAACAAAACATGTTGGAATTGTAGGTGAATGTAATATACAATATGCACTTGCCCCTGATTCTGACAAATATGTTGCAATTGAAATCAACCCAAGACTTTCACGTTCATCTGCATTAGCAAGTAAAGCCACGGGATATCCTTTAGCATACATGTCTGCAAAAATTGGATTAGGTTATAATTTATCAGAACTAGTTAATAGAATCACAAAAAATACCACTGCATGTTTTGAACCATCCCTTGATTATATTGTATGTAAGCATCCTCGATGGGACTTTGACAAATTTGAATTGGTAAATAGAAGACTTGGACCTACAATGAAATCTGTTGGGGAGGTAATGGCAGTTGGTAGAACATTTGAAGAATCATTTCAAAAAGCGATTAGAATGTTGGATATTGGAAATGATGGATTAGTTTTGAATCGTTCTAACGGTGAAAAGTATACTGAAGAAGATATTGAATATAAACTATCTCATCATGATGATCAAATTCTTTATCACGTTGCAATTGCATTAAAGATGGGAATTTCAGTTGAACGAATTTACAAATTATCCACTGTTGATCCTTGGTTTGTAGAAAAAATAAAAAATATTGTAAATATTGAAGAAAAACTCAAAAAATCAGAACTTGATAAATCTCTGATGTGGGATGCCAAAAAAACTGGCTTTTCTGATAAGCAAATTGCTCGTGCTAAAGACAAAACTCCTGACGAAATACGTAATCTGAGAAAGAAATTAGGTGTAATTCCATCTGTAAAACAAATTGATACTCTTGCTGCTGAATGGCCTGCCGTTACTAACTACTTGTATCTGACCTATGGAGGGTATTCTAATGATGTTATGATTCCTAAAGACGAACATGGAATTGTTGTACTTGGCGCAGGCCCTTATAGAATTGGTAGTAGTGTTGAATTTGATTGGGGTACTGTTAACATGGTTTGGGGTCTTCAGGAAAATGGCGAGAAAAGTGTTTCAGTAGTTAATTGTAATCCTGAAACTGTCTCAACTGATTATGATATTTGTACCAGATTGTATTTTGAGGAATTAACTCAAGAAAGAATTTTGGATATTACCGAATTTGAAAATCCTAAAGGAATCATTACCTGCGTTGGTGGACAAACTGCAAATAACTTGACTCTTGGCCTTGCACAACATGGAGTGAATATTCTAGGTACCAGTGCATATGATGTTGATAAGGCAGAAGACCGTTCTAAATTCAGTGCCGAACTTGATAAACTTCATATTCAGCAACCACGATGGCAAGCATTTTCAAATCTTAATGAGGCAAAATCTTTTGCACAAGAAGTAGAATTCCCTGTAATTGTAAGGCCTTCATATGTTTTATCCGGAGCTGCAATGAAAGTTGTTTGGTCTCAAGAAGAACTAAAAACGTATATCAAAGAAGCAACAGATGTATCTCCTGATCATCCTGTTGTAATTTCAAAATTCATGTTACACTCACTTGAAGTTGATGTAGATGGAATTAGTAATGGTAAAGAAGTTGTGATTGGTGCAATTGTTGAACATATTGACAGTGCGGGTGTTCACTCTGGAGATGCTATGATGGTAATTCCACCGTGGCGTCTAAGTAACAAAACTATTGAAACAATTAATGAATATTCTAAAAAGATTGCTTTAACATTTAATGTCAAAGGACCATTCAACCTGCAATTTTTAGTTCATGATGATCATGTGTATGTAATAGAGCTAAACATCAGGGCCTCCCGTTCTATGCCGTTTGTTTCAAAATTAGTAAAAACAAACCTGATTTCTCTTGCTGCAAAAGCAATATTGGATAAACCCCTGCCTAAAATCCCTGGAAACAAATGGCAAAAAATACGCAACTATGGGATTAAGGTGCCTCAGTTCTCCTTTATGCAATTAGAGGGCGCAGACATTGCACTTGGTGTTGAAATGCAGTCCACTGGTGAAGCAGCGTGTTTTGGAAATAGTTTCTATGATGCATTATCTAAAGGATTGACTTCTGTTGGATATAATTTACCTGACAAGGGATCTGCATTAGTAACAGTTGGCGGTGCTCAGAACAAAGAAAAATTAATTCCAACAATCGCAAAACTAAAACAGTTGGGATTCAAAATTTTAGCAACCGAGCACACTGCAGAATTTTTTGAAGGAAAAATTGGTCAAGTTGAAATTGTACACAAAATTTCAGAACCTGAAAGAAAACCAAATATTTCTGATTTATTGTATGAAAGAAAAATTGATTTTATCATAAATATTCCAAATACGTCTACATTAGAAAAATACGTTGGAATGCTTGATGATGAATATCAGATTAGACGTAAATCTCTTGAATTGGGAATTCCTGTACTCACTACTATTGAATTGGCTGACTCATTTGTAAAAACATTGGAGTGGTTACGTGATAATGAGACTACCAAAGATCCTATTGAGCCTTATGATGAGTATGAATAATTTTTAAAAACATACCACTAAGTATTCTACAAAATAGTATGCCAAAAATTCTCTGATGACGAACTTGATGAAGTAAAATTAAGAAATTTGATACTGATGGAATCCAATTTGTTTATTTAAAAAATGATGCAAAGAAAAATTTTGTAAAAATAAAGATTGCAGAATTCAAATTCAAAGATATTTTGGTTTTTCTTGATGAACATGGACTTGTACAAAGAACTACGTTTGATGATTAAACCTATATTTCATGATCTTACGTTTTATCGTATTTCTGAAAAAAAGATTTGGTTGCTAATTTACGCTTAAACCAAATGATGATTGGAACAAGAACAGTCATACATCAAATGTCGCATGCCAAAACTGCGGCTATTTTTATGAAATTCGTGTTGGATGCTGTGAAACTGTCAAACATGGGCAAAATCGAAAAGATGTCCTAACTGTGTTGAAAAAGGAATGTTTCTAGCAAAATTTACCTGATCAAATCACTTGTTTGATATTTGATTCGTTTCCGATAATTGTTCCATCCAATGTTATGATTCTTGCTTTTGATATTTCCTTTATCTTGTTGATGATCGGTGAGATGGATTTTTTGTATTGTTTTCTATGGGTCGCGTAAAAATATTTGTTAAATGATGGGATTATTGTAATTTCAATCTCACCTGATTTATTTGGAAATATGTTTTCTTTCTCTGTTTTAATTGAAACCCATACCATTTGACCATTTATTATTGAATCCTCTTGGAAAAAAACTGGATGAATGTGGCCCATGATGATTTTATCCACGTGAGAAAAATTCTCTGATGGCATTATGTGCCCATGTGTTAATAAAATATTTTCTTCTACCATTCCAGTTGAACTAATCATTGAAATATTATCTGGTATCAGTCTCTGAATATCTGTATCATGATTTCCTGGAATTAATATCACGTCACACTTTTCTCTTATTTTTTTGAAAAATAATGGAACTTCATCCCATTCATTTTTTGATATATTTTTGATACTTGATTTGATGTCTCCTAACAAAATTACTGAATCTGGTTTTTCTGAATCAATAATTTTGGATAATTCCTGAATTGACTCATTTATTGTTGAATTTTTACCTATGAAAATTTTATTTGATGCCATGCTGTTTTCAAATCCTATGTGAATATCTGTAACTACCAGACTCTTTTTTTTACCTTCTAAAATCAGAACAGGTTTAGATGGAACTATTCTAGTTTGCAACATCAAAGTTATACTGTAGATATATGATTAAATCCTTATGAACAAAGACGTGGATCGAATCCAATGTGTTGTTTCTGAAAAACGTGTAAAGTTGCATGTTTTTGAGCCCACCCAAAGAAAGATCTGGACTGTAGTTGGAAAAGGTAAGGAGCACTGGATTGATCCTGATAGTAATTATTGTTCTTGTCCTGGATTTTATTTTGGCAAATTAAATGGGAAAACTACTTGCTATCATTTAGAATCTGCACATCTTGCTAGGAGTGAAAACAAAGTAGAGAAAATTACCTTTTCTGATGATGAATTTGCTGATTTTCTTTCAGGACTGATTTCTGATTTGTAATAATTATTTATTCGAACTTGTTAATAACTAGAAATTTCTAACAAATTCATGGATGAAGAACAACAAAATTCTGAAATAGAGAAAATTGCAAATCTTATGCTTCATGATGATATTTCACCTGACGAACAAGATGTTGCCAAACTAGAAAAATACAAAAATCAGATCAAAGAAGATTGTGATCTTGATGATGAAGAATCTATGAAAATAGTTTATGAGTCATTACTTTATAGAAAATTAAAAAATTCTGATTCAAGTGATATTTTAGAAAAAGGTACTGATTTTGGAGCGGGATTCAGTTAATCTATTTTAATGGTATAGAATCTATATCATTTTTTGAAGCCCCTTTCCAAAGACCAATCATTCCTTCTGGCTCTACTTCTTCAACTTTGGTAATTTGTTGAATCTTTATGTGATCTGGGTTTGGAGGCATCCATAGCATTGCCATGTAATCGCCTACATTTCCAACTTTAGTTGGTGAGGCCATGACGACTTTATCTGCTGAAAATCCTTTCGCAGTTAATGCGTTTGTTGCTTTTTCTTTAAGATCCACTCTTCCGTGTAGGAACAAATAGACATCTTTCTGAGTATCAATTTCTGCCATGAATTAACTGGTTTTTCAAACTAAATCAATCTTTCCTGATCTAATGCGCCCAAAAAGGGTTAAATTAGAACAGTCCAAATTATCAGCTGTGAAAATCTTTACTGTTGGAAGCAAATCCTTTGTAACTAGTTTCCAACTGGCTGGAATTCCGGGTAAAATTTCTGAAAACCCTCAAAAGGCCCTAGATGAAATTAAAACACTTACTGATGATTCTGATGTTGGTCTTGTTTTAGTCAGTGATGATATTACAGAATCTATTAACGATGAATTAACTACACTTCGAGCTGAAAAATCAACTCTTGTGTTTGCATTGCCTGCAGCTGGAAGTGAAAAAACTGAAGTTGATTACAGAGTAATGCTAAAGAAGATTCTAGGCGTATAATCTACTTATAATCAAATCTCTAATGTTCAACCATGAAAACTGCATATGTTAAAGAACCATGTGTTATTTCTGTAGATGAAACTGAAAAACCTCCGTTGGAATCTGGTGAAATTCTAGTACAGATGCAAGCTTGTGGAATTTGTGGTTCTGATTTGGAAAAAGTTTTTGGTCAATATGGACAACCATCAATGCGTTTGGGACATGAACCATCTGGAATTGTATTAGATGTAAGTCCTGATGTAACTGATTTCAAAAAGGGTGATAGAGTATTTACGCATCATCATGTGCCTTGCTATGATTGCCATTTTTGCAATCATGGATATGAAACAATGTGTCAAAAATATTATGAAACTAATCTTTCTCCGTGTGGTTTATCAGAAGAATATGTAGTCCCAGCATGGAACGTTTCTCATGGCGGTGTTTTGAAAATTTCTGATTCTCTTAGTTTTGAGGAAGCTGCAATGATTGAACCCTTAGCATGTTGTGTTAGGGACTGGTCAAAATTTTCTTTTCATGAAGGCGATTCTGCAGCGATTTTTGGTGTAGGCCCAACTGGAATGATGCATGTGATGCTTGCTCATGCCAAAAAGTTTTCAAAAATTTTCTGTTTTGATATAAATAATTTTAGATTGGATTTTGCAAAAAAATTCAACATTACTAACTCGATAAACTCTACGGATGAAAATAGAAAACAAAAGATTCTGGATAACACTGATGATCGTGGCGTAGATGTGGCAATAGTTGCTACAAATAGTCTCAAAGCATTAGATGATGCGATAGATCTGATACGAAAAGGTGGTACTGTGATGATGTTTGGTGTCCCATCAAAAGATGCAAAACTAGATTTAGACATGAGCAAAATTTACGCAAAAGAGATTACATTGATTACTAGTTATGCTGCATCTGATTCTGACACCAAAGAAGCACTTGATCTAATCGAATCTTCTCAAATTGATGTGAAACAATTAATCACCCATACATATACTATTTCTGATTCTCAAAAAGCATTTGATCATGCACGTTCAGGTGAAAATGCTATGAAAATAATTATTACAAAATAAGAAACGCTTAAGAAGGGATTTTCACTGCTTCAAAATCGAAGAGACATGGATTGGGGATTACAAAATAGAATTTCTAGTATAATTAAACCAAACAATAATCGTGCATTAATGTTGGCTGTTGACCATGGGTACTTTCTTGGTCCAACTGAAAAATTAGAAGATCCAAAAAAAGTCATTGCACCGCTTTTGAAACACTGTGACTCTCTTATGGTTACAAGAGGTGTCCAAAGAGCATCCGTATCTGCAACAACTGATACTCCAATGGTGTTGAGAGTCTCTGGCGGTTCAAGTATTATCGGCGAGGATTTGTCTCAAGAAGACATCACTGTATCCATTGAAGATGCAATTAGACTAAATGCCAGCGCACTTGCAATGTCTATCTTTGTTGGATCAAAATATGAATATCAAACCATTGTAAATCTTGGAAAATTAGTCAGTGAGGCTGAAAAATATGGTTTACCTGTATTGGCAGTAACTGCAGTTGGAAAAGAACTTGGAAAAGACGCTAGATATCTATCATTGGCATGCAGAGTAGCTGCCGAACAAGGGGCACATATTGTCAAAACTTACTATTGTGATAATTTTGAAAAAGTTGTTCAATCATGTCCTGTGCCAATTATTGTTGCAGGTGGAAAAAAGATTCCTGAACGTGATGCATTACAATTAACATACAATGCAATCAAAGGCGGAGCAGTCGGTGTTGATATGGGTAGAAACATCTGGCAATCAGAACATCCAGTTTCTATGATTAAAGCCGTTAGAGCCATTGTTCACGGAAATCTAAATGTTGAGCAAGCATTCAAACTATACAAAAAATTGGTTAGCGAAGAAGGAAAGAAAAAATCAAACAACCCTAATCAAAAGAAACCCAATCCTTCTAAAAAACAATCAAACATTAATTTTTGATAGATGAATGTGTGCAATTTTCCATGTTGGTTGTTTTACCAGCACAAATGTTGCACGTCCATCAATTGACATGTGCTCACCTGTGTATGCTTTAGTATCTACTAACATTCCTTTCTGAATTAATTCTAACGCTACAATTGCAGTATCTCCAAACACACTAATTTTTGGATTTTTTATTTCATAGGAATAGTCTGTGATACTGATGAATTTTAGCTCCTCCAATTCAATCGTATTTTGGTAATCTTTGAGATCATATGGGGGCAAATCACTAAAACTAGAAAATTTAGGATCGTTTAGATGAATGTCTCTAAGTTTAGATAGATTCTTCGTAATTCCTGCTTGAAACAATGTCTCTATTACTTTGATAATTTCTTCATTATCGCTCAAAACAACCAATTTCAGATATGGAAAATATCTGTTTAAGTCTTCTGTGTAATTACGAGTAAAATTTGGGGCATTCTTCAGAGAATCTTTATTAATTATCAATTGATTATTTTTTTGATTTCGATGAGCACAAAATTAACTGGAACATTTGGCAAAGATTTGCCCATTGTTGTTCTACTATAGTGTGCCCAAAATTTACTAACTTAAAATTATGGAGAGAAATTTAATGAATAAAATGGAAACTATGACAGGTGCAAAGGCCTTGATGACGGCTATGGAAAAAGAAGGCGTCAAACAAGTATTTGGATTGCCTGGAGGTGCAAATCTTCCAATGTATGATGAATTTGCTCGATGTGATATTAGACACATCTTGACGAGACATGAACAATCAGCAGCTCATATGGCTGACGGGTTTGGTAGAGTTAGTAGAAAGCCAGGTGTCTGCTTTGCAACATCTGGACCTGGTGCCACTAACATTTTAACTGGAATTGCAACTGCTCAAGCTGATTCTGCTCCAATGATTGCCGTAACTGGACAAGTACCTGTTGCAATGATTGGTAAAGATGCATTTCAAGAAAGTGATATTATTGGAATGGCAAATCCTGTTGTAAAATATGCTTTTCAACCTAGAAGTGCTGGAGAAATTCCAGAAATCGTAAAAAAAGGATTTTTTATTGCAGGATCTGGCAGACCTGGACCTGTACTAATCGACATTCCAAAAGATGTACAAACAAATGAAGAACCAATGAATTTCCCAGACGAATTTAAAATTCAAGGATACCATCCTTGGGCTGATCCAGATATTGTTAATGTTGAAAAAGCAATTGACATGTTACTTCATGCTGAAAAACCAATTATCTTAGCTGGCGGAGGAACTATTATCTCATCTGCATTTGCTGAATTGCAATCTGTTGCTGAAATTCTTATGCTTCCTGTAGTTACTACTTTCAAAGGCAAGGGGGCATTTCCTGAAAATCATCCTTTATCTTTAGGACCCATTGGAATGCATGGACATGCAGAGGCAAATAAAATGATGTCTGAAGCTGATTGCGTATTGGCAATAGGGACTAGATTTTCTGATAGGTCTGTTGGAACATTTGAGGCTTTTGAGAAGAGATTAAAAATTATTCACATGGATGTTGATCCTGCCGAAATTGGAAAGAATCAAACTGCACAAATTCCTGTAATCGGAGACGTACGTGTAAATCTTAGAGTAATGGTAAAATTACTTTTACAGCGAGTTATCAAAAAATCTGAAGAAACTCCTTGGATTAAACATGTCAAAGAAACTAAATCTTACTGGAAAGAAAACTTGAAACTCCATCCTGGTGAAATGGGAGCTGCTAAAATTTTACGTAAACTTCGTGAATTGTTACCAAAAGAAGCTGTTGTTACAACTGAAGTAGGGCAACATCAAATGTGGGCATCCTTGTTCTACGATGTGATTCAACCTGGCACTTTCTTTAGTTCTACAGGCCTTGGCACTATGGGTTGGGGATTTCCAGCCGCAATTGGTGCCAAAGTTGCAAGACCTGATGTCCCTGTTGTAGATATTGCAGGTGATGGAAGTTTTGCAATGACTGAAAACTCTCTTGCAACTGCAGTGTTGGAAGATATTCCTGTAATCGTATTTGTCTTAAATAACTCTACATTGGGAATGGTAGCTCAATGGCAAAGAACTTTCTATGACAGGAGAATGATTGGTGTGGATCAAAAAAGATGTCCAGATTATGTTAAACTAGCAGAGTCTTATGGTGCTCAAGGAATTCGTGCACAATCGATGGATGAACTTGACAAGGCAATTAAAACTGCAATAAGCAGTGATGTTGCAACAGTAATTGATATTCCAATTGATCCTGAAGAAGACGTATTGCCATTTGTAGCTCCTGGAACTTCACTTGCGGATATGATCTTGCCCTCTTAGTGATTGATTATGTGGGCAATTCTTTCTATTTTAGTTGAAAACAAACCTGGAATATTGTTTAAGGTAACTCATCTTTTCAGATCCAGAAATTTCAATATTGATAGTATTTCAGTTGGAATAACTGAGAATCCTGATTACTCTAAAATGACAATCACAACATATGGTGATGAAAAGCAAATTGATCAGATTGTAAAGCAACTTGACAAGATGATTGACACTGTAAAAGTTGAGCATTTGGATGAGCATAAAACAGTATTTCGAGAACTCTGTCTTTTTAAGATAAAACTTAGTAATGCTAATGATAGTATGGAAATTAATAAATTAGCAAATGCGTATGGTGGCAAAGTACATGATGTGAAAAAAGACTCCATTATGGTAGAATTGACTGCTACTCCTGATCAAATCAAAGTATTTGAAGAATTAGCAAAACCATTTGGAATTCTTGATATTGTTAGAACCGGTGTCGCTGCATTACAGAGAAGTGGTGCATAATGGTAAACGTCAGAATTTTTGATACAACATTGCGAGACGGTGAGCAAACCCTTGGTGTATCGTTATCTCCAGATCAAAAATTAACAATTGCAAAAAAACTTGATGAATTGGGTGTTGATGCAATCGAAGCAGGGTTTCCAGTAATTTCTGATGGTGAGTTCAAAGCAGTTAAGATGATTACTTCAGAAGGATTATCTTGTGAAATTGCAGGATTGACTAGAACTATTAAAAAAGATATTGATGCCGCAGTTGATGCTGGATTAAACTATATCCATACGTTCATTGCAACTTCAGACATTCACTTGGAACACAAACTCCAAATGACTAGAAACCAAGCACTTGAAAAAGCTATTGAAGCAGTAGAATATGGAAAGTCACGTGGTTTGCAAGTAGAGTTTTCAGCTGAAGATGCATCTAGAACAGACAGAGAATTTTTGAAAAAAGTTTTCGGTGATGTCGCAAAAGCAGGAGCTGATCGTGTTAATATTCCAGATACTGTAGGCTATTCTACTCCTGAATATATGGCCGAAATCACTAGAGACACTATTGAAGCTACAAAACTTCCGGTAAGTGTTCACTGTCACAATGACTTTGGATTGGCAGTTGCAAACGCCCTATCTGGAATTCATGCCGGTGCTGCATGTGCACATGTTACAATTAATGGAATTGGAGAGAGGGCAGGAAATGCTTCATTGGAAGAATTTTCTATGGCACTCAAATGTTTGCCTTATGAACAAAGTTATGAGACTAACATAAAATCTGAATTAATCTATGATACATCCAGATTCATCTCAAAGACTGTGGGAATCATTGTACAACCAAATAAGGCAATTGTTGGCGCCAATGCATTTGGACACGAGTCTGGGATTCACACTCATGGTGTATTGAATAATCCTCTCACTTACGAACCGATTAGCCCTGAGTTAGTTGGAAGAAAAAGATGGCTCAAGGTTGGAAAACATGCTGGAGTTCATGGAATGAATGCAATGTTGGAAGAATATGGTGTAAAGCCAACTGAAGAGCAAGCACAACAAATCTTAGAAAAAGTTAAGGTGTTAGGTGATCAAGGAAAACAAGTCACTGATGTTGAATTGTTATCCATGGCAAGTGATATTTTGGGTGGAAAAAAACTTGAAAGAATTGTCAAATTAACTGGATTTTCCGTATCTACTGGTATTGGAACAATGCCGTATGCATTTATAAAACTAAATGTTGGTGGACAGGATCATATTGGAACAGACTATGGTGTTGGACCAGTTGATGCAGCATTGAATGCAATTCAGAAAATCACTGGAAAAATTTCAGAGATTAGAATCAAAGATTATGGATTGGCATCTATTTCTGGCGGTTCAGGGGCATTATGTGAAGTTACAGTAAAAGTTAAAGACCCCTTAGGAAACAAGGTTTCAGCAAAATCCGTTGGAGAAGATATTGTGATTACCTCAGTTAAAGCAGTCATTGATGCAATTAATCGAATCATGCTCAAAAAAATGCTTCATGAAAAACAGGCAAAATAACCCTAAAACTATCCTGATGTGATATCCTGTGTACAAAATTTCATTAATTACTGGTGACGGAATAGGCCCTGAATTATCAGAATCTGCAATCTCTGTTTTAAATACAATTCATGATAAACTTGATTTGAAATTTGATGTTACACAATTATCTGCAGGGGACAAAGCATTGTCTGAAACTGGAAAAGCACTTCCTGATGAAACAGTTGAATCGATAAAGCAATCTGATGCTTGTTTGAAAGCACCGGTTGGAGAGAGTGCCGCAGATGTGATTGTAGTTTTACGACGAATGCTTGATCTTTATGCTAACATTAGACCTGCAAAATCTTATCCACATATGCCTGCATTACGTGATGATATTGACATGGTGATAGTACGAGAAAACACCGAAGATCTTTACATCGGCAAAGAATTCAGTTTAGGCAATTCTTCAGTCGCTTTAAGGATAATTTCTGAAAAAGCATCAAAGAGAATTGCAAAATATGCCTTTGAAACTGCCAAACAACGTGACTCTGTGAGAAAAGTCACATGTGTTCATAAATCAAATGTAATGCGAGTTACAGATGGCATGTTTGCAAGAGTCTGTGGCGAAGTTGCTAGAGATTATCCTGATATCTCATTTGAAGAAATGTATGTTGATGCGTGTGCGATGAACTTGATTCGACAGCCTGAACGATTTGATGTCGTAGTTACAACTAACTTGTTTGGTGATATTTTATCTGATGAATCCTCGCAAGTAGTTGGCGGCTTGGGAATGGCACCAGCTGCTAATATCGGAGATAAATTTGCATTGTTTGAACCAGTCCATGGTGCAGCATTTGATATTGCAGGACAGAATATTGCAAATCCATCATCATTCTTGCTATCTATCAAGATGATGTTTGATTGGTTGGGAAACAAACACAATGATGCAAAATGCATTGAAGTTGGCCAAAAATTGGAATCCACAATTTTTGACTTGGTAAAGTCTGGTGTTAAAACCAAAGATATCGGTGGTACTAGCAGTACGGTGGAATTTACTAAACAGATTGCAGACAATCTCTAAAAATAGAATCCTCCCTTTTCATGCCTAAGTTTGTGCTATGTTTTAGATTAAACTTAGTCCAATTATTCCAAAGATAATTGCGATGGATGTGCTAATCTAAAATTTCCATGGTCTTTTGCAAAATTTTTTATCATTAATTTGGTCTTTCGAATCTTTTTTACTTTTGCTACTTTTTTACCATGACATTCCAAACACATTATCTCAAAAGATGGCGGTTCTTCATCATGTTGATGACTGTCAAATTCTTCAAAATCATCAAGTTCATCAATGTCCGAATCATCATAGTATGTTAATCCACCCTGTTTGTATGCTACTCTCTTACATTTTGGACATATCTGAGTGTATGATTTTTCACTTCTCTTGATACATTCTGAACAAAGAAGTCCTTTGTATCCATCATGCGGGTCTCTCTCTGTAGAAAGTAATTTTTCCTACTTCTGAAGATAGTTTTTTACATTTTATACATTGATTTCCTTCTTCAACAAATTCGATCCCCATAATATTCAATAATTTAACATTAATTCACAAATAAAACTTAGATCATTACTAAATTCTAATTTTGTGCTATGTTATTTAATTTTAATAAGACCACTGCAAGAACAAACCAACAATTACAAATAGAATTCCCAAAACAAACACAGAATGAACCGGATTATCGGGAATTATCTTTTCTCTAATCTTGTCAAACGGGCTATCTTCATGACTGTTTAACAATAGATGTCCTTGTTTTGGATTTCTACTGCTTGTAAGAAGTAACAGAACAAATCCAAAAATTTCTAGTATTCCAATATTTGGTGCAATCATGTATTTCTTTTTTGTATATGATTTAGACATAAAGGCATTGATTCATTCATAATCTTATCATCCATTGATTCAATCCTACCCAACCAAAACCTCTTCCTGTCTGCATTTAGATTAAATTCTCTAGTCATTGGTTTGATTTTTCCAATTTCAGATATCCTATTTTGTAAAATTGAAGATCTTAAACGGCTATTCTTGTTTACAAAATATCTCAACATAGATTTTAAAAATATGTCATTGCCTATTTCTTTTCTTCAGATAACTTGAAATTATATTTCCTGCCATCTCTGTCACTTCCAAATCATTTGCTCCTGCTACACTTTTCAGTTTTCTTGCATTACTTTTACTTAACTGAATGGTAACTTTTTGCTGGAGCAATCCCGCCTTTGCGTTTTTGAGAATCTTGAGATGTGATGACTTTGGATTTTTTGCCAAATTACGCAGATATTGTTTACAAAGTTTTTGGTCTAATGGACTAATTCTTTCTGCAATTTTTACAGCTCTTGGCACATTTGAAATAATTTGATATAATTTAGTGACGTCATCTCGAGATAATTCCTTTGGAACATATTGTTTTAATCTTTCTGGAACTGCTGCAAATCCCAGATATTTCTTTAAAGTTTGTGATGATATTCCAAGTGATTTTGCAGCCTTTACCTTTCCAACAGATTCTGTCAAAAATACACAAGCTGCAGTCATGTCGTGTGTATTCATTTTGTTTCTGTGTAAATTCTCAACTACTGATGCAGCCTTTGCATTGTCCAAATCATATTTTGTACTATGAGTTAATAATAATACTGGAATCTTTTTTGCACCCAATCGTTTTAGTGCTGCAAGCCTTCTCTGGCCTGACATTAACAGGTATGAGTTCTTTGATTCCTTTTGCACCATTGGCGGGTTTTGCAACCCTTCGTTTTTGATGGAACGTGCAAGATCTGCAATTCCGTCCCTATCTAGTTTTCTTGCCTGTGCATCCTTCCATACCTTGATCTGCTTTACTGGGATTTCTCGTAGTCGATAAGTAATTGGGGAGTGGTATCGTCTTGCCGTGACAAAACGAAGTGATTGACTTTTGTTAAACTGTATAGTGATTTGTAATTGACTATTAATCAAATTTTTTTTCTTGAAATGTTATTTTTCATCTTATCATATAACATCAATCTTACATTGCGAAACTGGAACAGTCAGTTACTTGCAAATGTGATGCCTGAGCAGCCAAAATCTGGAAAATTATGCATAAAATAGTCCCAAAAGTATCTTGATTTTACAGGTAGATTTGAAATTGCTTTGAAGATAGTATAGAGTAAAGTGAATGATTCTACATTTATTGGAGGAATTGTCTATCAAAGATTATGGTGATATTTAATAAATTAAATCCAGAGTTTAACTTTACAGGAAAAAAACAAAACTAATTCCGGAAACCATTATGCATCAGATGGGATCAATGCACTAAATTATGATATGTCCTTCTTGAATCGGAGGTTAGACAATATAATGGATATTCTGTGATGGGCCACATTTCAAGAAAACTCACCAAGATTACGGGGGTAAATAGTTATGATTGTATTGATTGTTGCATCTGTTGGAATTTTTGCGGGTTCTGGAATTTGGACGATGTTTAGAAAAAAATAAAAAAGAATTTCCTGATTATTCAGGCAAATCTTGTATGACTAGTACTGTTGGTTCACCAATTGGATATTTGTCATCAGTATCCCAAAAATAGAATACTTTACCGTACGTCTCATCAACTATTGGTTGTAATGGAACTAATTCCTCAGATGTGAGATCAGGGAAGGCAGCTTGGGCTCTTGGAAGCTCCGTTAAATGATAGTGCCAATAATTCTTTTCATCTTCAGGTAATTCTGCGAATTGCTCAGATGTTATGATGTATTCCATTCCGTATGGTTTGTCTTGATCACCCATTCCTGTTGGAAATAACAGACAAGCAAGAGTTGAGTCATCATAAGCTTTGCAGTGATGGTGTACAATTACATCGAGTTTTGAGTCATCCCCCTGTGGTGCAAGATGTCTGATTGCTTCAATATGCAAATCATTGAATCCCATAACATTTGGATACTCAATTTGGCTAGGATTTAATGTCTCATTGTACAATGGATTCATTTTTTTCGTCATGTCTATGTTCTTTGAATCCATTTTGCTCATTTTGTCAATCATCTTATCCATGTGATTCAAAAGATCTGCATTGTCCATCTGACTCATCTTTTCAGATATCATATTCTTGTGTTCTGTCATCATGGTTTTCATTGAATCAATCATCTCAGATTTACTCATAGATTTCATGTCTTCTAATATTTGGAGATGTTTTTGCTTCATCTGTTCTTTATTTGGATTAGCCATCATATCCATTTTTATCCCTCCTTTTGAAGATGCCATTTTTTGATTCATTTTCTCCTCAGGTGGAATTTCAGAACACAATCTATCTCCACATACTTTTTTGGAACCTGTTTCTGTTAGTGAATTTCCTTTTGATTTTATCGCATCAGCTGTCTGTGTAAGATCAATTGATGCCACAACAGTAACTATCAGTAGTATTGCAATGGTAAATACTACTGTGAGTTGTTTGTTCATAGCGTGGATACAGAATTAAAGCATATAATGTTTCAGACATTTTCAATACCTAATTTTCACTTGTGGAAACCTTGTTCGAAAATTATATTTGGATATAAATAACAAAAGTGCATTATTTTCAACATGTCAAACTATGACAAAATCAAAGAATGTCTTGACAAAAATGGTGAAGTGATGATAAAGCTTGATGCAGGTGACAAAATTGAACTGCACAAACATAATGTCACATTTGATGATTCAAGTCAAGAGATAGTTGTGGATTCAGGAAAAGAGACATACTGGATTGATGGCAATAAAATAGCATACTATTGGATTCACAAAGAAGGTTTTGAAACATAAACCAGATTTTTTCTTTTTAAAACATTATTAATATCAAATAAATTAGTTGATGTTGATTTTAACTTCGATTTCACCTTCATGATGGGAAACATGAGTGGATTTCATCTTATTCTTGTAGCGAAAAGATTCTCGTCATTCATCTAAATTCCCAGGAATGACAATGATTTTCCCATTCTGGATTCCATATGTGGAATCGATATTGGGAAATTCTCTACTTTTGTAATATACAATAATACCTAGATCTTTGGGGGATTTTGAGTAAACTGGACCGCATCATGTAAAAGATATTACGGAGATTATAGTTGCCAAAAAATGAAAAATGGTGAAAAATACAAATTTTGTAAACGTTGTAGTTATTGCGGCATCCTTGTTTCTTTTAATGGAATTAGATGTCTTTGCTGTAAAATTATTCTTAGAACAAAACCAAGAGGAAGAATTTCAAAACTGAAAAAATTTGAATCTAGTTACCAATAAGCGCTAGTACCCATACCTTCATTGCCTACAATTTGTACATCCAAGGATTCAAGACCAAATGTGACATAGATGGACTTTATCCTATTTTGATAAAGATAATATTTTTTACCGTCATCTGTAACTATTGCTCCTGTAACTTTGAGGATCTTGCTTTCTTCTAGTTCATGAATGCGTCTGTATGCCGTGGTCATCGGGATATCATATTCTTTGAC
This sequence comes from archaeon, assembly GCA_024276695.1. Lineage (GTDB taxonomy): Archaea > Thermoproteota > Nitrososphaeria > Nitrososphaerales > Nitrosopumilaceae > Nitrosopumilus. The sequence continues at coordinate 71,748 of JAJRWR010000026.1, forward strand.
AAGATCCATGACAGATTTTGATTTCTCAATTGTAGCATTCATGATGGTTCTAGAGTAATCATCAGACAATGCTCTGAGGATTGCTTTTCTAAGAATGGAATCTTTTGATAAAATTTTGAAATCCGCCATATCTATCAGACATCCATTTATCATAACATATACAACTCATCCCAATACTCTCCAATACATCATAATTGATGCCAAGTATACAAATCCCAGATAATTATCACAATTCTTTTCATATCTAATTCTTGTTCTGTGAAAACCATTTTTCAACCAAGCAAAGAATCTTTCCACTACAA
>JAJRWR010000003.1 GCA_024276695.1 archaeon
AAATTTTAAAGATTATTTATAAAAAGAAAAAACTTTCTCTTTATGAGTAAATTTGTGCTGCATATATATTGTAATTCAGAATTGATTTGTGGAAAATTCTTTAACGGTTCAAATTCAACCAAGAGTACATTGTGTTGGGGGATATAGTTAAGAGGTTAGTTTTAAGACCCACGTGTAAACCAGAATAATGCCAAACAGTAGAAAAGTTAATGAAAAAAATATGCCTAGCAATTATTCACTGTAAAATGATTTCAAACGAATCTCTTAAGGGGAATTATGTAATTGGTTTAACTCCCCAATCGTTCATTCTCTGTGTGGGATTTATCTAATTGGTTCAATGCTCTGATTTTTGATTCTCTTTAATGCCATTGGTAACAGTGCAGTAGCAGAAATTGGTACTAAAATACCATTTCTAGTTCATACTAAGCATTCTGATACATACAACCAAGTCTCAAAGAATATCATGATAATTGAGTAAGGCGTAAAATACGAGTTAAGATAGGCACTAACATCAAATGACAGTAAAATCAAATTCAAATAATAAATTAAAACTTGGAAAAAAGAATATGGGGAAAAATTTCAGGCGTAGTTTTACTGGGGAAAACGGTGAAGAGTTCAATCTAGAATCATATCTGTTTGAGGCATGTGATATTCTAAGAGGAAATATGGATGCTTCAGATTTTAAGGCATATATTTTTCCAATGTTATTTTACAAAAGAGTTTCAGACGTATATGATGAAGAATATCAAACTCTTTTAGAAGATACTCAGAATGAGAAATTTGCAAATAATCCGATCAATCATAGATTTATAATTCCAGAAGGATGTCATTGGAGTGATCTTAGAAAAATTACAAAAGATGTTGGAATAAAAATCCAAAAATCAATGCAAGAAATTGGTAAAGCAAATCCTGACACATTATATGATATCTTTGGTGATGCAAATTGGGGATACAAAGAACGATTATCTGATGAAACCTTAATTGATTTAATCGAACATTTCTCAACTGAAACACTATCCGTATCAAAAGTACCAGATGATCATATGGGAAACGGCTATGAATTTTTAATTAAAAAGTTTGCAGATGATTCTGGACATACTGCTGCAGAATTTTACACAAATAGAACGGTAGTGTCATTGATGATCAAAATAGTAAAACCTCAAACAAATGAGTCAATTTATGATCCAACATGTGGTACAGGGGGGATGTTACTTGAATGCATTAATTATTTAAAACGAAACAAAAAAGATTTTAGAACTCTTTCATTATATGGTCAAGAAAAAAATACTGTATCCTCAGGTATTGCAAGAATGAATACATTTCTTCATGGTTATGAAGATGCAAAAATCAAACAAGGGGATACATTAGAAAAACCAGTATTTCTAGTAGGAGATAAAATAAAAAAATTTGATGTCATATTGGCAAATCCTCCTTACTCTATTAAGAAATGGAATAGACAGGGATGGGAGCAAGATCCGTACGGTCGGAATATTTACGGTACCCCTCCTCAAGGTAAGGCGGATTTTGCATTTCTAGAACATATCGTAGTTTCTTTAAGTAAAAAAGGACGTGCCACAATACTATTCCCTCACGGAGTTTTATTTAGAGATGGGGAAAATGAACTCCGAAAAAATTTGATCAAAGATGATAAACTAGAGGCAGTTATTGGATTAGGTCCCGATTTATTTTATAATTCTCCAATGGAATCATGTATAGTGGTATTGAGAAAAAATAAAGATGCTAAACACAAAAACAAAATTTTATTCATAGATGCACTTGATCTTGTGGAACGTTCTGGAAATAAGAATTATCTTTCAGAACAAAATATTGAATTAATTTCAAAACTTTTTGAGAATTTTAGTACCGTTAAAGGCAGATCATATGTAGCAAATTATAAAGAAATTGAGAAAAATAATTTTCTTCTTAGTTTGCCACTATATATTAAAAATACAAAGAAAACAAAAATTATTCCAATCCGCACTGCTTTTCTCTTTTTTCGGGTACTAGAATGCTTTAATTTCACAAATCATTGTGATTCGAATTTTGTTAAAATCAAAAAAGAATCAGTATTATAGAAATAATGACAAATCATCATGTGGATGATTTAGACAACAAAACTCAGTCGCTTAATCAGAGTGGGGCTTTCTTACAGTTTCATGTTCTCAATGAATTGAATAAGCGAAATTGGTCTACAAAAGTAGAAACTCCTGTCTCAGTTGCACCGTTTACCAAACATCCTGAGGCTCACTCGTTGCTTTACAACACACTTCTCGCAACTAGCCAGATATCAGCAGACCTTTTTTCACAGGCTGTGTCAGAGTCACAAAACCAAACAATGAAGGAAGAAACATCTATTGATATTGATGCGGGGAAGATAATTCCAATTGAATTTGATCCTTCCATTCATTTTAGATTGTGCATAGAAGTAAAAAAGAACGATCCGAAATATAGTGATTGGTGCTTTTTTCAACAAAAAATAAACTCTGAACCTATGAGAGTAATTCAAAGAACAATCAGATCAGTTGGTCGAGTTGATCTTTTTAGAGTATCTCCAAGTGATCAATATTCAAATCCTATTTTTGTCCAAACATGTCATTATCATCACTGGGATATTTTCAAAAAAGAAATTTCAGATTTTGCAATTGCACTTCAAAATGAAAAAGTTAGAGGGGATTACTATCGTTCAGAAAAAACCAAGGTCGATGAATCTGCAAGGCAAATAATCAAAGGCACTTATGGATTAATAATCGAAAAAATTGTGAACCAAGTCGCAACTGGACGTGATTATGATAACTCACCGTTGTTATTTTTACCAATTATTGTAACTAACGCAAATCTTTTCTTGTGTAATTTTGACTCTGATGACATTGACTCAAAAACAGGACACATCACAAAAGATCCTGAATTCAAACCAGTTGATTCAATAATTTATGATTATCCTGCTCCAAAAGAAGTTCAATTTCCAAATCCTCTTGCCAGTAATCTCACTGCAGAATTCAGAGATCATGTGTCAAAATGGCATGTGTTAATTATGAATCCAAAAGGTTTTGTAGATTTTTTGGA
>JAJRWR010000027.1 GCA_024276695.1 archaeon
ATATTCACGAGATGATAGAGGTTCACGATATTCACGAGATGATAGAGGTTCACGATATTCACGAGATGATAGAGGTTCACGATATTCACGAGATGATAGAGGTTCACGATATTCACGAGATGATAGAGGTTCACGATATTCTTCTCGACGAGAATTTAGTAAAAATAAAACTAGATCTAGTAAACCCCGAAATGATAAATTCTTGAGAAAACAAGAGAGTTTCTTTTCAGGTGGTTCAGACAAATTTTTTGAAACTATTAAAGAAAAATTATATGAAATTTTAGGCGGAAAAATCTGTTCTAATTGTGGTTTTAAGGATGAAAGAGCATTGGGAATAAGTCCAATTTCTGAGAATGTCACTAATAATTCCGGTCGTGGTGATGCTGCCTCATGGGGAAAATATATTTCAGCACCAGATCTTGCTAGAGAAGAATTAAAGGTATTTTGCTTAAATTGTAATCAAATTAGAGAACCTGTACCAAAACAAACAGAAGACAGATCAAGATCAAAATCAAAAAAGAGTAAATATTTTCCTAGATAGATAGTAAAATCATCTTTGAGAATTTGTTAACACTTTAATTATAATTATTTTCAAATAAATACATGAATGGTGATTTCAAAGCATTAGGGATATCTCTAATTGCTGTTGTTGGAGTTTTAGCAGTATATGCTGCATTTGGTCTATAGAATCACTCTTTGACTATTTCTACTATATTTTCAATAATTTCAGTTGAAATTAATGTGTGTTCTTTATCCATAACTGATTGAATAAAATCTGCAAAACTTTCCACACTTTCTTCATCTTTAAGCAATATGCTGTGAGCTGATTTATCTTTCAATGAAACGACTAATTCATTTTTGACTATGTTTAGAATTCCTGTAATGTAAGTTTCTTTACCATCTTTTATGAAAATAAGTCTGGCTAGTTTTTGAGCCTCATATTTGTCATCACATGTGATATTAATTTTCATTTATTCTCAAATAGGAATTGATCTATCTGGTTTTTAGCTTTCTCCCTGTTTTCTTGATGAACTGCAAGAAATGCATTTACTTTTTCAATCAAAATTGCTTTTAATTCACCTGAAAGTAATTTTCCAGATTTATAATCTTCATAAATTGTTTTTAATTTATTGTCGTCTGGTTCAAAAAATATTCTTAGATATTGATATGAGACATCAATGTCTGGATTACCTCCTAGTTTTCTATGCTGTTCAATATCTGGCTGTCCACCTGAAAATGCATGTTTGTTAATTTTCTTTTTTACCACATCAGGAGAATCTGTTGTGTATATTGTACCTTTTTCATCTGATGCTGACATTTTTCCACCTGGTCCTTCTAAAGCTGGAATCATTATGTTGTGAATTAATGCAGGTTTTTGTTTTCCAATCTTTGGTGCAATATCTCTTGTTAATCTAAAGTGAGGATCTTGATCAACACCTAATGGAATAAGGACTGGTTTATCTTCAATAAAACATGGAGCAGATTGTAATGATGTGTAAAAAATCATACCAATATTTGTATCATTTGTGAATCCAAATGTTGCTTTTGTATTTGAAAAATTAATTTTTTTTGCTACTTGGGCTGCAATTGGATATAGTGTTTGGATATTTCTTGTGTTGATGATGATTTTTGTCTTTTCTGGTTTGAAACCTAATGCAATAAAATCTAATGCATTTTCATATGCAAATTTACTAGTTTCTTCTAAAGTAAGATCAGGTTTTGAATAAAATTTTTCATCATCTGTAAGCTGAAAATACATGTTAACATCAAACTTTTCCTGTAGCCATTTTGCAAACATCCATGGTACCAAATGTCCAATATGGGTGTGCCCTGATGGACCCCTTCCTGTATATAGAAAGAATTTGTTACCTTTCTCATATTCATTTAATATTCTAGTCATTTCTCTATGAGAAAAGAAAATACCCCTTCTTAGCATAAAATGGTCTTCACCTGTAATTCGCTTAATTCTCTCGAGTAATTCTGAAGAAATCTTTTCAGTACCAAACTGCTTGATTAATTTGTCATAATCAATATCACCCTCAACATGCCAAGGAGTTACAATAAAGTCATCAGCTGACATTCATCTTGACTTAGGTTAAGGTTTAAAAAGTCTTTTTCGGATTCTTTGCTGTTGTCGCAAGTTTTTCATGAGATTGAAAAAAAAATTATTACCTCTTTGAGAGACAATCCAAAACAAACTCCTGAATTATTAGAAAAATCTACACAACTTTCACCTGATCAAATTAGACGAGGGATTGAATGGCTAAAATTAAAAGATCTGGTAATTGTTACTGAATCAAAATCAACTGTTATCAGTTTAGGAAAAAATGGTATTGAATCTTTTCAAAAGGGATTGCCTGAAAGAAGATTACTAGATTTACTAAAGACTGGACCAAAAAAATTATCTGATTTACAAAAAGAATTGGGATCTGTTTTTGGACCTTCAATGGGATTGGCCCGAAAAAATAACTGGGTTGAGGCAACATCCGATAAATTCTCCATCAAAAATTCTCCATCAGAACTTCCTGGAGAAAAAACTCTTAAACTTATTGGAAATAAAAAATTACCTGTAGACAAACTTGACGCTAATGATTTATCTGGACTTTTGAAAAGACCTGATTTTATTATAGAAGATGTAATCAAGTCTAAAGAAATCACTTTATCTGATTCTGCAAAATCCATAAAACTCTCAAACACTCAGGGCGAAATTGATGTTGAAGCTAAAGTTCCACAAGTTTTTGTTGCAAGAACTCACCCTCTAAAAGATACCATAAATGAAATTCGTGAAATATTTGTTACATTAGGTTTTTCTGAAATTTTTGGAAATATGACTCAATCAAGCTTTTGGAATTTTGATGCTTTGTTTACACCACAAGATCATCCTGCGAGAGAATTACAAGATACATTTTATCTAGATAAAATAAATGCTAAAAAAATTGGAACTTCTGAACAAATTAGAAAAATTTCTGAATCACATAAGAAGAATTGGAGATATCAATGGGACATTAACGAAGCAAGAAAAATGGTTTTAAGAACTCATACGACTTGTGTGACAATCAAACATTTAGCTGAAAACAAATCAGATGAGGCACGAATTTTCTCACTAGGTCGTGTATTTCGTAATGAGAAGGTTAGCTACAAGCATCTTGTAGAATTTAATCAAATTGAGGGAGTTGTTGTAGGAAAGGATGCCAATTTGAGAAATTTAATGGGAATCCAACGTGAATTTTACAAACGAATTGGAATAACTAAAATAAAATTTTGGCCAACCTTTTTTCCATACACTGAACCGTCTCTACAAACTATGGTGTACAATGAAAAATTAGGAAAATGGATTGAATTATTTGGAATGGGTATTTTTAGACCTGAAGTAACTAAACCTCTTGGAATCACTAAACCTGTTTTAGCTTGGGGTGGAGGAATTGAAAGAATTGCTATGCTCAAGTACGATCTAGATGATGTTAGAGAATTTTACAATAACAATCTTGGTTGGTTAAGGAGTACTACAAAATGCCAGTAGTAGAACTATCATATGCACGTCTTCAGAAATTGGTGGGCAAAGTAACCAAAAAACAAATTTCTGATTCTTTACCTTTTCTTGGATTAGATATAGAATCTGAAGATAAAGATTTGGTAAGAATTGAATATAGTCCAAACAGACCGGATTATTCTACTGATTTTGGAATTGCACTTGGTTTGCAAGGTTTACTTGGAATCAAAACTGGTATAGTCAAACTAAATGTCAAAAAATCTAATAAATATACAATTTCTGTGAAATCTGGTGTTTCAAAGATTAGACCTTTTGTAACTGGCATTATTGCAACACATGGAAAAATTGATGATAAAACAATTAAACAATTAATAACGATGCAAGAAGATCTCCATTTTGGAGTAGGGCGAAAAAGAAAAAAATCCTCTATTGGAATACATGATTTAGATAAGATTTCATTCCCTCTAGTTTATACTACAACTAATAGAAATCATAAATTCATTCCATTAAACTCTGAAAAAGAAATATCCATCTCTGAAATATTAGTAAATACTGATGTCGGCAAAGATTATGGTTCTTTGCTTGGGCAATCTTCACAAGTACCTATAATTTTTGATGAAAATCAAAATACTGTGTCATTTCCTCCAATAATTAATGCTGCAGTTACAACAGTTACCACCAAAACAAAAAATCTCTTTGTTGAGGTAACTGGAATCAATAAAGAAGATGCAGAAGATATGCTTTCAGTTGTTGCAACCATTTTGCAAACTACTGGATTTACTTTGGAATCTGTAAAGATTTCTGGTGCAAAAAATTCATCACCAAAACTGGAACAAAAGAAAATTTCTGTAAGTTCTTCATTGATTAATCAAATTCTTGATTTGAATCTTAATACTTCTAAAATGATTGCGTCTCTAAAGAAATCACGATTGGATGCATCATCTAAAGGAACAAACATCATTTGTACAATACCTCCGTATAGATTTGATATTTTTGGACCAATGGATTTGGTAGAAGAAGTTGCTTTGGGTTATGGAATTCAAAATCTTGAGCCGACACTGTCTCCTTCACAAACTATAGGAAAAACTAACCCTATATCCTTACAATTAAAATCACTGGATCAAACGATGATTGGACTTGGATATCTTGAGGCTTTGAATTCAAGTTTGACTAGTAAACGAGTATTATATGATATGACTGATAGAGATTCATCAAAAATTATTTCTGTATTGGATTCAAAAAGTCAAGAGCATACTATTTTACGAGACTCCATACTTCCTGGATTACTAGATAACCTTTCAAGAAACATTCATGAATCTTATCCTCAAAAAATATTTGAAACTGGAACTGTTTTCACTCTTGGGAATCCTATATCTGAAAAAATTAATTTTTCTGGAATTAGTGCTCATAAGGATGCAAATTTTACTGAAATAAAATCAGTAATTCAATCTGCACTAAATATTGGATTTGCTATTCAAATCAAAACAAAAACTGCTACGAATCCAACTTTTGAAGAAGGACATTGTGCAACAATCACCCTAAATAATATCCCAATTGGAATTATTGGAAAAATTAAATCAAAGATTGTTGAAAACTACAAAATCCGTGTTCCTGTAGTTGGATTTGAAATGTCTTTATCTGAATCTATTCTTAAAAATTAAATCCCAATCTTGAAAAATTATTTTTGATAAATAATTCTCTCAATGGTTTTTAGTAGGAGTAGATCTATAATTAATCGCCCAAGAGCAGGCATGCAGACGGATTAGGATGAGTCGATCGTAATGATACCAGTGATTTCTAATTCACCCAGGTGTGCTACATTATGGGCAACCCCGGTTTTAGAACGCGAGGAGGCGTATGGCTATGACCTATGAATTGATGCGAGTCAGAACCGGGGAACACATCTATTTTCCAAACTGTTAAACCATGAGAATTACATAGAAAATTAAATGGTAAATTTTTGGTTAGCAAAACAAGAACCAAGTGGTCCACGAGGATATAATTTTAAACAGCTAAAAAAAGAAAAAACTACTGTATGGGATGGAGTTCACAATAATCTTGCGCTAAAGCATATGAGAGAAATGAAATCTGGTGATCTCGTCTTATTTTATCATACAGGTGATGAAAGACAAGCTGTGGGAATTATGCAAGTTACTTCAAAACCCTATTCAAATCCGAAAGAAGATGTTGAGCGTTTTATTGTAGTAGATGTAAAATACAAAAAATCACTAAAACGACCAGTAACTCTTGATGAAATGAAAAAGGAGAAAAAATTCAAAGATTGGGAATTGATTAAAATTTCAAGGTTATCTGTAATGCCTGTACCAAAGCCTATTTGGGATGCAGTCCTAAAGATGTCTCAAAACTGATTATAATCGGTTTATTGATATAGTCGATTTATTTAATTTCTGTATGGCAACAGCTTATGTTTTAATAAACTGTGAACTAGGTTCCGAAGAAGCTATCATTCAGCAACTAAAGGGCTTAGAAGGTGTTAAGGAAGTTCATGGAACTTTTGGTGCATACGATATTTTGGCCAAGATCGAATCTGATACTGTTGAAAAACTTAGAGAAACAATTACTTGGAAAATCCGAAAAATTGAAAAGATTCGTTCAACTCTTACCTTGATGGGTATTGAGGGTCAAACATAAACACCCTTTTTTCTTATTATGATTCTACATTTTATTTTTGTAGTACCTGAAAAGGATCGTGAAAAACGCCAATTTGAATTTGAATATGTTAAAAAAATGAGTAAATTTTATCAGATTTGGCTAAAAGAAAAATTTGGTAAAGACTATGAAATTCAATGTGATGAAATGATTACTACACCCAGAAATATTCTTCAACGTCTTGACACACACACCTTAGTGCGTGATCATGAACAAAGAGGAAAAGATATTTTCCATTTCTATCTAACTCATTTCAAACCATGGTGGACTGATTGCACTTGTGATGGATACCATGCTGAAAATTTTGGAATGGCATTTTGGCAATCTCCAAAAGAATCTGATGATACTTTATTCCTTGCAGAAAAAAATTGTACTACTGTATCTCATGAATTAGTTCATGAGATGTTGAGAATCTCTGGACATAAAAAATTTATTCAAGATGTACATGATATATGGACTAAACATCTCTTTGAACAATTAGAATTTGAACAATATGGTGAAGATTTTAGAAAAACTGATGACAAGCCGATGTTTTTAACGATGGATACTACACAATTTAATTTATAATAAAATTTTCATAATTAACATTTTGTAACTGAATAAATATTATTTTCAAAATTTGCAGTTTTGAAATCTAATTTATTTTCAGGATCATTTGTCCTTGATTTACTTAATGTTTCAAGTTCTACTAGGGCATCCCCTCTAAAACCTACAGATGAACCATAAATTCCATCAGTTAACATTGTTCCATGATCTCCTTTTTTGATATCGTCAACCATATCATAAAATCTAGTTGTTTCTTTTTTATTTACTGGATTTCCAGTTGCCTTGTTATATGCTACTGCAATATACATTCCATTATTTTTTACTGCTACAGGAACCTTGTGATTTTTTCCAGATATTCCTGGAATTGTATCATTAACTATTACTTCACATTTGTGATACATGCTTGATACATATGCAAAGAATCTGTATTGGGCATATTTTCCTGCAGCATCTTCTTCACAACCAACAAACACTTTGTGTAATAATTCTAAAGCATCATCATTCATACTCTGTAATCTGTCATCAATTCGACCTCTTTCAAGGAGTTCTGATTTACACTCTTTTGCAACTAAGACTAGAATAAAATCTGGTAAATTGTAGTTTTTAAGGGCTGCAACAAATGCTCCAGCTTGTGACATACCAAACTTTGGAAATCCTTTATTGACCATGATTATACCTCACTATAGAAAATCTACTATAAACTAACACTATTTTAAAAAGCTGCTTTTGGCTTATAATTGTTAAGAATTAACATGCCTATTCAAACAACCTCCTTAAGTTTTAAATTGTAAATATTAAATTCGGGATTAATTCATCGCATATTGTGAAAATCGACACTACTCCGGAACTTGTTTCCAATGTTTATTTGAAATTAAAAGAAAATATTGTAAAATACAGAAATGTAGTAGGTAGACCACTAACTCTAACTGAGAAAATATTGTCTGGTCATCTCAACAAAATTGATGGTACTGTTTTCACTGGTGGAAAAGACTATGTATTTTTAAAACCCGATAGAGTTGCATTACAAGATGTTACTGGTCAGATGGTGATGCTTCAATTTATGCAAGCCGCACTCAAACAAACATCTTTACCTACAACTGTACATTGTGATCATCTCATTAGAGCAGAAGTTCAAGGTGATATTGACATGAAAGTTTCTCTTGATGAAAATAGTGAGGTCTTCAAATTTTTGCAATCAGCTTGTGCAAAGTATGGATGTGGGTTTTGGAAACCAGGTGCTGGTATCATTCATCAGGTGGTTCTTGAAAACTATGCATTTCCTGGAGGGTTGATGATTGGTACTGATTCTCACACTCCAAATGCTGGAGGCCTTGGTATGATTGCCATTGGTGTTGGTGGATTAGATGCGACTGAAACTATGGCTGGACTGCCTTGGGAACTACTATATCCTAAAAAAATAGGTGTTAAACTTACTGGAGAATTAAATGGATGGACATCACCTAAAGATATAATTTTGAAAGTTGCTGATAAACTAACAGTATCTGGAGGAACAAATGCAATTGTTGAATACTTTGGATCTGGAACAAAATCTATCAGTTGTACTGGGAAGGCTACCATTACTAATATGGGAGCTGAAATTGGAGCAACATGTTCTGTTTTTCCATATGATGAAAGAATGGAAACTTATCTAAAATATACAAACAGAGGTGATATTGCAGAACTAGCAAATCAAAATAAGGAATTACTTGTTGCAGATCCTGAAATAGAAACAAACCCAGAATTTTTTTTGATAGAGTCATTGAAATTAATCTCTCAACATTAGAACCTCATATTGTAGGTCCTCATACTCCTGATTTGGCAAGACCTATTTCTGAATTGTCTGATGATGTAACCTCCAAAGACTATACTGATCCAATCTCTGTTGCATTAATTGGAAGTTGTACAAATTCATCATACGAAGATATGTCAAGAGCAGCAAGCTTAGCCGAACAAGCAAAAGCTAAAGGAATCAAAGCAAAAATTCCTTTACTAATCACTCCTGGGTCTGAACAAATTCGTGGAACTATAGAACGTGATGGACAAATGGATTCTCTAAAAGATATTGGTGCAACTGTTTTAGCAAATGCATGTGGTCCTTGTATTGGTCAATGGAATAGACCTGAACTAGAAAATGATGAACAAAATACTATTGTTACAACCTTTAACAGAAATTTTCCAGGACGAAATGATGGACATCGAAGCACTCTAAATTTTATTGGCAGTCCCGAAATGATCATTGCATTAGCATTGGGTGGAAAACTTTCCTTTAATCCATTAAAAGATGATCTTATAGCAGCTGATGGAACAAAATTCAAACTTGAACCTCCAAAGCCTGCCCCCGAAGTTCCCGCAGAGGGTTTTATGAAACCTGAAGGAATTTTTATCGCACCTCCTGATAATTCTGATAATGTTGAAGTTGTAATTGATCCTAATAGTAAAAGACTGCAACGTTTAGAGCCATTTCTAAAATGGGATGGTAAAGATTTTGAAGAAATTCCAATAATGGTAAAAGCTAAAGGAAAATGTACTACTGATCACATATCTCCTGCAGGTGCATGGCTATCTTTACGTGGACATTTGAATAATCTCAGTGATAACATGCTATTGGGGGCAGTAAATGCCTTTAATGATAAAGTCGGTGAAGGTAAGAATATTATAAGTGGCAATATTGAATCTTTTTCAAAAATCGCAAGACAATACAAAGAAAATCAAATGCGATGGGTAATAATTGGAGATAATAATTATGGTGAAGGTAGCAGCAGAGAACACGCTGCAATGACTCCTCGTTATTTGGGATGTGCAGCAGTAATTACAAAAAGTTTAGCTAGAATTCATGAAACAAATTTGAAAAAACAAGGCATCCTTGCTTTGACGTTTAGTAATCCCAATGATTATGACAAAATCCTTGAAGATGATAGAATTAGTTTGCTTGAACTTGATAATATGCAGCCCGACAAACAAGTCAAATGTATAATTTCACATGCTGATGGAAGTAAGGATGAAATTTTGTTAAATCACTCATACAATAAAGCACAAATTGAATGGTTCAAGTCTGGATCAGCTCTTAATGTTTTGAGAAACAAATAGAATTTTTTAAGTGGGCCCGATCGGATTTGAACCGACGATCGATGGTTTTGGAGACCATCGCCCTACCAGGCTAGGCTACGAACCCACAAGAATCGAAACATTTTGCTTGAATTTTAACTATTACTAAGATTTATTTGCAAATTGGCGGTATTTGCAGTAAAATGGTAAAACCAATTTACTTAGCATTGGGTGCAATTCCAGTAATTACTGCCCTTTTACTTGCTGCTCCATTATTATTAAAAAATGAAATTCCAACATCAGCTTCGAATTATACTGACAACCTTGAAATTGAATACACTAAACATCAGTTAAAGAAAATCTCTTACGGTGTTACTGAACGAATCGGTGCACAAAAAACTGAAATTCTTCACATCAAAAATGATGGCAAATTAAAATATTCAATAACTGAAAGTGGATATCTAAAACCAGACGTTCGCTCACAATTAGATGAATCAAAACTAAACAAAATCAAAGCACTGATAAAAGAAACTGGTTTCATTTCAATACCCTCTGAATCTTTTGCAATTATGGATAATGCAACTGAATATCAAAAATCAAATGTTAAAGTCACTCTTAACGGACGTGTCAATCAAATTCATTGGCCACAACAAAATGTTACTGAAGATTTTATTCCACCAATAATTATTATGATTGAATCTGAACTAGATCAGATTATGTCTGAATTTAGTGAATAGATACAAATAGTCTTTAGGAAAAATTAGGACATGCTTCCATTATCTGGTGAAAGAAAAGATGCTAAAGGAATTGTTTCTGATAAAATAAATTCTATTGATACTTTACGTGGATCATCTACTGTCAAACGTGGTTTTGCTCATATGCTAAAAAATGGTGTTGTAATGGATGTTACAAATGTAAAACAAGCACAAATCGCAGAAGAAGCTGGTGCAGTTTCTGTTATGGTGTTAGATAAACTTCCATCAGAAGTTAGAAAATCTGGTGGAGTTGCACGAACCGCAAGTATTAGAATTATTGAAGAAATTATGGATTCTGTAACCATTCCTGTAATGGCTAAATGTAGAATTGGGCATGTAAATGAAGCACTAGTTTTACAAGAAACTGATGTAGATATGATTGACGAATCTGAAGTTTTAACTCCTGCTGATGAACTTCATCATATTTGGAAATGGGATTTCACAACACCTGTTGTTAATGGTGCAAGATCATTGGCTGAAGCTTTGAGAAGAATTGAAGAAGGTGCTTCAATGATTAGAACAAAAGGTGAACCTGGAACCGGAAATGTTGCAGAAGCAATTAAACACATCAAAAATGTAAATGATGAATTAAGAACAATAAAATCAATTTATGATTCTGGTGATAATCAAGATTTAGTTAGAATGGCAAGAGAATTCAAAGTATCTTATGATATTGTTGAACAAACTGCAAAACTTGGAAGATTACCTGTTGTAAATTTTGCCGCTGGTGGAATTGCAACTCCTGCTGATGCAGCATATCTAATGTCTCTTGGCTGTGATGGAATATTTGTTGGTTCTGGAATTTTTAATTCTGATGATGCAAAAGAAAGAGCAAGAGCTATAGTCCTAGCTACGACTTTTTGGAATGAATCTGATAAAGTCAAAGAGGCACAAAAAATGATTGATGAAAGACAATCTATGCTGGGATTGGATGTTAACACACTTGAATTACGTATGCAAGATCGTGGTGGTTCCGCATGAGTCTTACTGTTGGTGTATTATCCATCCAAGGAGATGTCCAAGAAAATCTCGTTTCTTCCAAATCTGCAATTGATGAATTAGGAATTGATGGAAAAGTAATTGATGTCAGAACACCTGAAGAAATTTCACAATTAGATGGTTTGATTATTCCTGGTGGTGAAAGTACCACTATAGGTCAATTATCTCTAGTAAATGGCTCTCTAAAGGTTCTAAAAGAAAAAATTCAGAATGGAATGCCTGTACTTGGAATTTGTGCTGGGATGATAATGCTGTCTAACACTGCAAATGATCGTATTGTCGGGAAAACTGATCAACCACTATTGGATATTTTTGATATCAAATTAGAGAGAAATTCATTTGGAAGACAGAAAAAATCCTTTGAATCTGACGTTTCTTTAGATTCTATTGATATTCCAAAATTTAATGGTGTCTTTATTCGTGCACCATCTGTTTCCGATGTTGGTTCAGATGTAGAAATTTTATCAAAATTCAATGATCGTATAGTTGCAATCAAAAAAGGAAATGTACTTGGTATAGCATTTCATCCTGAACTAACTGAAGATATATCTATACACAAGTATTTCATTAATCTTGTGAACAATTCAAAAAATTAGTTTTTCTGAATTAATCCAACAAATTATGCATTGATTTTAAATCTTTTTTGAATGGTTTTAGAGATTCAGGAATTTCTATTTTGATTGAATCTTTTAATGAGAGATTTTGAGATTTTTTCTCATTCCATACTTTAGAATTAAATTCTGAAATTTCTTTTGTAATGTTACTCTGATCCTCTATATTTTCAGACGTGACTTGTTTTTCTTTATGAATACTGTTTTTTGAATACAATTCTTTCCAAAGATATTCAGTGATGAATGGAGTGATTGGTGCTAATAATTTTAAAATTGTTGATAGTGTTTTATGGAGTGTAAAAATTGCACCATCTCTTTCTTCATCAGAAAATTCAATTCCATATGCTCGTGCTTTAACCATTTCAATATAGTGTGCAGCAAATACATTCCATGTAAATTCTCTAATTGCGATTGCTGGAATAAAAAAGTTGTATTCTTCATATCCTTCCTTACATTCTTTTACTAACTTGTTTAATTCTGCTAAAATCCATTTATCTGATGCAGCAAGTTTTCCTGATTCAATCACTGGAAAACTAGACAAAAATCTGGATACATTCCATAATTTACTAAGGAATTTTTTTGTTGATTCAATTTTTTGTTCATTGCATCTAAAATCATATCCATGATTAATTTCACTTGCACTCCAAAATCTAAAAGTATCCGCACCTAATTTTTCAATTACGGGCAAAGGATCTATTGCATTTCCTTTACTTTTACTCATCTTCATTCCTTTTTCATCTAGACCATAACCCATTATCCAAGCTTCAGACCATGGCTTTTTCCCAGTTATCTGCTCACATCTTAGAAGTGTGTAGTATAGCCATGTTCTAACAATATCTTTTGCTTGAGGTCTAATTGAAGCAGGATATACTTTTTTGAAAAATTCATCATCTCTATTGAATTTACTAATGAAAAGTGGAGATACACTGGAATCCATCCATGTATCAAAAGTTCGTTCTTCTCCTACAAATTCAGTGAAATCACATTTAGTACAATTACTGATTGGGCATTTTTCTTCCCAAGGTCTGTAATATTTTCCAGGCTCTGGAACATGAGGCTGTGAACAATTTTTACAGTACCATATAGGAATTTCAGTACCATAGTATCTTCTCCTAGATATTGGCCAGTCAATATTGATAGATTCAAGCCAATTCATGAGAATCTGCTTATGCATTGATGGATGGAATGTGATTTCTTGGCCTAATTTTTTGATTTTTTCAACTGCTTCTTTTTGTTTTAGATAATATTCCTCCATTGGAATAATCTCAATTGGAGTTTTACTTCTCTCTGATAATGGGGTTCTGTGAATAATATCTTCAACTTTATCCAATAATCCATGTGTTTCCAAATCTTCTATGATTTTGGTTCTTGCTTGTTTTGGTTTTAATCCTGTATATTCTCCTGCAACTTCTGTCATTCTTCCGTCTAATCCAATTGCAACAATCTCTTCTAATTCCAATTCTCTAAATAATGCTACATCATTTTGATCACCATAACTACATACCATAACAGCTCCTGAACCAAATTCTTGTTTAGCAGAATGATGTGTTCTTAATTCTACTTCTGCATTGGTTATTGGAACAATTATCTTTTTTCCAATGTACTGTGAATACCTTTCATCTTCTGGATTTACAATAATTGTTCTACATGCACAAAGCAATTCTGGTCTTGTACTTGCAATAATTATCTCCTGATCTGTGTCTTTGATTTTAAATTTCATATACACTAGTTTTGTGGATAAATCTTCATAGATTATTTCTGCATCCGCAATTGTTGTACCTGATACCCAATCATAATTGTTAGGTCTGTTTGCTAGATACACTTGTTCTTTTTTCCATAATTCGATGAATGTTGACTGTGTAAGTGTCCTGTATTCTTTTGAATCTGTTCTGTAATAGTTTACAAAATCACCACTAATCCCCAAACTCTTCATAATTAGAAGCATTTCAGATTCTAAATCATCTAGTGCATCTCTACATAGATTTAGAAATTCACCCCTCTCTGTTTCCCTCATTCTGATTTTGTGTTTTTTCTCAGTGTACAGTTCTACAGGAAGTCCATTTCTATCAATTCCTATTGGAAAATAGACATTTTTTCCAGCCATTCTTGCAGTACGTGCAATCATATCGATCTGTGAATAATGTGCTGCTGCGCCTATGTGCCAGGGTCTGCCTGAAGGATATGGTGGAGGTGTATCTATCGTATAGTTGTCATCTTGTGGTATAAACTCATAAATTTTATCTTCTTCCCACTGTTGAAGAATTTTATTCTCTAACTCTGGATTCCATGCTTTTTCTGAAATTTTAGGTTCCATTTTCTAACTATCTTTCTATGTTTGAAATAATGTGAGATCCTTTATTGTAACCTTCATAGATGTAAACACCTACTGCTTCTACATTTGATGGCATTTTTGGTACTAATAATTTGATAATTTCACTTGAAAGATTCTCAACAGTAGCTTCTCCCTCCAAAAGATAAGTTGTATTTTTAGGAACTTGTAAATCGAACATACCTTTAGGTCCTTTAAATTGAATTTGATAATGTGAATCATCTTCTTTTTGCAAATATTTTTTATTGATGAAGAATTTATGATCAAAGATATTTACAACTTCTTTGATAATTTTTTTTGCTTCTCCAAAATCTAAAAGAAGATTGTCTTTCATTTGTCCTACTAATTCTACCATCACTGATGATGTATGTCCGTGTAAGATTGAGCATTTTTCAACTAATGGAAGTATGTGTGCATAATCAAATGAGAATGACGCATCTTCTAAAAATATAGAACCTGTTTGCGGTGTTTTATCATAAAATACAATATCTTGTAGTTCTTTAATCTGTGCAACATATTTTGCATGTCCGATTGCCATTATCTTGTTTTCAGGAAAATCTTCTTTGACTTGTTTGTATTTTTCAATATCTTCATCAGTATCAATAACCTCGATCAATCCTTTTTCTGTTTTGAAATCAACTGTCACTTCGGTTCCGTTCTTTAGGGCGACCTTGTGATTGCATTCATAATTCTGATCAAGAAATGTGAGCATTTGAGCTACTGTTAATTCTGTTCTTGTTTTGAGCAAATTCCCCTTTTTATCGACATATCTAAAATCTGAATCTAAAATTGTGGGACTTGACGTCATGTGAAGTCAACTGACTATGGATATAATATAAATTCTGTAATGAACGTGCCTGAAATTCTTTAAAATCACTATAATAGAGAATTTAGAATTTTGGCTAAGTTGACATCATTTTTTGTGATACCTCCAGCATCATGAGTTGTTAAATCAACTGTAATTTTGTTGTATACGTTAAACCACTCTGGATGATGATTCATTTTTTCTATCTCCATAGCTGCTCTGGTCATAAAACCAAATGCCTGATTGAAACTATCGAATTGAAATCCCTTGTGTAGTTTTTCATTAACAATACTCCATCCTGAGAGATTCTTTAATTGCTCTTCAATGTCTAGTTGGGATAATCGTATCATACTATTTTATATTTAATGTTAAATTAAAAGATTGATTCATTACCATTTATGGGATATGTGAAGTGAAAATGGAGGAAATGAACAAAAAATTACTTGAGAATATTAAAAATTCTATTTCTGAAACTGTCAAAGTAAAGAAAATTGGAATCGCTTTTTCTGGCGGTGTTGATAGTACATTAATTTCAAAAATTTGCTCAGATATGGATTTTGATGTCACACTACTTACAATTGGTTTTTCAGAATCCCATGACATTTTACTTGCAAAGCATGTTAATGAATTTCTAAAATATCCTCATCATGTTTTAGAAATTGATTCAGATACATTTACATCCATTTCTTCAAAAATCAATCAAACAATAAAAACTGATAATCTATCTTGGAATGAAAATTGTATCGCTTTTTATTATGTTTCAAAACTTGCAAACTCTTTAGATCTTGATACTGTAATCACTGCAAATGGAATAGATGAATTGTTTTGTGGATATAATGCATACCGAGAAGCATTTTCTGGTGGAGAATCAAAAATCAATGAAGTAATGATTACTAAATTAAATAACGAACTAAAAATGATGACGGCAGTCAATCTAGTTGCATCTAAATTTGGAGTAAAAATACTCCAGCCATTACTCTCAGAAAAATTCATTGAATATGCAAAAACTGTTCCTATATCTGAAAAAATTCATGATTCAGATGATCTATATCGCAAGCACATTATTCGTAAATTAGCCAGCGAAGTTGGTGTCCCGGATCTTTCTTGTACAAAACGAAAAAAGGCATTACAATACGGGACTAAAATTCACAAGTCTTTACTGAAAACTAGATAAATTTCTGAACTGTTTTCTTTACTGATTTCTCTATATTACTGATGATTGTTGGTGATGCACCCAAATGTTTCTCTGGTGAGAATATTGCATCAATTTCTTTGTCAGTTAGCTTTGTGGAAAATGCCTTGTCGTTTTTGATTGCATCCTTGTAAAGCATCCCTTTGTCATTTGCCTCAAATGCAACTCTCTGAACATCTTTGTATGCAACAAATCTTGGAATTCCTTTTTTGATTAATGCTTCTAAAACAAACTCTGCAAAGATTTGTCCCTTTGTAATGTATAGATTATCTACAATTCTTTTTTCATTCACCATCAAGTTTGAAACAATTCTGGTCATAGTTTCTAACATTTCATCAACTAGAATGGATACTGTTGGGATTACAAACCTTTCATTTGCTGAATTTGAAAGATCTCGCTCATGCCATAATGGTATATTCTCAAATGCAACTGCGACTTGACTTCTAACTAATTTAGATAATGATGATACACGTTCACTCTTTATTGGATTTCTTTTTACTGGAACTGCACTACTTCCCATCTGACCTTTCTTGAATTGTTCTGCAACTTCACCAATTTCCGTTCTCTGCAAATTTCTAATCTCTATTGCAATTTTTTCTAGTGTTGCACCAATCAACGCCAACTCAAATACATATTCAGCATATCTTTCTCTGGGGACAACTTGTGTTGTAACTTCTGCTGGGAATAATTTTAATCGCTTTGCAACTCTTTTTTGCACTTCAAGTGATTTTGCACCCATTAGTGAGCCTGTACCAACAACTCCTAATGTCTTACAAATCAAAATTCTTTTCTTAATCTCTTCAATTCGCTCTACATGTTTTGCCATCTCTGCAGCCCAATTTGCAAATTTTAATCCAAATGAAATTATACTTGCATGTTGACCATGTGTTCTGCCAACTGCTGGAATTTTTGAATGCTTTACTGCTTTTTTTGAAAGTATTAATGCCATCTTTGCAACTTTGGGTTCAATAATTTGTAATGCATCTCTCATCTGCATTGAATTACTAGTATCAACTAAATCATTACTCGTAAGACCATAATGTATCCAAGGTCTTGCATTTTTACTACATTTTTCACTAAGTGATTCTACTAGTGCCGCCGTATCGTGATCACTTTTTATCTCTAACTGCTTGATTCTTTTTGCAGTAATTTTTCCAGACATTGCAGCTCTATGAATTTCTTTACCGATGCTTTTTGAGATCATTCCTATCTCGCTTTGGGAAATGGCAGCGACTCCTTCGATCTCTAACTGATAGTCTACTTTCTTTTGTTCACTAAAAATATCCATCATTTCTTTTGTGCCATAACGACCATTATCGATAGGTAGAATTGCCAATACTTCTAGTCGTTTTACATCGAAAATAAATCTACTTATGAAATCTATATTTCAATACGCTCAAATTCACAATTTCTAGAAAATTAATTCACTCTATCTCTTAATTGATGACAATCACAAAGACAACCTTTTTGACAATTCATTCGTTTGCAATCAGAACAAACATTCTTTCTCCAATAGGGTGCAGTGTTCATTTCAATACCTTTGTGTTGCCTTGAAGGTTCTTCTTTTCACTTGAAGAAGAATTTTAATCAAATACAATGTCCAAATTCCCATCAAAATAAAATACAAAATATTCACATTGGGCTCCTCTGGAATTTCTTTAGGTTCTTCCTCTACGGGTATATCAAATGGAGGCATGTATACAATTCCAAGAAAGACAGGTATTGCTATTAGAACAATAATTGGTACTACCATAA
Source organism: archaeon (assembly GCA_024276695.1). Taxonomy (GTDB): domain Archaea; phylum Thermoproteota; class Nitrososphaeria; order Nitrososphaerales; family Nitrosopumilaceae; genus Nitrosopumilus. The sequence goes on from JAJRWR010000027.1 coordinate 18,198, forward strand.
TCTCTAATTATATGGACTGTAGTTTGTATAAATTTTTGCTACTGAATGAAAATACATGTCTCTCATGTCTTCCTCTACTGATACTGCCAACAAATTTACAATATCTGTTGCAGTAATTATTCCTACCACATTTCCATCATCAATGACTGGTAATTTTCTTATTTTCCTTTCATACATCAAATCTGCTGCAATCCTTACTGATTCATCAGAATTAATTGAGAATAGGGGTGATGACATTATTTGTTTTACAGGTTCTGTTATTTGATATGCATGGGCTGCCACTTTAACTGAAAGGTCTCTATCTGTGACAATTCCTACTGGGATATTGTTCTCCATTACGATAACTGCACCAACTCTTGCGTCCTCCATCATCTTTGCAGTCTCATTTATGGTCAATGTTGCATCCACAGAAATTACTGATTTTGTCATTACATCGCCAATATTGATTGTTTTAGCATCTGTCATCTTACAAATAACCTAGACTAATTCTATATTTTATAGTCTGGCAGAATATCAAAACTGAAAATCATACAAGATAATCTCAATCGACTTTAAATTAAAAAATTAATTTTATTCATTAATGGTACTTCAAATTAAAAAAATTCTTGTACCTTTAGATGGATCTGTTAATTCCTTTAGAGGGCTGGATGTTGCAATTCAAATGGCAAGAGAATTACATGCTACTGTTACTGGTCTTTATGTGGCAGGAATTGTAAAGCCTAGGACAAATGATCCTATAACATCTTTAGAGAAAATTTTGTTGGAACATGTACAAAAAATCATGAAAAAAGCAAAACTAAAGGCTGCACAAAAAGGAATTGTGTTTTTTGATAGGGTGTCATATGGTGATGATGGAAAAATAATAGTTGAGGTTGCTGAAAAACACAACTTTGATCTTATTGTAATTGGTTCTAGAGGAATGGGTGCTGCAAAAGAACTCTTCTTAGGAAGTACATCAAACTATGTACTTCACAAATCAAGGAAACCTGTACTTGTTGTGAAATAACTTGGTATCTGCAAAAAATATAATATGTTTTATTTCCAAGAATAATTTCTCAAACTTAGTCTCAACTTTTGGTCATTAAACATTATTACATACTGTCATTGATGTAAGATAATTTTGAGAGAAAAACAATGAAGAAAACTGAACAATGTCAAAGATGCAAAGTAATTTTTTCAGGTGATCTTAATCGTTGTCCTCAATGTAATTGGAAAAAAAGTAGACATGTGATACCTGATACTATAGAAGAAACTACTGATATAGAAGAAACTATAGATGTTAAAGACAAACGAAAAAAAAAATAAATCAAAAATATTAAAATTCAAAAAGGAAAAATCTTACCAAACTAAAGCAAAAATAGTATATATTTTACCATTAATCTTTGGAATTTTCTTGATAGTTTTTGCAATAATTTTTGGTTCTGCTGTTTCATATTTGTTAATGACTGGTGTAATGAACAGTTTGGGTGGAATTAGTGGAGCTGGAATTCCAATGCCGATAGACCTTGGACCAATAGATACAACAACAATGTCGTATATTGACACAATTATTGGAATGAATTCATTTGGATTTCAATACACTGCAAGTGAAATTCAAGAATTGACTAGTAATTCAGCTGATGTAGTAATGACTGCTATGATGGATATTCTTGGCGCAACTCTTTTGATCACACTCATTGAAATTGGAATATTCATTGTATTTATGAGCAGAAAAATGTACAAGCGAACTCTGATGCGCTAGAATTATCTGGTGAAACTAAGTAATTAAATTTTTTTTATGATAAAATCTAAATGTGTTTTCTATATCTAACTTCTAGTTCGTTTCTTAACAGCTGCGATCTTTTTAGATGATCTAACTTCTTTTGTTTTTGAAGTTGATTTACTTACTTTACCTTCCGTTTTCATACTTTTGCCACTTCTTCTAGCTGCTCTAGAAGCTTTTGCTCTTATTACTTGTTCTTCTTTTTCTTTTTCTGTTAATTGTTTTCTTACCACAAATAATGAAGCGATTTAATCATAGATAAATTAGATCATTAATTTCATCTTTGGTAGTTATTTTGAAAATCCACTTTTATAATTCCTGCATCTTGTAAAACATACTTTAAGGCTCTGAAATAACCTTGTTTGAATTTTTTTATCAATTGTACAACAGGATTTTTTCGGAATTCAACAAGTAATTGATTTGCTTTTTGTGTTATTGTTACTGTATCTAACAATTTTTTATGGAATTCTGTTTAATTTAAAATTATTTTACAATTCTTCTGATGATTTAAATTGGATTGAAGAAAATTTTTACCCATACTCATGTCTTCTACTGCCCCAAGAAAAATTGGAGAAAATCAATACCAAATAGATGCTGATTCTAACCTTGAAATGAAAGTTCCTGTAAGAATTTATGCTGATGAACCACTAATGCAGAAAATGCTATCTGACAGAACAATAATGCAGGCACGAAATGTTGCTTCTATTCCTGGTATAGTTGGACACAGTGTTGTTTTACCTGATGGACATGAGGGATATGGTTTTCCTGTTGGTGGAGTAGCTGCAATGGATGCTGAAGAAGGAATGATTAGTCCTGGTGGTGTGGGATATGATATCAATTGTGGAGTTCGATTACTTCGTTCAAATTTAACAGAACAAACAGTTCGCTCAAAACTAAAAGAACTTGTAACTGATCTTTTTAGCTCTATTCCTTCGGGAGTTGGCTCAAAAGGTGCAGTCAAACTAACTCATTCAGAACTAGATGAAGTTTTAGTTAAAGGAGTTAATTGGGCAATTGATCATGGTTATGGTTCATCTGATGACGCTGATGTTTGTGAAGAAAATGGACAAATTCAGAATGCTGATCCAAACAAAGTTTCTGATAAAGCAAGAAAAAGAGGTGCACCTCAACTCGGTAGTTTAGGCTCTGGAAATCATTTTCTTGAAGTTCAAAAAGTTGATGAAATACACGATGAAGAAGCTGCAAAAAGGATGGGAATTGAAGAAGGAACAATCACGATTTTAATTCACTGTGGTTCTAGAGGATTCGGTCATCAAGTATGCAGTGATTATCTTAGAGTATCAGAACAAGCAATGGAAAAATATGATATCCATTTACCTGATAGAGAACTTGCATGTGTTCCAAATAATTCTGAAGAAGGAGAATCTTATAGAAAAGCAATGTTTTCAGCATTAAATTTTGCATGGAGTAATAGACAAATGCTAACTCATTGGACTAGGAATTCGTTTCAACGTGTATTCAATCAATCTGAATCTGATCTTGATATGAAATTGGTTTATGACGTTGCTCATAATATTGCCAAAATAGAAAAACATAAGGTTGATGGAAAAGATCGTAACTTGATTGTTCACAGAAAAGGTGCAACAAGAGCATTTCCTGCAAATCGCAATGAAATTCCAACAAGATATCGAGATTTAGGTCAGCCTGTTTTGGTTCCTGGCTCTATGGGGACTGCAAGCTGGATTTTACTTGGGCAGCCAAATTCCATGAATTTGAGTTTTGGTTCTACTGCACATGGTGCTGGTAGAACTATGTCTAGATCCAAAGCTAGAAGAAACTTTACTGAAGATGATGTAAAAAAATCTCTTAATGATAAGGGTATTTTTATCAAAGCATTAACCCGAGATGGAGTTGTGGAAGAAACCCCTCAAGCATACAAAGACGTTGATGCTGTAGTTAATGTATCTCATAATTTGGGAATTGCTACAAAAGTTGCAAAATTAGTACCTATTGGTGTGATAAAGGGTTGAGCGAAGAAGATTCTGAACTTGAAAGATTAAAGGCAAAACGACTTGCCGAAATGCAGAAAAATATCTCTATAAAACAAGAAACCAAATCTGATTCAGAACCCAAAAAAGAAACAGTTTCAGCAAATCCCCGTGATTCTCTAATCAAAGTACTTGGATTTAGAGGAATAGAAGTTTTAGAAAATGCAGAATCACAATTCCCTAATGAAGCTAAAATGATTGTAGAAAAATTATCTGAATTAATTAAAACAGGTGAAATCAATGAAAGCCTTGATGGAGGAAAATTATTGACGTTGTTTAGGTCAGTTGGGTTAAATGTTAGAATGAATACAAAAATCAATGTTAAACAAGATGGAAAATTTGTATCTCTAAGTGATAAACTTAGTAATCAATCACGTAATGATGATGAATAATGAATATTGTTTTAGAAGTTGGGACAAAAAATTATGTCGGTGATTTACTATCTATCAAAAAAGCATTATCTCATTTAGAAAGCCTAGTTGATGGTTACAACGGATATGTTTTAAGTGAACCGTCCCCAAAATTTGGGTGGACATTTTTTAAAATTATGTTTAAACCTAACTTACAAAATGGAATAGAAAAAAAATTTTCTGACATGATTATAAAATATCAAGCAAATGATCCTGCAGAAAAATTTGCAAAATTTATGACAGATTATTTTATTTCTAGAGGATGTGATGTTAAAATAAAAATATCTAACTAGACTCTTCTTCCTCTTTTTCCACCTTTCTTTCTGGTGGTATCATGAGGAATAGGTGTTACATCATCAATTCTTCCAATTTTGAATCCACCTCTTGCTAATGCTCTGATTGCAGCTTGTGCACCTGGACCTGGTACTCTGGAACCAACCCCGCCGACAGCACGAACTCTAATATGAAATCCCGTAAACCCTTTGGTTCTTGCAGATTCAACTACTGCATTTGCAGCTTTCATTGCGGCAAATGGTGATGATTCGTACCTGTCTGCATTAACATGAATTCCACCAGAACTGATGGAAACTGTTTCTCCGCCTGTAAGGTCGGTCATGTGAATAATTGTATTATTATAACTGCTGTAAATGTGAGCAATTCCCCATTTTTCAGGTCCTTCTTTCTTTGTTTCTGGTTGAGGCTTTGATTCTTGAACAGTTTCTATTGTTTTTTCTTCAACTGTTGCTTCAGTCTTTTCAACTACCTCCGTTTCGATTTCTGACAATGTCTACTCAGGCCTTAAAGGGTTTAAAATACATTGATTCTCAAAACTTGCCTTATTTCGGGTACTTGGCTATAAAATAATGACTATTCATATACTATCTACATCTTTTTTCAATAAATGGCATCAATTTTATTATTGGCAATTGGTATTGCAGTTGCAACTGCGTTAATGGCCTCAGTCGCAATTCAATTCTTAACACCGATCACTGATTCTGAATTATCCCCTTTAGAAAAAAATTGTCAACAAATTGCTAATGAAGGATACAGAATTCATGCGATTTACCCTAATTCAAATCCAGATGAACTTCCTGTTGATGATTTTAAGCGCTTGATATACCTTGATGAATTATGGATTACAGAATGTGTTAATGTATTGCCTACAGAGTCAATTTTTAGTATTGTAAATAATGTTGAGAGAGACTTTTTTTCTGGTGAATAATTATCAAAAATGCTTCCAACCTGTATCTTTTAAACGAGTGAAACTATTATTTTTTTCAATATAGACTCCTTTACCTGAAGTAACATAACCAATTTCTATAATTTTTGTTTTTAATAATGCTGCATTTTTTTCAATAATTTTTCTATATTTAGGAGATATTGTAAATATGAATTCATACTCTTCTCCACCATTAAAAATCAGATCGTTCAAATCTAATTTGTAAGATTTCACATATTCTTCTAAATCTTTCATGGCTGGAATTTTGTTTATTATGAATTTATTTTTATTCTGTTTTGACATTTCATTTAATGTAGTGGATAATCCATCACTTGAATCCATTGATGATGAGAAATATTTTTTATTTTTTATCCCAAAATTGAGTTTTGGATTTGGTTTAATGACTGATTTGATAGCCTTTTTAGCAAACATTTCCTTTCCTTTCTTCTTACCTAGTAGCATGTTTAATCCTACAGATGTATATCCAAATGGACCTGTCACAAATATTAAATCTCCTTTTTTTGCATCTTTTCTAGTAACAATTTCGTCTGTTATCCCAAAAAGACATACGTTGAATACAATTTCCTTGCCTCCATTTGTATCCCCACCAATTATAGAAATATCAAATTCCCTACATGTTTTTTTAAAACCTGAAACCATTTCATTGACTTTTGAGCGTGAAATCATCTTTGGCAGATTAACTGAAATCATTCCATATTTGGGTTTGACACCTTTTGCTGCAAAATCACTCACACATGCTACTATACTTTTCCTTGCAGCGTCAGATAATTTCATTTTATATGGAATATCTGTACTTTCTACCATTGTGTCAGTTTTTGTAACAATTTTATTTTTTCCTAAATTCACAATTTCTACATCTTCTGATTCAAAGTTCTCCTTACCAAAACCCCTCTGAAAAATTTTGATTATTGTAGTCTCATCTAATTTTTTCATAACTTTGATTCACTAATTCCACTGTATCTTTGACAATTTTTTTACATTTTTCTTCATTATTTGATTCTGCTGAAACTCTGATGATGTCTTCGGTGTTTGATTTTCTGATTAATACCCAACTGTCTTCATCAATGATTCCTTTAATTCCATCTAATGAAATAGTTTCAGAATACTCTTTAGAAAATCTGGATTTTATTTCTTCAATAACTTTGTCATGAAAATCCGAATTAATTTCAGTCTTGTCTCTTATCTGATGATAACTCTCCATGTAGTTCAATATTTCATTAAATTCTGAAGTTCCTAACATTGATGCTATCAAACCACTGGTTAGAATTCCTTCTCTACAATAATTGAATTCTGGTAAAATAAAACCTCCACTACTTCCTTCACCTCCAGCCTGCGCGTTATTTTTTAACATGAGATTAATTACATTTGCTTCTCCTACTTTGGATCTTTGAACAGTACCTCCTTTCTCTTTGATGAATTTTTCAACTGAAACGCTTGTATCAATACTCAAAACAAATTTTTTGTAACCTAATTCGAATGATTTTGCTACACCTAAACCAAGTGTGACATCTGGGGTTTGCTTTTTACCGTTTCTTACAACAACTAATCGATCTCCGTCCAAATCAAAAGCAAATCCAATATCTTTTTTGTTACTTGATGAAATTAAATCTGATAAATCATCTGATGTTGGATCAGGACCTCTAGTACACCTAGAAAGATTCTCGTTTAGTATTTCAACATTACATCCTACTTCTCTTAGTAATTCTGGGGCAAATCCCTTGGCTGCTCCACCTCCAATATCGACTATAATTTCAGGGTTATTTTCTATATTTCCTATGATTTTCTTTGCATCTTCAATGTATGATGTTGATATATTAGTCTCGACTCCGATCTTTGTTTTTAAAATATTTTGATGATTAATTATTTGAGGAAGTTCTTGTTCGTTAATCCCTCTACCTTCAATGATGAATTTCATTCCATTCCATTCTAATGGATTGTGTGATGAAGAAATTACCAATCCTGCCCCATATTTCCTTGCTTCTCGAAAAACTACTGGAGTTGGTACTGTTTGCAAATCAAAAACATCTATTCCATTTTTCAACAATGCAGCACTTGCAGTATCTTTTACCATTTGTCCTGATGGTCTTGTATCTTTTCCAATAACACATTTTTTAGATTTGATTAATGATGAAAAATTATTACAAAACTCTAGTACGTCTTTTAGGTTAAGATCCTCTCCGAATATTCCCCTAATCCCAGAAATTGTTTTTTTCATTTATTTCATTTCGGAAAGGCTTTTTATTAACTCTAATGGATTTACCCAAACGTGCCTTGGTAGCTCAGCCTGGTAGAGCGAACGCCTCGTAAGCGTTAGGTCGCGGGTTCGTACCCCGTTCAAGGCTCTATAAATTTTTAAAAATTTCTAAATAATTGTTAGTTTGATTCATCGAAAGTTTCAATGTCTGTTTCTAATTCTTTTCCTAAACCTTCCCACCATTGTTCTATTTGATCTGCCATATGTTCCCCTTGTAGTTTACAAGAAATTGTCCTTTATAGATCTGTCGGTTGATTTACAGTTGATCAAACACTAACAAATTCTAAAAATATTCTAACTTTCTTTTCCTTCTTTCTTGTTTTTCATTTTTCTATAGATGATTATCATTAGTGTGGTACCTGCACTACCCCAAAATAATTCAGACGTTCCATTTTTTATCCCATACGGTATGAATACACCTACAAAACTTAATGTCATAATTGCAACAAGAGCTAATCCTATAATTTCAAGTATTTTGGCCATTTCTATCTGCTCATTTTGTTAAATTAAAAAGATATATGGTTTTGTAAAACAATTCCTTTATGGACAAATATCTATTAATAATTTTGATTTTTATGGTTGTGACTATTCCAATAGCTTTTGTTGAACCTTCATCCGGTCAAATTCGTAATCCTCCACTTATACCGTTATTTTATGCTGCTATTGCAGGAATTATAATTATTTTTACATATAATACATACAAAGAAAGAAAAGAACGACAAGCAGCTAATGCAAAACGAAGATCTAGAAAATAAATCTTAAAGTTCTAATCCAAACGATTCTGCAATACTTGAAAAGTTTACGTAAGAATCCAAATATTGTCTACCTTTTGAAGTAATCACAAAAGTATTCTTACCATCAAATTCTATTTTATTGATGAGACCTGCACCAGTTAAATTTTCCAAGAATTTTGATAATCTTGAATGTGATAAATTTGCTTTTGTAAGAAGTGAAGTTGTTTTAATGCCTTCTTGGCCAGATTGTTGAGTAGCATTTAGTACATCTGCAACAATTTGCATACTGGTTCTATAGGAAGCCATACGTAACTAACTCTAAAACTATGATATAAGGGTATTACCACTAATTCAGATCAGATAAATAAGCTCTGACCTGATTTTCATGCAATGTCTTCACAATCATCCATTCCTTGGTATGATGACTTTGTAGGCGTTGCTTATCGATATTATGATCTAAGGATGAACGTTGTTCCCTTATTTACTGACAGAAAAGAAGCAGCTTCACTTTGGCATGATACAATTCATTCATGGGTGGATCCATCAATTAAAATCCGCTTTTTGGAGATGGATGATAAATATTGGTTCATCATGGGTGCAGATTCGCAGAAACCTGACACGAATCTATCGTTTTTTAAAGAATTGTCAAAGTCTGAAAATTATGAACGATTCAAAAAAGGTCATGATGGAGAAGCATATCTTAGATTAGGAGTATATACAAAAAAATCCCTTGATGATGTAAAGAAAGATGCCGTATGTGAGTGTAGTCATGAAGCTCAAGATCATGATGAAGGCGACAATGCTGTTTGTCTTTTTAACAAGTGTTCTTGCAAAAAATTTTCTAGTTTCCAAGTTAATCTATTGAAAAAGAAAAAAATAATTACAGACATTAAATTTTTAGAAGAAAAAGATGTAAAAAGTGATCCACTTGTTTGGAATTGTATTAATATAAATAAATTTTCAAAATCAGAATAAAATTAATCTAAATGTTTGTTTACTCTAACATGTTCTCCAGGATAATGGTCATTGATCTTTTTTGAATAACATTTACCGCATAATGTACCCTCTATTCCCCATTCTTCCATTGCCTTAAAATGAAATCCTATCGTTTCACTACAAATGACACATTTTTCTTTTTTGCCCAAAGTACTTTTGCTCTTTTTCATCGTTATAAAAAACATTCTAGAAAAAATTATGCTTAGAAAAATTATGTTAAATATTACTGGTTTATACTGAATTTAGGTAGGCAGTCTGACCAATGTAAACCTCCTGCAAGATCTTTACTTGGTTGGATTACTACCTTTGTAATTAAAATAAACTAGTTGCAAGTTTTTTTAACGCTAAAATTTCATCCTCCTCTTGTCTGATTTTCTTATCAATTACTCTAAGCATTGAATCATTCCAAACATGCTGAGAGAAGAAATTATGTTTAGTATTTGCTAGTTCTATCTCATCATCTACAACTGTGTCTTCAAGAAATTTGGTTACAACGATATCTGTAATCTTTAAAATTCTAGAATTTAGTTTGAAACTGCGAAATATGGGTTCCAATTTTCTCACATCACATTTAAAATCCCCATCTGATTCAAGAATTTTTTTGTGAAGTATTCTGAAATATACTGCAACAAAAAATAATGTTGCATATCTTTTTGTTTTATGGCCTCCTTGTTTTCCATACTTTAATGATTTTTTTGCAAATTCCTTTACAAGATATGGATATAGTAAAATTCTGTAATCATCTTTTAGATTATCATTAAACACATCATCATACTTGCTTCCTCTTGGAAGAAATTGTGCTGGTGAACTGTAAGCTTCAGTTGGCCTTTGTTCAATTCCTGCAACAAGTGATTGTATTGCATCTTTGGCAACAATGACTTTCTTGTGATTATCTGGAAGATAACTGTTGTATGTTGAATCTCCATCATATTCTGATTGTTTTGATTTAGTTTTTGTATCAAAAGAACCTGCTTGAATTTCATAAAAATAGCCACAATTCTTCAATTGAGATTTGATTGATTTATGAAAATCCATCAATGAAACCAAATCTTTTCCTCTGACAGAATTTTGAGAATTTCTGTATTTTGTAATATTATTTTGTTCTTGTTCATCATCTGCTTTGATTATTGTTACTGTCATGGAACCCTCCATGTTCTTTATTCTCTTTGAATGATCAAGAATAGAGTTTGATGTTTGTGCACCATTTACAATTTGTGGTGCATGAAGCTCGATCATGTTTTCTCCCAACTCTGAAAAATCGCTGACTACAATAGTAATTCCATTGTTATAAAAGAAAAATTTGTCTGGATTATTCTGCAATGTTTCTCTTAATCCTTTGTTTACTGTAGTCTTAAATTGCATCCATTGTCTAATGTTTGATTCAAAAACATAATCTCTATTCTTACTTACAAATTCAGTAAGCTCACGTAACTTTAAAATCCCTAAAATTGTATTTTCATGTCTTAACATCCTCTCTAATTTTATTGATGATTTTTTCCCCTCTGCAGGTTTTTTTATTCTATCCCATAATTTCTGAATTATTACTTTTTGATCTATAATTTCTACTATGTCATCATGATAGTCTACTTCTTGATCTGTTACATAGCAGCATTTTATTTTGAGATTTTTTTCTTTTATTTTTGTAACAAGTTGTGCAAGCTCCGGTCTCATCTTTATAACATCTTTTGCAAGCAACCTCTTAGCATCTTCTTTGAATTTTGCTATTGCTTCTAGTGAATGTGATGTTCCATATTTTGATTGAAATAATCTAATCGTATTATCTGAAAAATCTACTGGAAGATATGCATCAATCCCAAGATCATTTGCTCCATCCACAATTGCATCTGCTGCATCATCTTCTGTAGCCTCAAAAACTCTTGTTAAAATCCACTGAAGAAAATTATTACCTTTTTCTACTTCATTTTTTGAATTTTCAGCGTATTCTTGAATGCTTTCCCGAATGTTTTCTGTAAAACCTTCTAAGGGTTGACTAGAATTTTTTTGAACTAACAGTGTGTGTGAGCCAGGTATGTATTTCAATAACCCATTTCCATTTTGAGCCAATTATGTCTTCTAATATGTTATATATTTAGTAAATTTGGTAATTATGTAATAACTCTGTTAAGGATGAATATGATTTGCTAAAAAAATTAATACTTATTGGAACTATAACGGTAATCTTTCTTGTAGTAATTGGTTTGATCTTTTCTAATACATCCATTGAAACAAACTCTGAAGAGCCTGAATTGATTGAAGGAGATGTCATAATGCCTACAAAAGTTTCCCGCCCTGGATGTGAAGAGATTGATAGATGTTACATTCCGTCAGTTATTGTAATTGATTTGGGAAAACAAGTTACATGGGTAAATCAGGATTCTGCATTTCATAGTGTAACTTCAGGTTTTTATGATGAGCCTACAGAATTATTTGATAGTGGATATTTAGATCCGTTTGAATCCTACACTCTATATTTTGATGAGATTGGTACCTATGATTATTTTTGTACTTTGCATCCTTGGATGAAAGGTCAAGTTATAGTAGAATAAGGTACCCGAGGGAGTCGAACCCCCTTGTATAAGCTTTGCAGGCTCACGCATAACCGTTCTGCCAGAGTACCGTTTTAAAAAATACAAAGTGAATAATTAAACTCTTTAGATTAGAATTTGTTAAATGGCTTTGAAGCCAATTTTACATCCTCTCCTTTTACTGTCTTTCTACTAGCATGAGAAGCCATATCAACTGCACTTACAGCAATACTATCTGCAATCTCTTCGATTATTCTTCTTAATTCATCTGCTGATTCGTCACTAACTCTTTCTGCTCCCGCTTTCTTGAGAATTCTATACATTGCAGATAATCCTAATTCAGATGATTTCATGAATCTTGTTTTAGTTTTTTCCGAAAAAAGATAATGAGTGAAAAAATATCACTAAGGAATCGATTTATACAGACTATTTCAACAATTGATAAAGACATGACTTGGTATTTTGATTCTCATATACATTTGTCTGATCCTGCATATGTTTCTGATATAGAATTTATCTTAAAACAAATGGAATATTTGAAAATCAAAGCATGTTGTGTATCAATGGATTACAATAATTCATTACAAACTTTAGATCTTGCAGAAAAAAGTGATCTAGTATTACCTTTCATCGGAATTCATCCCGAGTATGCAAATGATGAAATTGAAAATATGTCAAACTTGATTGAAGATAATCATGATCATATATCTGGAATAGGTGAAATTGGGTTAGATCCAACATATGTTAATCAAAATGATGATGCAAAAAAACAGAACAATGTATTTGAAACACTGTTATCTTATGCTGAAAAATTTAACAAACCTGTTTCAATTCATTCTAGGAAAAGTCTAGATGATGTTTTTCAAATCATGACATCCTATAATACAAAACATGCATTGTTACATTGGTTTGATGGAAACAAAAAACAACTTCAAAGAGCCATGGATATGGGTTTTTTTGTATCATATGGACCTGTAATGATCTATGCAAATGATAAACAAACATTGTTGTCTAAAACCGATGAATCTCAAATCCTTGTTGAAACTGATGGTCCTGTGAGGTTTTCTAAGTGCTTTGAAATGAAATTAGGACAAATTAGCTTTATTCCCAGTGTGATTTTCAGTGCTTCAAAAATTCTGGGCAAATCCTTTGATGAAATGACATCCTTACTTGAAAAAAATTCAAATTCATTTCTTGGAATATAGGTATAAAATACCCCCTTGCTTTTTACGTTCAGTGGATAGAATAAAACGACTTTCATACGAAGTTCTAGATGAACACAAATCTAAATTTGGTGAAGATTTTGCTGAAAATAAAAAAGCATTGGATCAAATTTCAATAGTCCGCTCTAAAGGATTAAAAAATGAAATTTCAGGATATATTACAAAATTTATCAAAAAAGAGATTCGTGAAGAAAAAGCTAAACAAGCTCGTATTGATGCTTCAAAAGCTGAACAACAAGTGGTAGAACAATCTGAAATAGAAATTACTAAAGATAGCGTTGTTGAAGAAGAAACTGAAATCGTTGAAGCAACTGAGGCTACTGAAGCAACTTCTGAAGAAGTACTTTCTGAGACTGTTGAAGAAACAACTGAATAATAAATTAAATATTATTTCTATATTTTAAATTAGGTAGATATGTTTACTGTGAAATTTATAGGTGGGGCAAAAAAATCTTTTCCGATAGAACATCTGAAAATTGACAAATCAAATATTACTATTCAGGAATTAATCACTTTGCTGTTCGAACTTAAACCTATGGATACTCCTAAACTCGATACTGATAATGTGTTAATTGCAATTAATGGTGTTGATTCTTCTGCCATGGATGGAAAATCTACAAAAATAAACGATAATGATCTTATAAGCATAATTCCAATTATTCATGGAGGTTCATCAAAAAAATTCACTTTTGAATTCTCTAAAAAACAAATACATGCAATAGAAATTAAAGGCCAAAAATCAATTGATATAAAATTCATTGATGATCTTAGAAAAAAATACCCTAAACTTCTTCTTCAAGCTGTATCTAGTAATTTTATTTTGAATTCATATCATTTTAAAAAAATTATTTCATTGTCAATGGAATCCCAAAAAAATAATGTTTTACTTTCAAATAAACTTGAAACTGATATTCTTATGAGATTTGCTTTAACCAAGCAAATTTCTGACGCAATAAAAAATATTGGGATTAGACCCAAATCTAATTTTATTTTAATTGCAATAGGAAATAAAAAAACTCTAAATTCTTTATATGATGATCTAATCCCACTTTCTACAAATCTATTTTTAAAAAATAATGAATTATACCTCAAAAAATATTTCAAAATAACAAAAAAGCACATTGATTCTGTTTATTCAAAAAATCCCTTAGCAGATATTTTAGTCGAAAAAGCTGCGGTATTACTCTGATATACTACGTTTAGTTTTTTCAGTACTTAGAATATCTGATTTTTTTAGTATGGAGATACCTGTCTTATTGCCCAAAATTTCTATTAAGAGAATTTTATCTGGGAATTCTAGAGATACTTTATTTTTTATTTTACCTGCAATTTTTGTTATTATTTCTTTACTGGATAAATCTGAATTTCTTTTCTCAATTGATATCCGGTATGTTTCATCATCTAAAATTTGATTAGATAACCCTGCAACACTTTTCTCTATTTCATCAATTTTTGATTCAATGACTTTCTGTATAGGTATGATTCTTTTACAATATCTAACGCTCCATGGCTCGTCAATAAGCATTTCTTTGATTTTTTTTACAACCTCTATGGGATCAAGGTGTGTATCTGCTATCAAAATCCCTGACATATTTGTAATTGAAACTTTAACATCTGAATCCCCAAATTCTTCTAAAATATCCATTAATTCCTCTTCTGTTTCTGGTTCAAGATGTCTAGGACATGTAATTATCAGATTCATATCTGTAAAATTTCTTCTTTACTTAAAGAACCTTCCCGGATAATTTTGATCTCTTCATTTTCTATTTCTATAACTGTTGATTCACCTTTACTTGAAATTATCCCATCATCAACAAATACATCATAACCTTTAATCTCTTTCAAACAGTTTTTTGGATTTGTATGTGATAGATTTCCAGAAATGTTTGCACTAGTTCCAATAAGAAAATTACATTTTTTCAATAATTCTAATATACATTGATGATTAGGTACTCTAATTGCAATTTTGTCTTTCAAGTTCAATGATTCTTTAATTTTTTCATCTTTTACTTTTAAAATTATTGTTAATGGACCTGGCCAAAATTTATCAGCAATTTTTTCTGTAATATTATCAAACTGAACAATCTTTTTAGCTGTTTCTTTTGAATATGTTAAAACTGGAAGTGATTTTATAATATTTCTAGATTTAATTTTATAGATTTTTTCCACTGATGTTTTATTATATGGATTACATCCTATTCCATAAACTGTATCTGTGGGAAATATCACAATTCCTCCATCTCCGATTATTTGCGAAGCTATTCTGATTCCCTCTTTATCACAATTTACTTTCAATATGTCGTCTAGATTTTTTTCTTTAATTATAATTTACTTTTAAATAAGTTTTTAACAGTTCATACTCTAATTTGAAAAAGTATGTCCTCTACTGATTATGAAGATACAGATTTTGATGATAATTTAGATGAATTTGATGAGGTAAGTGATTAGATACTCAATCCAAAATTATCTGCAAAGTTTGTAAATGAATAATATGCTTGCAAAAATTCCCTTCCATTTTCACTAATTTTATATTTGTGTGAGCCTTGATTATCTACTTTTTCTAAAAGACCTTGTGATACCAAGGTTTTCAGTATTGTTGAAATTCTGGAATGTGAAATGTTTGCTTTTCTAATTAGATAAGTGACTGATGCTCCATCTTCATCTTGAAGATCATCTCTAGTTGTTGCTAAAATATCTCCAATTATTTTCATATGGGTTCTATATTCAGCCATTTTCTCTATGAATAATTATTTTAATTTCTATGATAGGACACTGATATTTTCCAATATACTAAAAAGATAAAAGAATTTGACAAATTTTCAAAATTCAGGAAATTTGAGCCTGATACGTCATTTCCCAAAATCTTCATCAAATTTTATCTTGGTTAAAGGTACCTTGCTAACTGGAATGAATAATGCTATCAATCCTCCGATTTTGATTATCATTGATGCTGGATATAGAATTGAATCTGGAAATACAAATGAATACCATCCCAAAAATTCCCCTAATGCTAAAAGTCCCAATCCTACTGAAACTGAAATAGCTCCCTTATTCTTATTTTCAAAGTATGATAACATTGTCTCAATTGCACCATATGCCAACAAAATAAACGAAACAGATCTGAAGATGTGTTCTAATTGAACCGATGATACTAAGAATAAAGGAAATATTCCAACTGATCTAAAATAACTAGATTTTGGAAAAAATGATTTTATGCTATGTGAAAATGCAATAAAAAAATATCCTACTGTTTGTATTGCAATTCCTAAAGTCTGAATCCATCTTTCAATATTGCCTGACTTTATCACAAAATCTTCTATCATGTATCCTGTCCATATGACAAAAAACCCTAAACTAATTGAAAAAAATGCAATTGTTAATCTAAATAATGTTGGACTTCCAGTATTTCTAAATCCAATATATGACATTATTCCTATTGCAAGTCCTACCAAAAATCCTACTAAATTAAGAATATTTTCTAATAAAAATTCCAATGATGAATAGAAATGTGTTTAACTAATTATTTTAATCTGATGAATGATTACACTATTTTGTTAATCCCATTCATCTAATGAACCTGAAGTATGGCCTTCTGTACTACTTGCATAATCTCCTAAAATATCTGAATATTTTGATTCATTATGAGCCACAAATTTTACATATTCCCCATAACTCATATCCAAATCACACGAACCACATTTCACTACTGAATAATCCATTGCCAAATCTGCATCTTCCTTACATTTTGGGCATTTTATCTTCATGCTCACATAGTTCTTTGATAATTATTATTGTTTTATATTCAAAAAAAGATAAAAGGAGTTCATTATTCTCAATTTCTATGAGTCGAACTTGTACCAAATGTAAGAATTCTATTCCTGATAATGAAGAACTTGGAGTTGTAGCTGCAAAATATCCTACATGTAACAAATGTTGGGCTGAATGGAAAGAATATCAAATCATGGTTATGAATGAGATGAAACTTGACATGTCTATGCTAGATCATAGAAAATTATTGAAAAAGCATGAGAAAATCTTTGTAGGTGTTTTGTCTCCTGAAGGAGAAGTAATCGATTACAGTAATGAAGATAACAGAAAACCTGATGAGCCTACAAATGTCTAAAAATTCAAATGTTTTTTAGCATTTTCTGGTATAACAATCATAATTCGTCTTTTTGAATTTTCATCTAGATTACTGATAATTTTTTTAATTGTATTTGCAAGAATTTCTCTCTCATTTTCTTCTAATGTCAAAAATATTTCCAAAATTCCATCGATGTTAAAAGTGATTAGTTTTTGAGGTGATCGTGCAACTTCTGTAATGTAAGCTGAAAATAGTCCCACTCTTTGCTCTTCAGTTAATGTTGTTAAAATTTTAAGCCATGTTTTGAAAAGTTTTGAAAAGTTAGGGAAAGGAATTGTAGGACCTGCTTCTAATGCATTGTTAATAACTTCCATTCTTTCAGGTTCTGATAATGAAAAGAATTCTATCATTCTCTTTTTCAAAATTGGGTTTCTTAGAAAATCTGGTAAATTAGCCAAGTTAATAATTATATTTCCTGCAAAATTTTCACCTACCATAGATCTAAACGAATCAGTGTTGAATATAAAATCATGTGAAAACACTTTAGCTTAAATAAACGAAATAAAAGTTGAACAATATGACATCAACTGTAGTTGTTGGAGGATTTTTTGGTGATTAAGGTAAAGGAAAGATCATCTCATATTTGGCAATTAAAGATAATCCAAAAATAATTGTACGTGGTGGCGCTGGTCCAAATGCTGGCCATACAATTAGAGATGGTGATAAAGTGTATAAAGTAAGAATGCTTCCAAGCGGATTTCTAAATAAAAATGTCAAAGTAATGATTGGGCCTGGAGTTGTAATTAACCCTGATGTTCTCAACAAGGAAATTCAGGATTTTGATGTAACAGGACGTTCATTTATAGATAAACACTGTGGAGTAATTGAAGAAACTCATCTGAATAGAGATTCAAAAGGCGAATTAAAAGAAAAAATTGGAAGTACTGGTTCGGGCACTGGTCCTGCGAATGCTGACCGTGCTATGAGAATTTTAAAACTAGCAAAAGATTTTGATTCTTTATCTTCATTAATTGTTGATGTCCCTTTAGAAGTAAATTCTACGCTTGATGCAAATGAAAATGTCTTGATAGAAGGAACACAAGGAACATTTCTTTCACTGTGGCATGGAACCTATCCATTTGTAACTTCAAAAGATGTTACAGCCTCTGGAATTTGTGCTGATATTGGTCTTGGTCCCACTAAAGTTGATGAAGTAATTGTTGTTTTCAAATCTTATGTCACGCGTGTTGGAACTGGACCTCTTGACAAAGAGCTTTCTCTTGAAGATGCAGAAAAAAAAGGTTGGTCTGAATTTGGTACAGTTACTGGAAGGCAAAGAAGGGCTGCTGACTTTGATTTTGATTTAGCTAGGCGTGCAATCATGCTCAATAGTGCAACACAAATTTCAATTACTAAATTAGATGTACTTTTTACAGATTGTGCAGGAAAAACTTCTTATGATGAACTATCTGATGATGCAAAAGCATTCATTGCAAATATTGAAAAAGAATTAAACACGCCTGTTACAATAATTGGAACTGGTCCAGATGTAAATGATGTCATTGATAGAAGAAACTAGGCTCCTATGTTTTGGATAAGTTTAATTTGTTAATCCACAGGTAATCCCTGTGGACAAGTTACAAACTACTGATAAATTACCACGTTATATTCAAGTTTATTCAACTTTAGAATTCACTAGACTCGTTTGTGCATTAGAACGTGCTCCACGTGTTTCTTTTTTACATGATTATGATGGAAAGAAAATTCTATCTGTACAAATGGATGTTTTAAAAGAAAAACCCATTGTCTACTATACTCATCTAGAAAATAATGGCCATTATCTTTGCTATGGATTGAAAGGAGGAAAAGAAAAATCCGAAATTGTTGATACAACTTCTGATGCTAGTAAACTGTATTCTCCAATTGTAAGAATAAAATCCCTCCCTAAAACATTGCAACCTGGTAATGGAACTTTAGATCGATACCAACCAATTCAACTGGAAGATATATTCAGTCTAGCAAAACTTACTTGGGGTATTGAAGAAATTCCATTTCCTCTGTTTTCGTTCCCTCACAATGATAAATGGCTAATTGGTGTTTTCATGAATTTTAATGACGAAGGGACATCTTACTTTTGTCATGTTGTGTTAGATTCCGATCCAGAAAAACCATTTTTGAAATTTACAACTACAAATAGTTCCCAACCAACATTTGTGGAAAATCCATCTGAACATGGTTTTTCTTATATAAAAATAATAAAATTAAAAGACACACATCCACTAGTTGATTATGGCCACCTTCAAAACTAGACTTTCACAGATTTCAAAAACTAATGGCAAAGTCATTCTTGCCAACGACTATGATCTATCTGTTAAAAATTTGGAATCAAAAACTATCCAAAATATCAAACAACTACACCCATTTCTATGTGGAATTAAACTAAATTTCCATTTACTTTTACCTTTAAGTAGAAAAGAAATTATAAAAATAAACAAAACCGCTCACAAGTATGGGTTACAAACAATTGCAGATATTAAACTCAATGATATTGGAAATACAAACAGAGTAACTACAGAACATTTGTGGAATTTGGGATTTGATGCAGTAATTGCAAATCCAATAATGGGTCTTGATAGTCTAAAAAATCTCGTAAAATCTGCTCATAAAAATGGAAAAGGAGTAATTACTTTGTGTCATATGAGTGCACCTGAGGCTAAATTATCATATGATGTGGAAATCAAAATGGGTAAAAAACAACAATTGTACCATCTATTTCTGAATTGGGCCATTACTGCAAAGGTTGATGGTATTATCGTAGGAGCTACGTTTCCAAAAATTATTCAATTCTGTTCTAAAAAAGCAGGAAAAAATCTGAGTATTTTCTCTCCAGGTGTTGGAACTCAAGGTGGAAATGCTAATGAAGTAATTTCATCTGGAACTGATTACTTGATTGTTGGCAGAACGATTTTGAATTCTAAAAATCCTACATATGTTGCAAAAGAATTACAGCTACAGAGTTTTGGAAAGTAATGCTTGTGCTTTTGTTAAAACAGTCTTTGCATTATCAAATGTAGTTTTTTCCATAGCAGTGTTATAACTCATCCATGTATAATCAATATGTTCATGTGAAATTTTAACATCACTTGTTTTTGTTTCAGCTAAGAAAAATACTACTTTTTTATGAACTAATTCTCCTTGATATTGAAAATTATATTCAATCCATTCTTCAAAGTTTTCTAAAAATATAATATCTGAAATTCCTGTCTCTTCTTGTGTTTCTCTGATTGCTGTTTCTTGAATTGATTCTCCCTTTTCCATTTTACCCTTTACAAAGTCCCAATGTCCTGAAGGATAATGCAAAAGTAAAAATAAATTTCCTGATCCTTCTTTTCTAAATAGTACAACCCCGGCAGATGTTTCTTCAATCATTTACCTAACCTTCTTTTCCTCTCTTGATAAGTCCTAATTGCCCTCATTAAATCTATTTTTCTAAATTCGGGCCAAAAAATATCCATAAAGATCAACTCACTGTATGCACTTTGCCACATGAGAAATCCACTTAATCTCTTTTCTCCAGATGTTCTTAATACCATATCTGGAGACGATTGTGGTAAATGTGATGTGTATAAATTTAATTCAATCTCTTTTTTATTAATATCTTTCACATCCAGTGAACCCCCTTTGATTTTTTCCCCAATCTTCTTTACTGCATCTACTAATTCATTTTGTCCACCATATGCAAGTGCAATATTTAGAAAATGATTATCATAGTTCTTTGTTGCATTATCTAATTCTTTTAAAATTTCTTTGATAGATTTTGGAAGTAATTCGATTCTACCAATTCCCTTTACTCTCATCTTACTTCGATGAATTCTAGGATCATTGAGTAATTTCTCCAATCGTATGCGAATTAATTCATAGAGATGTTCCAACTCTTCATCATCTCTATCTAGGTTTTCTGCAGAAAGTGCATATAAAGTGACAATTTTAATATTAAATTCTTCACACCAGTCAAGAAGATTTTCTACCGCATCAGCACCTTTCCAATGCCCTTTTTTTGGCATTGATAGATGTCTTTTTGCCCATCTTCTGTTACCATCTAAAATTAAAGCAACATGATTTGGAATATCTCCATTTTGAATTTCTCTCTCTAATTTTTTTCCATATATTTTATAGAGACCTGATAACTGAAAAACTAAATCTTTGATCTTGCTAATACATTATCACCACTTGATGATTCATATCTGATTGAAGATATCAGTGTTATTCAGGAATTGATTAATTTTAGAATGAATTTAGTCTGAAATCATCTCTTGATCTTTGTGTTTTTTGTATTTTTTAAAGAGAATTGTGGCTGAAATCAATGTTGCTGCCAAGCCTCCAAGTAAAGGCGGAATCAAAGTAAGTGAAGGCTCATCATGAATCATAATATTTGTGAATTGCAATATGGTTGGATAAAGGGCACCTAACACAATAATTCTTAAAATATCACTAATCTGTCTTGGAATTCCTCCAATCCAATTACTTAGTAATGTTCCAGCAAATATTGAACCCATTCCTATCCATAAAATTGGTATTGCCCCTGATACGAATTGTCCCACTATCACTTTGTCAGTAATTATTTTGATGAATTGTATGTCTACTTCAATTAATTCTTGATCAACTGCACTAACACCAGCTGGCACTGATGAAAGAATTAGCAAAACTCCTGCTACCATAGTAAACATTCTGATAAAACCCATCGGTGTTGGTTTTGACCAATTTGACCAAACTCTGTCAATATCAAATGCTCTAATCAAAAATGCACCACCTAGAATACTTACTAGTACTGCAAATATTTCTGCAGTATATCCAAATACAGTAGCTATGCCTCCTATCAACAAAAGAATTCCTGGAACTCCTAAAAAGAATTTTGAATATTTTGAATCATATGCAAGCATTTTTAGATATTTTCCAAAAACTGCATAGGAATATTCTACACTTCTACTAACTTTCATTACCACTCGCTGTACTGATACTACTGGAAGTACATTTTGAATTACTGGTATAACACTTTCGTCATCTTCTCCATCTGATACAATTACTGCACCATTTGCAGAAAATTTTTCTAAAACTTTTCTTGTTTCAACAAGAATTTTTTCATCTGCTTGAACTCCTCTATCTTTAACTCCTGCAATAGTTACAACTTCTACTTGGTAACCTTTACTGATTAAATCTTCATATGTTTTAATTGCAGCAAAAATTGAATTTGAATCTGCATCTTCTGGATCTTCTAAAGCTAATCTTTGAGCTGCTTCAATACATGCATCTCTACCAATTACAGGTGTGATAATCCCTGCCTTTTCACCTACATCATTATCTCTATCAATACAAATAACTAATAATTTGTTGGCAGTAGATGCGTTAACATCTTTTTCAACTTTACCTGTTTGATGAGACATTCTAATTTTAATTACAGAATTGCTTTTTAACGATTTCCAACCAATATGAATAGTAAAATTCGGTTTTGAGCCTATCCTGGTCTTGACTGATCAGATATTTTCACAAATCTCATTGATTCTATCTTTAGTGAATTTATCTTCTCTAAAGTTTCACTCATTTCTTCTTCAGTATTCTCATTTTTAATCATGTTAGCTAAAACCTTGGTTTCTAGTATGTATGAGTTAAATGACTTTAAAGCATCCATGTAATTGATATAACTGGCTTGCCATTCCTTTGATGGTTTTGATGTCACAAATTCACTAATCTGTGCAGTCACTTGAGATGATGTTACTTCAGTCACAGCAATGTATTCTTGTGGAGAAATTTTTCCACTTTGTAGATTTTCATATTCAAGATCTATTGATTCTTGTAAAACTTCATGGATATTTTTTACACCATCTAAATAATTTTTATAATCTGATACCACAAAGGTTGTTTCAACATCTTGAGGGATAATCCATAACAAAAAACTTGCACCCGTAATTGCCGCCAAAATTATAGATGTTACAGCTATTCCTTTTTTTGATGCCATTTTGTTATTTTACTAATAAGGAGTTTATAATTGGTAATACTTGATAAAATCCAAACTTCTTAAACAAATATTCGAAAAAATCTGATCATCTTTAGCCTTATTCATATTTTTTCAAAAAAATCCTTCTAATCTTCAAAATCATACATAACATTACATTTTTGATGCCTAAAAAAATTTACGCACATCTAGTCTATAGTGAAATAATTTTCACAGCCTCTGCCTAAATACCACAAAGTTTGACAAATTTCATAATGGTTCAAGCATATTGCGTAAAATGCAGAGCAAAAAGGGATATCAAAGATCCCCAAGAAACTACATTAAAGAACGGACGTCCTGCCGTAAAAGGTACATGTCCAACATGTGGTACAAACGTCTTCCGTATAGGAAAGATGGAATAACCTCAAACAAGGTCCACACGATTTCTCTTTTTCAAAACCCATATAGGGTCTGTCATGCACCATTTTTTAATGACTAAATCAGACTACGAAAATCTACTCAAACGTATTCAGAATAAACTAGGTGATACTGATAAAGAATCCCAAACTAGATTTGAGCTTCCTGTAGTGGATGTGATGTGGGAAGGACAAAAGACTTTCTTACGAAACTTTTCAGAATTTCCGAAGGTTTTACGAAGAGATCCTGATAAAGTATTACAATACCTTTCAAAAGAATTTGCAGTTCCAGCCGAGAGATTAGGAGATAAAGCTATGTTTGTAGGTAGGAGAGCTCCTGATGATTTTACAAGATTATTCCAAATCTATGTTAAAGATTATCTTGAATGTCCAACATGTAAAAGCCCTGATACAAAAATCCTCAAAGAAAATAGAATATCATTTTTAATTTGTGAAGCATGTGGTGCAAAATCTACTCTAAAAGGTAAATATGCGTAATGCAATTCTCAGTACGAACTACTAACTATCAAAAACAATCAATGTTGAATATCTGTGATGCTGATCTATTGGGAAAAAAAATCATTGAAGGTGAATTAACTATGCACATTAGTGAAAATTACTATGGAGAAAGATTCATTGAAAAAGATGAAGCTGAATTTTTATTGAATATTTCTTCAATAATTAACATGGCAGGTAAAGAAACTGTTTCCTTAGCTCTAAAATTAGGCATTGGTTCTAAAAATGCTGTAAAGATAATTTCTGGTGTCCCATTTTTAATTATATTTAACATGTAAAGTTATTTGATTTGATTTTTACTTTACAGATTTTAGTTTTTAACAGTAATCTCTTTTATCTAGTAGGAGTATCTCTTGCTATTGACTGATACAATTAGCAAAAAATTAGAATCTAAATTAGATAATAAACTAAGATCAAAACGAAAACGATCACCTCTAGAAGATGGATTCAAAAAAGGAAAAGTAGTCAATGAAGTTTTGGATAAACCAACTGTTATGACTCTTTACAAAATGATTACTGATCATGTTATTGCATATGTTAATGGGTCCGTAAGTGCAGGAAAGGAATCTGTTCTTTTTTGGGGTGTTGATGAGAACGAGGTAAATGTTGCTTTAAAAATTTATTTGGTTAGCACTGCAAATTTTAAAAAACGTGAACCATACATTCTTGGGGATCCTAGATTCTCTCACCTGAAAAAGGGAACAAAAAATCTCGTTTATCTGTGGGCAAAAAAGGAATATCGAAATCTAACTCAATGCTACGAGGTTGGAATTCCAGTTCCAAGACCATTATATGTTACAAATAACGTTTTGGTTATGGAGTTCATAGGCGATAACGGCGTCCCTGCAAAGTCATTATTAACTTCACAAGTTGATGAGAATGATTATGCCCAAACCATATCAATTTTGGGAGATTTATACAAAAAGGCAAAATTGGTTCATGGTGACTTTTCAGAATATAATATTTTCAAAACTGAAAATGGTTTAGTTATTTTTGACTTGGGTTCAGGTGTTGATATTAGACATCCTAACTCTCAAGAATTCCTTAAACGTGATATTAATAACATTGGAAGATTCTTCAATAAAAGAGGAATCCATATTGAAGATTCAGATAAAATATTTGAGGATATTGTAAAATGAGCTTTGAAAAATTAATTCGTATTCCAAACGATCGAGTCGGAGTCTTAATTGGAAAGTCTGGAAGTGTAAAATCAAAAATTGAAACAACATGTCATGTAACTTTGGATATTGATGGTGACAATGGTGAAGTTTTTATAAAAACTCAAGGTGATGTTGAAAAAATTCAACCCTTCAAAGCAATGGAGATTGTTACTGCTATTGGCAGAGGGTTTTCTCCTGATAATGCGATGACATTACTTAAAGGTGAAAATGCATTACATGTAATAGATCTTAGAGAATTTGCAGGAAAATCTAATGCTAATATTGAAAGGATAAAAGGGAGGATTATTGGAGAAGGTGGTAGAGCAAGACGAAACATGGAAAATCTCAGTGGTACTCATATCTCAGTTTATGGAAAAACTGTTTCAATAATTGGTGACTCTAGTAAATTACGTTTGGCAGTTGATGCAATATCTTCAATTTCAAGTGGAAGTATGCATGGTGCTGTTTACACTAAATTAGAAGCTGCGAATCGAAAAGAAAAAATAGAAAAAATGCAATTATGGGAAGATCAAGATGTCTTCTATTAAGGAAAAATTTAATCAAATTTCTCCAAGTGAGTTCTTTTACAGTAATCGTGATTTGGCCGGATTTAGTAATCCTACAAGGTCTCTTTATACTGCTGTCAGAGAATTCGTTGAAAATGCATTAGATGCATGTGATCAAAAAGGAATCCTTCCTGATGTACATCTAACAATTAAAGCAGTTGAGCCTGAAAAATCTGATCCTAAGCCCTATATCTTGACTGTAAAGGATAATGGACCTGGAATAGATGCTGAACATATTCCACTTGCTTTTGGAACTGTACTTTATGGTTCTAAATTTGGACTCAA
Source organism: archaeon (assembly GCA_024276695.1). Lineage (GTDB taxonomy): Archaea > Thermoproteota > Nitrososphaeria > Nitrososphaerales > Nitrosopumilaceae > Nitrosopumilus. The sequence goes on from JAJRWR010000027.1 coordinate 44,367, forward strand.
ACAAGCAAGGGGAATGTTTGGACTTGGAGCAACTATGGCAATTCTTTATGGACAAATTACAACTAACAAACCAGTAGTAGTAAAAAGTTCTTCAGATGGTGCAATCCAAAACCAATTTGAAATATTGCTGGATATTCAAAAAAATAAACCTGTAATTGTTAAACATACTACAAAAGAAGTCTCAAAAAAAGGATTGTCAGTAAGTATTTGTTTAGAGGGTGATTATTCAAAAGCAGGTAACAAAATTCGTGATTATGTTTATGAAACTTCTTTGATTACTCCATATGCATCAATTACTTTTGATGATCCTAAAGGACAAAAATTTAGTCATCCAAGATTTGTAAAAGAAATTCCACCACCACCAACAATAATTAGACCACATCCACATGGTATTGATGTTGAACGTATACGAAGAATGATTGTCGAATCACAATTTGAAATTCCTACAATTGATGATGCAATGATTGAAAAAGTTAGAAAGGATTTAGGATTATCAAAGAAAAGTCTTAGTTTTACAGCAATCATGGATAAAGCAAAGAAAAAATGGAAAACTCTTTCACGCCAAGTACGAGTTGTAATTGCATTGATGTCTTTTCTTAAAATGGATTTTGAAAAATTAAACAAAATAAAAATTGAAGATCTTGATATCGATAATAAAAAATTATTTTATTGGGATTTTGGAGATTCCCAATCAAAATCAGTTGAAATGGATCCTGAAAGTCAATACTATAAGCAATTGACTAACACTGTTCAAGGTGAACCATTAACTACATTTTTGACTAAAAGATTTCAACGTATAGGACCTACAACTGCTATAAAATTTGCAGAATTTGCAAAATTCAAACCTGAAAAACGAATGGGTACTCTGACAAATCAAGAACTAGTTCAACTTAGTGACTCACTTCAAAAATTTGATGACTTTATGGCACCTGACTCAAGTTGTCTGGCTCCATTAGGAGAAGAACCCTTAGAAAAAGGAATCAAGAAATTCTTCAACCCTGATTTTACTGCGGTGGTTCAACGACCACCATCTGCATATTCAGGATTTCCATTCATTATTGAGATGGGAATTGCTTATGGTGGCGATATCAAATCAGGTGGACCACATGTTTATCGATATGCCAACAGAATTCCTTTACTATATGATGAAGGAAGTGATGTAGTTCTAAAAGTGGTTAATGACACTGATTGGGGTAGATACAAGGTAAAAGGAGAACCGCCTTTCATTATAGTATCTCATATCTGCTCTACTAGAATCCCATACAAAACAGCAGGAAAAGAAAATGTTGCTGATCGACAAGAAATCGAAAGAGAACTGAGATTAGGATTACAATTTTTGTCAAGAAAATTGGCAGCATATATGTCAAAAAGAGGACAAGCAGATATGGCAAAAAAAAGAGCAAATCTTTATGCAAAATATTTACCACAAATTGCAGAATTTTGCACAGAGCTTGCTGGAAAAAAGAAAGAACCTAATTACAAGAAACTATTGGAAGAAAATGCAATTGAATCTAAAAAAATAGAGGAGGAAAAAGAAATTGACAACAACTAAGAAAGAACAGACCAAAATCCGAGAACGAAGTAAAAAAGCTGATGAAAAACAAAAAAATATCCTTGAGATGCTCAAAAGTCATGGTGCAAAAATTTATGATGATTTAGATAATGGTAAATTTCCCAAATTTTCAATACCTAGTAGATCAGTAAGCAATATCGTTTATGATAAAAAACTTAGACAATATATCTTAGGAAGCAATAATGCGCTAAGAAGTTCAAGAAATTCTGCACAATTAAGATCATTTACACAATTAATGTGGCTGGCATTTTTTGCAAATAGATTAACTCATGAAAAAAAATCATCTACCTTAAGAGATGTCTATTATTCTTCACAGGCTTTCGCTATTGAATTTGAAGATCAATCTGAATCCGACAATATCATTGTTGATTTAGAAGCTGTTACTTCAAAACCTAGAGAGGACTTCCACATTTTTCCTGAAGAAAGAAGTTCTATTTTTGGAGATTTGAATATAGAATACACTATTCCTGGTTATGAGGGAAAAACCATGAATTTATCAAATCATCCTGATGGTTATTCTATTGGTCCTAGTTTGACTACTGCTGAATTAGTAGATACAAGTGCAGAAATTGTTATTGCAATTGAAAAAGGTGGTCTTTTTACAAGATTTGTTGAAGAACAAATTGATAAAAAATTCAAATCTATAATTATCAATACTGGTGGACAAGCACCACGTTCAACTCGAACTTTGTTAAAGCGATTGCACGAAGAAATGGGATTGCCTGTAATTGTTCTAACTGATGGAGATGTATATGGTGAACATATTGCAATGGTTATAAAATCTGGTTCTGCAAATGCTGCTCATCTTAGAGAACTAACAGTTCCTGATGCAAAATGGGTGGGAGTGTGGGCTACTGATATTGAAAAATACAAGTTACCAACAATACCAATGACTGAATCTGATATTAAGAGATGTTATGATCTTCAAAAAGATCCTAGATATCAGGATGGAATTTGGAAAAAGGAACTAGATGTATTTCTAAGATTAAAAAGAAAAGCAGAATTGGAGGCCTTCTCAAAATATGGTCTTACAAATATTACTGACAAATATTTACCACAAAAATTAGAACTCGCAAAAAGTCTCTAATTATTTTATTCTTAGTGTTAATACACCATTTCTATATTTGAAATCGAATATTTGCATTTCATTTATTCCTTCTATGGGAATTTCTTTTGAAAATCCTGCTGTTCCTCTAACGTATAAAATTCCATCTACCAACCTAACTGCAATTTTATCCTCCGGACCTGGAACTTCGGCAACAAAAACAATTTCATTTTCTCCTTTAATCAAATCATAAACCCAATTCTTTGTTTCTTGCTCTCTTGCTTGTGTGTATGTCGGCTTTTGTTCTTTTGCCATCTTTTTTAGAACTTTAGCCCAATAAAACATTGTAATAGCTGCTGCACCAATTAGAATAAAACTAACAAAACCCGAGTCTGCTCTTTGTGTCATAATGTAGATGATGCCTAAAAATAGAATTATGATGATAGGTATAACAAAATTTAATGATTGTTCATTTGAATATGCTCCTTTGTAACTTGCCAAACAGTACAAATTAAGGTCTACCAAATATAAAGTATCTTTGATTTTTATTACCATTTTTGAAATTTTGGTTATTGTCTGATGACAAACAATCTAAACTTTCAATTAGTCATATTGCATTAAGAGGTACTATCATTGCAGCAATAATTACGATCCCCTCTATCATCACATTTGTTCTTACCTGGATTATTTTAGATAACTTGCTTTATGCTGCAATTTTAGGAGCAATTGTTCATTTTATTGCTATGGGGTTCTCATTAAAAATTTCTAAGAAAATACTAGTCAGAAAATAATTCTATAGATCATGTTTTATGTTGTTATAATTATTTTTAAAAATGATGTATTACTCTGGAATTGAAAATGATCTTATCTCTGAAATTCAATTAGATCCTATTCAAGCCAGAGTTTTCTTGTTAGTAACATGTTATGGCAAAATGTCTTCTGAATCTATTGCTGAAAAATTAAAAATTTCTGTTGAGGAGGCTAAAAAAGCATCAAAGGATCTAATGGCACTAGGAGCATTTATCGATATATCTTCCACAGAATTTGAAGCAATGCATCCTAGATTTACTGCTGTGAATATGTATAGAAAGATGTGCGAGCGACAAAATATTGAATTTAAGAGAAACAAAATTGTTGATAATATTGGAGTAATTTTAGAGAAACCATATGATGATGCAAGAACTAAATAATACTAAAGATTGGTGAACAACATTGAGTATTGATACTGAAACCTGTAAGCATCAGCCAGTCTATTTTGGTGTGATAAACATCAACATTGATGAAAGAACAATAGGGTCTGTTGATGTTTGGAGATGTGGAGTTTGCAAAAAAAAATTCTGTGAAGAGAAACAACTCGGAATAGAAGAACTAGCTGATTTAGTAGGGATGCCAAAAATTGATCCTGATGCAAAATGGGGTGTTAATGTTTGTAAACTACAACAGGGCAAATACAAATGGAAATTAGTAAAATTAAAAGAAAATGGAAAACTAAAACACGAATGTCTGGATGAAAAATTGATATCCCTCAAAGTTAATGATTTCAAAGTTGAAGATGATAAACATTGGAGTTTTCTAATTGATGACAATGTTAACAAGGCTATAGAAATTTAATCTCTGAAATGGATCTTAGAGTTCACATTAACAATATTCATGGAAGCCAAATGGCTGCAAAGATTACTGGCAAATTCACAATAGATGAAAATGAATTTCGTTTTACAGCTATCGCATTTGGTAGAATAGGTGGACAAAATATCGGTGCAAAACTTTCTCAAATTACTGAGAAGAAATTAGAAAAATTAGGTTATGATGTTGATGAAGTAATTGATTTACTTCAGAAAAATCTACTTCAAGGTGATTTGACACTTCCAGAAGGACTCACAAAAGAGTCATTTGTTGATGATTAGAATTCTGCTTCTTCTAATGCCTTTGCACATGAACAACTTCTATCTTTAGGAATTTTATCGATTAATTCTGTTAGCACTTTTTTTGTTATTTCTACATTCTTTGATAGCGTTTCAAGAACTTCTTTAGCTGTAACAGGTTTATCTGCCCAAACATCATAATCTGTAACTGTTGAAATTGATACATAGCACATTTGTGCCTCTCTTGCTAGTTGACATTCTGGAACTAATGTCATTCCGATGATGTCTGCCCCTGTTGTTCTATAGAATTTTGACTCTGCCTTAGTTGAAAATCGTGGACCTTCAATGCAGATATATGTACAATCTTTATGCATTTCCATATCTTGATTATTAGTTACTTCCAGAATAGATTTTTGTAATTCTGGACAAAAAGGATCTGCTACTGAAATATGGATTACTCTTCCGTCTTCTGAAAATGAACCATCTCTTGATTTTGTAAAATCTATGAACTGTGTTGGTAATGCAAAATGACCTGGTGCTAATTCTTCTTTTAGACTTCCAACTGCTGACGGTGCTATGATTCTAGTGACTCCTAATTCTTTGAATGCCCAAATATTTGCCTTAAAATTAATTTTATGTGGAGGGATGGTGTGTTTTTTTCCATGTCTAGGAAGAAATGCAATTTTTCTTCCTTTGAATATTCCTACTGTAATTGTATCTGAAGGTTTTCCGTATGGCGTATCAATATCTACTTCTTCTGCATTTTCAAGTAAACCTGAGTCATAAATTCCAGTTCCACCAAATATTCCTATTTCTATATCTTTTTCCATTAGTATTTTACCAATGATTTACAATTATACTTGCTAATTTCATTCATTCCGTTTAGATCAACTAATTCAATAATGAATGCAAATCCTACAATATTTCCTCCTACCTTTTCAATTAATTTTGCAGATGCTTTTGCAGTACCGCCTGTTGCAAGTAAGTCATCACAAATGAGAACTCTTTCCCCTTCTTTGATGATGTCTTTTTGAATTTCAATCGTGTCTTTTCCGTATTCAATTGTATATGCTAATTTTGTAGTTTTTCCAGGTAATTTCCCTGCTTTTCTGATCATAATCATGCCTTTGTTGTATCTTGAAGCCAAAATTGAGGCTAGAATGAACCCTCTTGATTCTATCCCTGCAAATATATCGATATCTTTTGGATGAAAATTTTTAAAAAATTCATCCGCCACAAATGATAATGCTGATGGATCTTTTAAAATTGGACTAAAGTCTCTAAATAAAATACCTTTTTTAGGAAAATTTGGACAATCTACAATTTTGTCTTTTAAATTCATAATTGATATCGAAATTAGCTGAAATAAAATTGTTTGACATTATTGAATTTCAAACGTTGTTTCTGCATTATTTACTGCATCTGATACTTTAATTGTGTATGTTCCTGGTTCAGTATCTTTGGGAATTATCCATGGCTGATTAATTTCCCCTTCTCCTGATGAAGGGAATGATAATTCTTCAATTATTTCTCCATCTGCTGTAATAATTTCAATTTCTACTGTCTGTTCTGCTCCAAAAACATGGATGTTAATTGTCTTGCCAAATCCTGGAATGTCTTGTCCTTCCTCTACTTCCACTGTCATTCCTTCTTGAATTGTTGCAAGAACATTGATTTCTTCATTATCAAAGTTTGATCCACTTTTTGCATTTATCATCCATGTGCCTGGAACTGCATCTGATGGAATTCTAAATGATCCTTCCGAAATTTTTCCATTTTTATCTGAAAATGTTTCCTTATTCTTGATTTCTTCTCCATCTGGATTAATCATGGTTATGGTGAGAAGAATGTTGGCACCTGTATCTCCTAAAATCAACACCGAATCTCCTGGATGATAATCTAATTTTGTTGTTTTAATGTCAATTTCTCCAGAACCTGTCTGCAGACCTACTGTGAAAATTTCTGTACTCTGTGCACTGCCTTTACTAATAACTGCTGTATACACTCCAGATGAGTATCCATCAAGCTGTATTGAATATGTTCCACGTCCATCTGGTTGTAAAGTGATTGGTATTGCATCTCCTTTTGGTTTGTCGGAAGGATCAACAATTAACAAACTGATAATTTCTGATGCTTTACCTGATATAGTAATTAATGCAGTTTCTCCTTCCTTATAGCTTAATTTGTCAAATTCTAAATTAACTGGAATTGTTGGGAGTTGACCTAAACCTGCATAAGTAAATTCTTTCGCTTTTTCTTGTGTTGCAATTAATGTGTATGTACCTTCCAAAGTATTTTGTGTAGTTTCGAACTCAAACTCTACAAAACCTGCTTCATCCGTTTGTATGATGTCTGATACAATTTCATTTCCTAGAGGATCTTCTATCACTATTTCAATTGATTTGTTAGGCAATGCTGTACCATTGAATTTCATGATCTCCCCCGGCTCAAATTTTAAACTACTTGGAATTATGATGATTTTTTTATCTGATTCTACTGTCCAATATACAGATGTATCTTCTCTCCCGTCTGAAATAACTCCTCTATATTTGCCGAAGGGTGTATCTAATGGAACTAAGAGTGGTTCTAATTCCCAATTTCCTTTACTGTCGCTTTCTGCTGATCTTGTTCTAATTATTTCTCCACTTGGTTCGAAAATATCTATTGTAACTGCACTGTCTGGTTTACCAGTTCCAAATATTTCTAAAAAGTCCCCCCTATTGATAACATCTGGAATTCCTTTGATTGTAAGTGGTATATTCTGAGACTCTGGAATTCTATTCTCAACTTCACCAATTCTAAGACTTAATTTCTTTTCTTGACCTTCTTTGTCTATTACTTTGAAATTTACTCTATCAGGTTTTTGTTCATTTGAAATTTTCATTGTAGTCATAAAATGTCCATTTTCATCTGTTTCAAAAGAACCCAATTTTTTTGAATCAATATAAAAATCAAATTCTTGGGATGATCCAAAATTATCTCCCGTAACTCTGATTGTTGAACCAACATTTGGTTTCTCTGGAATTATTCTAAATATGGATTCAGATGATATCCCTTCATCTATTATTTCTGAATTTTGATTTGGCTCTGAATTTTTAACAACTTTTGGTATCTCTTCTGCTATAGTTTTACCAATATCAATTTGAATATTCTTGTTATCTAGAACCTTCCAATTAATACCTGAATTTACTTTGTCAGTTTTTACTCCAAATTTTACAGATTCTCCAGCCTTGATTGATTCAGAAGATGTGAAAATAATAACTCCTTGAGCATTCTTTTCTCCTACCCATCCTTTTTCCGTTTTAAATGATTTGAAATTAAAATCACTTCCAAGCCAAATTCTTAAAGTGTTTACTTCTTTGTCTGAATCATTTGTTAATTCTAATACCGTTGTTTCTTCTAATGCAAAACTTGTAACTGTAATTTCTTTGGCATAAACATTTGATGGAAATGTAATTAATACAATTGAAAATAACAATGCACTTGCAAGGAAAATTCCTCTAGTAGAGGATCTATTCATGTAATTCAAATTCAATATCTCTCACTTAAACCTTAAAGAATTTTTCCCGTTTTTCTATTTCTTTGTTGAGTGTTTTTCATAAGCAAACTTCTTAAATCTTGGCCTTGGTCTTTTGGAATTTATCTAAATCTGGTTTTGTGGCAACATTTTGATATTGTCTGATTCGTTCAGCAATTAGTCTGTACAATGTTCTGAATTGGTCTTTTGTTTTATCTGATAAGAAACTAGCTTCTTCAAGAGTAATTTTCTCACAAATATATCTAGTAATTTCCTCATTATCAAATTCTTCCCAATCATCATCTCTATGTTCTTCCCATATCTTCTTCAATTTTTCTAAAATCCCGTCACCTTCTTTAGATATGACATCTTGAGGTGTAAGATTTGAATATCCCTCTTGTCTTAGTTTGATTTCATAAGTTTGGTTAACTGGGTATAAATAATCTTCAAGAGCAATATAATCTTCAATTGATTCTAGTTTTTTACCTTCCCTTTCAAAAAATATTGTTTGAATCGATGAAAATTCATTTGAAACTAGTTGTGCAGAAATTTGCTTAGATTCATCAGAATTGTCCAATAAAACAAATGTTCTATATCCATGATTTCTGTAAAATATTGCTAAAGGTAACACTGAATTTTTGTTATATGCGGCAATCACATTAAGTGGATTCATTGAAATATTTGGATCTTGTAAGAATTTATCAAATGCATTAAGATACATTGCATCAGACATTGTTTCAACTATGATTATTGGTCTTGAGTTTGTTCCTATTTCCCTATCAACAATTGACTCCACTTGACCTCTACACAACCCATACAAGATTGGCGTCAACGTCTTATCATCTGCATTCCAATAATCATAAAATATTCTACTGAGATGTTTTCGCTTATCTAGTTCTACAACAAGTAAGTTACCTGGTGTATAATCAAATATCATAAATGGTGAATGTGTTGCATACAAAACTTGATTTGATCCGGCTAAATTTTTCAGCAAATCTGAAATTCCCATTTGTTGTGTTGGATGAAGATTTCTTGCAGGTTCATCTAAAAGTAATATCGCTTCTTTTAATTCTGCTCTTTGCGTTTCAGCTGCAAAGTTTACAATAAATGAAAATGTCCATTTGAAGCCTTCTGCTCTTCTATTTAGTAATCCTGTGTTTGTAATAGTTACATCTTTGTGAACATCTGAAATTACAACACTCATTATGTTGCCTGGATTATATCTCAAGTCAACATGGATTGGGTCTCCTTTCCATGCGGGATTTAATTTCTTAGTTAATCTATTACTTGCAGCATTAAGAAGTTTGATACATTTTGAGGGACTTTCTTTCACCTCATCCAATTCTTTAATGTCTAGTTCTGCTAGATAGAATAGATTTCTAACTGTCTCTGCCTTGTCAAACTCTTCAATAAATTCAATTGAATCTTGACGATCTCCCTTTTCTTCTCTCAAGTATTCGTTGAGATTGATATTGCCATAGATTTTTTTATAATCTGAAAAATAAACAAATCGTGGATGTAATTCTGAAGCAATAAAATTCATCAATGCAGTTTTTTCACTTTCACCACTTAGTAAATTTGAAAATTGATTTTCAGGACTTTCATAGATTTTTTCCCACTCTTCAATAACTTTAGGTTCTTGAATTGCTATGACATGAAATTGATTGCTGAATTCTGCCATTCCACTATCAAATGTCTCTTGATTTTTTGGAACATCTTCTTCAAAGAACTTTGTATCAATTTGTATTCTTAGATGATTTGGGATTGTATCTAAAAATCCAAAAATCTGCCTTGAAAAATTTTCCCATGAATTAAGCCCTTTGCTTTCCTCTTCACTAAGTTTGATATCTTCAAATTCGTACTGAACTCTAGGATTCTCATTTGTTCTAAATAATTTGATTTTTTTAATATCTGGTAACCCTGGAAATTTTTCTTTGATTATATTAATTTCATGTTGACTTAATTCAAATTCCCCTTCGGCTAATCTCATCTCTTCTTTTAACTCTTCATTCATCTCATCGCATAGATCTAATTCTGAAAGCTGCTCATCTCTATTCAATAACGTCAATGCTTGAAGAATTGTAGTTTTTCCACTTTCATTTCTTCCTACAAAAGCTGCTAAATCTCCAACTGTTATTTCTCCAGAATCATGAATGCAACGATATGCTCTAACTCTGAATTTTCTAAGTCGCATCTAGCGATATTTAGTTGGCTACGATTTAACTCATTCGTCAAATTGATCTTGACCTTTGAAATTTTGCTAAATAGATATAAGGGAATTGTAGATTTTAAAACGAAATGGCTACTAAACATGTTTTAATCGTATTTGTTTTACCTGTAATTTTCTCAATAATATTTGGTTCTGCAGTATTATCTGATATTCTTCAAAAACCTGATAGGGAATTAAACATATGGCCTATGTCTTATTCTGAAATAGGTTCACGTTATAATGTCCCTATTGAAATGATTGGATTGTCTAAACAATACACTACTTCAGAACCTGTTGAAATTCAAGTTAAAGTTGATGATTCATCATTCAGTTGTGGGGATCTGTATATTACGATTTATTCTTCTGTAAAAGATGACGTAATCACACAGAGTGGATTCTTTGAACAGTGTTTTGAATCTGGAAGTAAAACTATTCCTGTTGGAGACACATTTTCTGAGGTGATTTCCACTCCTGGTTCATATGAAATAGTCGTAGAAATGGTCTCAAGACAACTAAAGAACATCTCCACAAAAGGAACTTTTACTGTTAAATAGGAATTAAATACTGATTGATAAATATGAAATTAAAAATTAAGGTGATTTGATGGCAAAGAAAAAAGATTCTCTGATTGAAGAAGCAGAAAAAATTAAAGCTGATCTTGATAAATTAAAAAAGAAAACAGAAGCTAAACCTGCAAAGAAAACAGCAAAGAAAACAGAAGCTAAACCTGCAAAGAAAACAGCAAAGAAAACAGAATCTAAACCTGCAAAGAAAACAGCAAAGAAAACAGAATCTAAACCTGCAAAGAAAACAGAAAAACCAGTAAAAGTAAAAAAATTAACTAAAAAAGAATTAGAAGAAGCTAAAAGAATAGAGGAATTAACTCTTGAAGAAGAATTGGAAGAACAACTATCTGATGAAGAAATTGAAAATTTCCAAATAGAAAAAGTCGATATGGAAAGATTGACAAACAAAGTTTGTGATATTTTAGCCGAGAAAGAATCTGATGGAATGTTCCAAGGTGAATTATGGAAAAAACTTAAACTTACAAATCAAATTGGTTCTCGTTTAGCATTAAAACTTGAAAGAATGGGTACGATTACAAGAGAAAAACTTCTTGAGAATAATCGTTGGACTTACAAATTAATTTTAAAGAAAACTCCAATTAGTACTCAATCAATTGAAAATGCACCATGTTTAGTTTGTCCTGTAGAACAGAAATGTTCACTTGAAGGTGAGATTAGTCCTAGAAACTGTCAATTCATTGAGGATTGGGTGATTGCTGAATTGAAAAAACCTGTGAAGGCTAAATGAAATTAGCAGACGCACGTAAAGATCACTATCGTAGATTAGCTCACGAGCAGGGTTTTAGAAGTAGAGCTGCATTCAAACTACAAGAATTGAATAGATCCTATCGTCTCATAGGGCCCGGTTTTAACGTGCTAGATCTTGGATGTGCTCCTGGTGGCTGGACTCAAATGGCTATGAAATTAGTTGGAAATCAAGGAAAAGTCATGGGAATTGATTTATCTTATGTTGAAGAAATTCCTGGTGCTCATATAATCAGAGAAAATATTGAAGATGAACATGTTGTTGATGAAGTAATGTCTTATTTTGGGCGTAAAGTTAACGCTGTAATATGTGATCTTTCCCCTCAAGTTAGTGGAAATTGGTCTGTAGATCATGCTAAACAAATTTCACTAAATTATGATTGCACAAAAATTATGGATAAGGTTTTGGCACATAAAGGAAATGCTGTCTTCAAAGTTTTTGACGGTGAATTCTCAATGGAATTTAGAGATTACATCAAGAAAAAATTCTCTAGAATCAATCTTACAAAACCTAGTGCTAGTAGAAAACAAAGTAGTGAATTATATCTTGTATGTTTAGGTTTTATTGGATAGTTTCAAAAATTTTCATTATTTCTTTAATGTTGGCATTTGTCCTAAACCCTGTTGGACTAAATGCTGTAATGCTTGATCTAAACCCATTTTCTTTTAAATTTGAAATTACTTTTTCTAATTTTGGTGGTGATGATTTCATTAAAGATGCAATTTCATCAACTGTAAAATAAGTTCCTGGCATTTCTGCCTCTTCTAGGCATTTAAGAAGTATTTTTTCACAAATTTTATCCGTTTCTAATTTGGAATTTTCTTCTAACATACTTCCAACAAATTCTTTATCTAAAATATTTCCAATCCATAATGGCCCTGATGTGCTGATTTTTGATTTACATAGTTCACATTCTTGTTCTTGTTCTGATGTAATTTTTCTATGACCACAATTTTTACAATGTAAAATGTATCCTAGATTCTCTTGTTGATCTGGTCTATTGAGAACTTTGACATATGTTCTATAGTAGTGCATTTCACTTTCAACAAACATAGGAATAATAGTTATACCTAGTCTTGCTGCTACCGCTCTAAGAGATCCCAAAATCAACCTAATTGCAATTTCATTTCCGTATTCTGTTCTAACTGGAACCCCTCCATACTTTCTCTTACATGCAGGTTGAAAGAGACCATTCAAAACTTGAAGGTCTGTAGCTGCTGATGATAGTATGCCTCCATGCATAGTTGCTCTAATTCCACAGTCAAAAAATGCTGCAGGTGATCCAAAAGGATCTATGTCTACAATTGAACCTCTTTCTCCTTTTTTTGAATAATTACTAAAAAATCTACATACTTCTTTTTCAGAAAATTCTATATTTTTTATATCATTTAGATTTGCAGAATATTCTGCCATTTTGAGTGCAGAAGGATTTAGATCATTAATTACAATCTTTTCAACATCTAATTCATTTGCAACTCGTAATCCTCTAGACCCTATTCCTGAAAGTCCCTCTAAGAAAATTTTTGGACCTTGAAATTTGTTAAGAAAAGCAGAATATGCAATAATGGAAAAATCTCTGTTTAGTTTTGCTTTTGGATTAAAAAATGCTGGTTTCATTGGAGGAACTTTATCTATGATTGATTTTTTTGGGACTAGAAGTTTTGTTTTCCCTTCAATTATTTCTTGAAAAGTTTCGTCTGGAAATTCCAATTGTTTTTCAATTCTTCTAAACGTATAATGGTTTAATACTTGTGTTTTAAAACACAATTCGTGCAAATTTGTGGTATTGATGATGCTGGACGTGGTCCTATGTTGGGACCCTTGGTGATAGCTGGAATATCCTTAGATAAAAAAAATGTAAAAAAATTAAGTGCTTTAGGTGTAAAAGATTCAAAAAAACTCACTCCTAAATCACGAGAACATCTCTACAAAAAAATTATTGAAATTGTAGATGATTATTATGTTGCAAAAATTTCCCCTAAATCAATTGATGCCAGTGTAAAAAAACATTGTCTAAATGGGTTGGAGGCAAAATATATGGCAAAAGTTGTTTCAAAATTAAATCCCGATGTTTCATATGTTGATTCATGTGATGTCGATCCAACTAGATTTGGAAAAGAAATTTCTAAACTATCTGACAATCATAAGATCAAATCATATCATCGTGCAGATAGTAGATTTGTTGTAGTGTCTGCCGCATCCATTCTTGCTAAAGTGACTAGGGATAGGGTAATCCTGAAATTAAGAAAAGATCATAATTTGGGCAGCGGTTATCCGTCAGATTCTGTAACTGTGAAATTTGTAAAGAAATATTATAAAAAAAATCATGAGATGCCTAAATTCGTGCGTAAAAGTTGGCAACCTGTTCAGAAAATAATTGAAAATAACTAATCTTTGAACTTTGAAATCGCCATTGCGTGATCCTTGTCATAAGGATGCAAATCAATAGTCTGTAAAACATCAAACCTTGGTTTTAATTTCTCTATTTCTTCCTCAACAATTCTTTTTGGTGATTTTGTAACATCAATACTTCTAGTTTTGATAACCAAAAAGAAATAACCTCCTTTTTTTAGAAACATTTCACAATTATCAATTGCGATTTGTGTTTGATCTGGTTGTGCAATATCTACATACACGACATCCACTTTTCCAAACACTGAAAAATACTCTTTTGGTTTTCTTGCATCTTGTAAAATTGGAATTATGTTTTTTCTATATGTTGCAACTCGATCTAGGAAATCTCTTGCTACTCTACTTGCATGTTCTACTGCAAAAACCATCCCGCTAGATCCTACAATATCCGATATGTGACTAACTGTGGTCCCAGTAGATGCTCCTAAATACAGAACCGTACTTTTATTTTCAAAAGGAAAATAATTAAGATCATTCATAATCGCTGCAGCTAATTTACTTCTAAATGGATCCCATAGTCTGTATTCAGTATTTTTTTTAATGATTAATTTTTCTTTGTAAACTTGATTCCCTGGAATCATATTCTCAGTGGCTAGTTTTTTTTGTCCTTCTGATTTTATCCAAAAAAATGTTTTATTATCTTCTTCCAAACTTTTTTCTCTTTTTATTTGAGTCTGATCTTTCATTGTACCTTCCACCTTCTCTTCTATCTACACCTTCATCTCTTCTTGGTCTATCTCTAAAGTTTCCACCTTCTCTACGGCCTCTTCTTCTTCTATCTACACCTTCTCTTCTAAATGATGGAGGTGGTTTCACATCTTTTTCTGTAGGATTTTCATATTTTTTACCTATTTCATCAACTCTAATGTTGAGTTTTTCAAGTAAAGTTTGGTTTAATCCTTCTCCGTAAACATCAACCCTTGCAGCAATGACTGCTTTTGCAGCAACTGCACGAGCAATTTTTCCTCTTTGCCATCTAGGAGCCGCATGAACCATTGCATGTTGGAATAACAATCCGTGTTTTGGAGGTTGAGAACCTGTCTTTAATGATCTAAATAATGCTTTTTCAGCTCCTAAAACTTGTATTGTACTAGCCGGAAGTGATGCCATTTTTTTAAGACTACCAGCTCTTCCTAAAATTCTTGCACCAACTGCAGTTCCAAGAATTGCCGAAAGATTTGGAGCGATTTCCTGCATTTCTGTTTCAACATGCTCTTCAAGTTTTTTACGTAATTCATGAAAATCTAAAACTTGTTTAGCAATTGATTGTACAATTGCTAAATTGATATCTGAAATATCGCCACCTCTACTTTTTGATGAAATTAATGATAACATCTCAACTTTTGATTCTGGAAAACCTGCTTCTTCAAAAACTTGTTTAGTTAATGATTCTCGTTTTCCTGCCATTACAATTTGAGCATATCCATTAATACTATCAATTATGTTATCCAATTCTGGAAAATGTAATCCATACCATTCTCTAAGTCTTGAACTTAATCCATTTGCAATCTTGTCAATTTCATCTAGAGAATTAATTGCTTGAATAATGTGAAGATCTGGACTTTGTGACACTTCGGTAACTTTTGAAGATGATAATCCAAGGGCAAACTCTCTAAGTTTTCCAAGTGTATCTTGCAGATTTGAAGCAAAACCTGAATCAACAATAATTTGTGGTTTTGTTGCTTGAATACTGTCTAATTCTGAAGAATCCATAAGATGACAATCAATAGAATATTTTTTTAGAATTGCAAGCAACGATTCGTCACTTACAGAAAATCCTCTTTGAGTGGATGCTAAATAATTTACAAGCTCATTTAATTTTGATTCCTTATTTTTTACCAAAAGATATTCTTTAACGGGATTTGAGAAAGCAAATACTTTGTCGAGTTTTCCGTCATTGAAAACTGAAATTCCCAGCTCTGTTAAAATCACAGAATACATGACTAGTTGATTCTAAATCACCTTTAAAAACGGTACCAGAATCAAGAATCAACTGTTATATTCGAAACTAAGTTAATGAATCAAAGTGGAACCTAGTATTGCAACTTCCATAGGTCAAATTCAATTAGATAAACCTGTAATGCTGGCATCTGGAATTTTAGGTATATCATTAGATGTGTTTAATCGACTTTATGCATCCGGAGCAGGTGCAGTTGTAACAAAGTCTCTAAGTACAGCCCCTTGGGAAGGATATCCCAACCCTACTATCTTTAGTGTAAAGGGTGGCGGATGGATAAACGCTGTAGGTCTCTCAAATCCTGGGGCAGAAAACTTTGCTAAAATGATTGAATTAAACCAAAACGTCCCAATAATTGTCAGCTTAGTAGGTTCAATCCCTGAAGATTTTGAAATTATGATAAAAGAATTTGAAAATTGCAAAATCAAAGCATATGAATTGAATTTATCTTGTCCTCATGTTGCCAAAGTTGGCTTAGAAGTTGGAGATGATCCTGGATTAGTCAAAAAAATTGTTACTACTGTAAAAAATGCCACAAATGTTCCTGTAATTGCCAAAGTTGGTTTGGGTACCAGTAATTATCTAAATACTGTAAGTAATGCAGTTGATTCTGGAATTGATGCTATCACTGCAATTAATACTGTTCGCGCAATGGCCATTGATGTTGAAACCAAACGTCCTATACTTAGTAACAAATTTGGAGGATTATCTGGTACTCCGATTAAACCAATCGCATTAAGATGTGTTTATGAAATTTCTTTAAAATATGATATTCCAATAATTGGGTGTGGTGGAATCTCTACATGGGAAGATGCAGTTGAATTCTTTTTGGCAGGAGCTTCTGCAGTTCAACTTGGAAGTGCAATAGGTGATAACTGGATTGGAGTTTTTGATGACATTAACAAAGGAATTCTGCAATATATGGAGAGAAATAATTATTCTACAATTAAGGAAATGGTGGGTCTTGCAAAGAAATCATAATCATCCCACAATTGTTACAATTGAAAAAGTAATTGATGAAACCCCTACTGTTAGAACTATGGTTTTTTCAGATGATGTGATGCCAAATGTTCTTCCTGGCCAATTTGCTATGGTTTGGATACCTGGAGTTAATGAATTACCCATGAGTATAATGATTTCAAAAGAATCTGGAAAGGCTGCATTCACAGTTAGAAAACATGGTCCATCTTCTACTGGTTTATTCAACGTTAAAGTTGGTGGACAAATTGGAATTCGAGGTCCATATGGAAATTCATTTGATATCAAAGAAGGCAAATTGTTGTTGGTTGGTGGTGGAACAGGTCTTGTTCCTATGATGCGATTACTTACTTTTGTAAAACCTACTGATGATGTTACTGTACTAATGGGTGCAAAATCAAAAGATGAAGTATTCTTTGAAGATTTGTCCAATGAATTATTGAAAAACAATTCTCATCAAGTAATTGTTTCAACTGATGATGGAAGTTATGGTGAAAAAGGATTCGTAACTGACTTGGTTGAAAAATTAGTTAATAAAACCCATTTTGATGCTGTGTATGTTTGTGGTCCTGAAATTATGATGTACAAAACTGTTCAGTCTGCTCACTCTAGAAATATTTTCGTTCAAGCTAGTCTTGAAAGAATGATGAAGTGTGGAGTTGGTATTTGTGGTAGCTGTTGTATAGGGGAGGACCTTACTTGCAAAGATGGAACTGTATTTGATGGAAAACATTTGTCTACAAACAAGGAATTTGGTCATTTACATAGGAACAAGGCTGGAATTTTAGAAAATTACTAAAATTGACTAGCAAGGTTTAAAATAAATCACAAAATGAATCCCGTGAAGGGTATGGGTACTCCAAAAATAGTCTTAACAGCTGATAGAACTTTAATGTCACCTTATAGGGGACTGTCTCTTGCAACATTTTTTGGATGTGCCCCAGCACTTGATCCTGGTAGAGATAAGAAAAGTTTTTGGTATAAGATTCTTGGAAATCAAGTAACTCCAAAAGTTTTGTTTGATTTTATCTGTAATTGGTCACCTGATGTTAATGGTGTGGCAAAATATGCTCCATATGGATTAAGAAAATTAGAAGCGGGTTTACTTCGTGATGGATTTAGCAGACAAGATGTTGTAATTGCTCATCCAAATCATATCGAAAAATTCATTGGTCCTGAAACAGAAGTTATTGGAACTTATGAGATGGATCCTCTTGGAATGGGTCCAGTTACTATGACATTTACTTATGGTAGAAAACAAACATCTTATGATGAATTTTACAATGCAGAATTACATCGTAGAATTAAAGCAGCAAAAGCAAAAACTGGAAGTAAAGCAAAAGTAATTTCTGGTGCATCTGGAACTTGGCAATATAACTATGATCCGGCAAAAATTGAAGAATTTGGAATATATGCAATTCTTGAAGGAGAACTTGGTGGCATTGCACCTGAAATTGATGGACATGCTGGCAGATTCTTTAATTATTTGATTAATGGCGATTTTGAAAATATGGATCCTTTCAGAAAGAGGAGTGACTTTAAAGTTAACATTAAAGAATTTGAAAGAGAAGGTAAAAAAATCCATGGAAGATTTGTTAATTTCTGGGATAGACCTGATTTAGAAGATATCCCTGATATTGTAGAACCCAGTATGCATGGAATGGTTGAAGTAATGCGTGGTTGTGGCAGAGGATGTAAATTTTGTGATGTCACATTAAGATCATTAAGATATTATCCGCCAGAAAAAGTTGTAAAAGAAATTGAAGTTAACATAAAGAAAGGAGGTTCAAAATCTGCATGGATTCACAGTGATGATATTTTTGTTTATGGTATGGATCCAAGAACTGCAAAGGGAATGGAACCAAATCGCGAAGCATTAGAAGAATTGTTTACTGCAATCATGGCTACTGGAGTTGAACATACAAATCCAACACATGGAACCTTGGCCGGAGCAATTGCTGATGAAAAACTCCTTCCAAATCTTTCAAGAATCATGAAAGCTGGACCTGATAACATGATTGGTGTCCAAGCTGGATTTGAAACTGGCAGTCTTAGATTAATTGGAAAGTATGCCGATAGAAAATTAGCACCTTATGATCCATCTGAATGGCATTGGGTTGTAAAAGAAGGTGTAAAGGCAATGAATGAAAATTATTGGATCCCAGCATTTACTTTAATCATGGGTCTTGATAATGATGAAACTCCTGAAGATTCATGGGAGACTATTCGTTTACTTAGTGAATTAGAACATGAACAACCTGATTCAATGTTCACTGCTACTGCACTAACGTTTGTTCCAATTGGATTGTTAGAAAAATCTGATTTCTTTAACATTGGAAATGAAATGACACCTGCACAACTTGGTGTTCTTTACAAGACCTGGCAACATAATTTCAAATATGGTATTCAAAAATTCATGACTAAAACTGGTTCAAAAGGTCCACAAAGATATGCCTTTAATGCACTTGCAAGATCTCTTGGTGGCATTCCTCTTGCTGCAATGGAAAAATATGCCCGTAGAAAGAGTAAGGAACACGAAAAAGTTATTGAGACTGTTAAGGTCAAGTACTGGTAGTCATCCAAATACATAAATTCTCTAATTCTTATTTGAAATCATGGCAACACACGGTTCACTTACTAAAGCAGGTAAAGTAAGAGGTCAAACACCAAAAGTTGAAGGCAGAAAAATTGTAGGCACTAGTTCTAGTGTTGGAAACAAAAGTAATTTCAATAAACGATTTGTTTTAGGTAGATATCCTGGTCAAAATAAGCCTGGACAAAGAAGAAAGAGACGTTAGATAATTTTTTACTAAAATTTAATCATGTCCAGATCAACCGATTTTTGACAGTCAATCTATCTGACGTCAAATTTACAGAACCCTCAAACAGGTGCTGTTACCTCTTAGGTTGGAATGATTGATGTTACCTTTCGGTTGATGAATAAGTTTACGAGGGTACCAAATCTTGCCATCAAATAACCATAATATAGAACCATCAATCCTATAATTAACCACCTTACGACATTCATGTAATTCAATTTCTTCTACAATTAAATCCCTATGACATTTAGTACATTTTGTGATATTCATTTCTGATCATACGATCCTTTTTCATAAGATGTAATGATGTTATTTTTATCATCTAATTCATTAGCTAATATCACATTTTCTTTATGTATTTTAGAATTTTCATTTTCAAGATATTCTATTTTGTCCAATAATGTTTTGTCATTCCATACACCTGTTATACTACCTCTTAGTCTGCCTTTGATTATAAAATCATACAGATAATGTAATGAATCTACATATTTCTCTACCTCTGGAGGGTTCTGTCAAATCCACAGCTCATCTCCATAGTTCTTGTTCGTGTCAAAAATAGGCTCATTTTCTTAATTCTTCCATTAATTCAAGTTCATCATTGACATTGTCTATTTTGAATGTCCATTTCGCATCAACTTTTTTGATTAACGTCGCTTTGCTTTTTTCTAAATGATCATAATATTCGTTAGTTGCTTGCTTGAATAATGGCATGTTATCAGATATGGTATTCTGTGATTTTTGTGATTCTAATTTCCCTAGCATTTCTTTCAAGTATATTATATTGAAATCCAAATCCTTTATGACAAGTTCATTAGCTTGTTTTAGATCCTCATCTTCCTTGAGATGCTCTATTTTTGATATGTAATATCTTAATGCTCTTACATAGATGTCTACATGAACCAATAACAGTTTCATGCGTTACTCCTTAAACTATTTTTTGCCGAATTTTGAATTAATGTAATCCATTTGTTGTTTCCCTGAACATCAATCCCACAAGCTTGAGCTGGTGTTTCTCCCTTTAGACTCATGTGTTCCCTAATGTAATTGTGATAAATCTGATAACCATCAAAGAATACTGAATCATCTTTTTTTATTCCCCTCATAACTTTCTCCCTATCTCTAAACTCTCCATTGAATCTCTCCTGCTTGTTGTTATTCATATCGCCCTTTAGATGAATATGTCTGATATGAATTGACGTGTTTTTACTGTTTGTTCTAAATTCTTTCTTGTGTGCTATGTTGTAAGAACCTAGACCGTCAGTAATCATTACCTTTGGAATTTTGTTTGCTATTTGTTTAGCTTGTCTGAATAATCCTGTAGCGTCATGTCCTTCTTTTCTGTCTGAAACTTCCTTTGCTATCCAGAATCTAGTTTCATCATCACAAAGTGCAAAGAGATACTTCATATTTCCCTTGACTTTTGTGTAAACCTCATCAGCTCTCCATGTGTCGCTAACTTGGGGTGTAATCTTATCTAGGTGTTTTTTCATTATTGAGATATACTTCTTTATCCAGTTGTGAATGGTTTGGTGCGATACCGTGATTCCCTGCAGTCTGATGAATTTCTGAACGCTTCTCAATGATTCCCCAGTAAAGTATAGTTGCATTGCACTGGTTATGATCTGGGGGCTTGCCTTCATTCCTTCAAAGCCTAGATTGAATGAGAACCACTTTGTACAGTCATTGCAGAAATATCTTTGAATAGAATAATTCTTGTTTTTTCTTATCCCATGCTTTACAAAGTTCTCTGATGTACATTTTGGACATACGGTAACGTTTAGTTGTTCTATCGTAACCTTGTTTTGTTCTTTTACCTCGTTTCTGTACTTTATTGAGAACTCTACACCATGAATATGCTTACAACAGACTTTCCTGAATGTGTGGTCTGGACAGTTGCAGATAAAGCCTGATTCTGTTGATATGACATCATACTTTCTGTTGGTTGTTTGTGACTTTACAGTATAATGATGATCATCTAGCCTTAGAATCTGTACGTTAGGATTCTCTGCTATTTCCCTACCTATTTTCAATCTGTTGCATATATTAGATTCCATTAGATATCTATTGGTATGCATAATCAACATATAAGTATTACCTATTGGTACCAATAGATATATGGCTATGAAAAAAATAATGGTGTCACTACCTGATGAAATGGTGAAAGCATTAGAGAAAGAACGCAAGGCTAGAATGTTGGAAACATTACCTGAGACAATTCGTGTTATCATGAGCGAGTACCTTAGGAAATAAACTAAGGACAAATATTGCATGTACC
>JAJRWR010000028.1 GCA_024276695.1 archaeon
GTAGATGTGATTTTATTGTATTCCATTGTTTGTCTGTTAGTTCGGTAAACTGCATGAAATGATTTGGGATGTGTGATAGTTAGATCCAAATGATCTTCAATTGTTCACTAAATGATTAGTATTGGGACAAGTTGAATGTAAATCTTGGTCTGTTGCAAATGATATAGCACAAGATCGTGGACTGGCAATTTCACATGTTTATGGAACTGCAGTAAACGGATTTAGTGCCATAGTTCCAAGGGGACAACTTGATAATATTGCATCTGATGCTAGAGTAAATTACATTGAACAAGATTATGTAATGTCTATCAATGCTCCTGGTGGAATTCCTAGAAAACCAGACAAAGGTGGCAACGGAGGTGGAGATACTGAAACACAACCACCACAAGAAATCCCAACTGGAATTGAAAGAATTAACGGAATTGCTAGTGGTACAACATCTGTTGGTGTTGCAGTAATTGATACTGGAATTTCATCTCATCCTGATCTTAATGTTGTTGATGGGATCAATTTTTCTAAAGGTAAAAGTAGTAACTGGTCTGATGGTAATGGTCATGGAACTCATGTTGCAGGAACCATTGCAGCAATTGATAATGATATTGGGGTAATTGGAATTGCACCTGGTGCAGACTTGTATGCAGTCAAAGTTTTAGATAATCGCGGTTCTGGATTCACATCTGATGTAATTGCAGGAATTGATTGGGTTGCAGCAAATGCTGATAAAATTAAAGTTGCAAACATGAGTCTTGGTGGTTCAGGACAAGACAGTGTATGTGGTGGAACTGATTCATATCACAATGCAATTTGTGGTGCAGTAGATGCAGATGTAACATTTGTAGTTGCAGCAGGAAATGATGGTTGGGATAATTCCGATGATGGTGATAATACAAAAGAACCATTACTTGATGTTTCTTTGTTTTAGAATTTAGAAACTAAATTTTATCTAGGCTTTAGCCACTTTTAGCAAATCTGAAATTTTGATATCCATTCCAAATCTATCTTGATTCTTTTTCATATATATAAATATTGATAAAAAGTCTGGAAGTGCCTTTATGAAACTGAAATCCTTGTGAATTTTTGCTCTAACAAAATTGAACACTTTACTATACACTTTGAAATGCTTATCCACTGCTTGCTCATATGCTTCCATGTCATCCATGTTGTCAACAAAGATATCTACACACTGCATTGATGGGATGATTCCCTCTCCTAGTAGAGCATAGACTGTCCCAATTGATTCACCAACACCTACTACTTTGCCTTTGTAAAATGGCTTACACTTGTTTGGAGTTGCCAATCTGATTGGTCTACCTTTAGTTTTGAGCACTTTTCCTCCATGTTTTTTTAGGAATTCATCAGTTGCTTTGATGTGGTTTTTGTTATAATCTCCTGCTCCAATATGGGCCCATTTCTCACCTAGTGGGAAATACCAGAAATATCCTGACATTCCTGGAAATGGTTCAATGTAAAAATCATCATATGGTAACCCATTTTCATATTCTACCTTGTACTCATATGTTGGTAAAAAGAAATCTTCTTGCATCTTTGGTAAATATGCTCTACTAAATCCGGTACAATCAACTATCAAGTCATACTCTTTTTCTAATTCTTCAAGCTTTGGTGCTTTTCCATAAATGATTTTAGAATCTTTAATAAAATCTTTGATCAAATCTAATTTATTATATGTGCACATTCCATGTAATCCAATATCAAATTTTACATCATCATTCATTTTGACATGCATCTTTTTTCCATCATGAATTAGAAAATCGTCAAAATTTCTATCTACCTTCTTGCAAAATTCTGTTAATACTGGTTTGATTGTACCCCATGCACAAATCGAATCATGTCTTTCTTCAGTATTTCTTTCATATCCAGTAATATCATGGTTTGAATTTTTTAGTCTGGCCATAAGGTATGATCCTGCTACTCCCATGCCCATTACTGCAATCTTCAAGATGATCTGCGATTTACTCAGGCCTAATAAATACACTATCTGAATTTGTTCAGATAAATTATCAATAGTAGGAAAAGATAGCGTCAGTTAAATATCAAAATCACATTAGTAATGATAAGAAAAGATAGTCTTTCGTCTGATTACAAACTGTTTCAGGCCTTAAGCGAAGAGCTATCATCAGAAACCACTAGGTTACTGATCTTAAGCGAAGAGCTATCATCGACACCCATTGGGCGTTGATCTTAAGCTCTACTGTCTTTTCGTTTCATTTATTTTACATATTTTTCATGATAAAATCATGGATGTTTTTGAAGCAATAAAGACTCGACGTGCAATTAAAAAATTTAATCCTGCTCATAAAATGAGTAGTGATGATGTTCAAAAATTAATGAAACATGTAATTTTGGCTCCAACTAGTTACAATCAACAGAACTGGAGGTTTGTCTATGTTACTGATCAAGATGTTAAAGAAAAAATTTCAGTTGTAGCAAGAGGTCAGGCTCAACCAAGAGATGGTTCCCTGGTAATTGTTTTGTGTGGAGATATGACTGCATGGAAAACTGAACCATTACGATATTGGAAGAATCATCCTTCAGAAAAACAAGAAACAGTAAAAGCTAATCTTGAACGAAAATATTCTGATAATCCTCAAAATCAACGCGATGAGGCAGTTCGTTCTTGCGGAATGGCAGCTCAGACTATAATGTTAGCTGCTAAAGATATGGGATTGGACTCTTGTCCTATGGTAGGCTTTGAGTATGATGATTTGGCTAAAGTGATTAACTTACCTGAGAATCATTTGATTGTAATGATGGTGGTAGTTGGAAAAAGAGCAGAAGATGTATCAGTACGTGGTGGCCAGTTACCGTTAAATCAAGTTGCCTTTGAGAACAGTTTCTAGATTCCATCACAATATCTTTAATGTGATAATGTCGTAGCACTTTTATGGGTATAGATGAGGCAATCAAAAAATTAGAGACCTCAAATCAAGGATTGAAGGTAATTTTAGATAATCTTGATGAGCAACTCAAAGCAATTCGCTCAGACCCCAAACTATCTGGAATGGTTGATGACTTGGAGACTTTGTTCTATGCATATCTGAAAACCTGGATGAAAAGCAATAATGAAATCATTGATGTTTTAAAAGAGAAATAGATTCTGTTTAATTGTAACAACTAGATTTTGAAATTAAATTATCTAAAGAAAATTATTCTACTTGTCTTAGACTTGAATTATTCCTTCTTTAATTAAATGTTCTATTCCTTGAATGAATGTATCATCATCAATGGAACCTTCTGCCCACCATTTTGCATTATTTTTAATCCATTCAGAAATTTTTGATGTGGTGTTTAGTAATGGATTTTTCCCAACTTGGA
>JAJRWR010000029.1 GCA_024276695.1 archaeon
AAAAGATTTAAATATTCAAATCAGCAGAAGTTTTACTCATTATGTAGTCTGTTGCGTCTTTTGAAATCTTATTAGGAAATCAAAACGAAAATAATCCTCCATATTTAATGAACAATACCATCTCTTTTAAGATACTATTAACATGTCAAAATTACCTGGATCGAACTCAGAGGGTAAGTACATGGGCCACTTATCAAACAAAAATTGATGAACGAACTCGATTTTATTGTTATACATGTGAATTGACTTTCAATTCTGTAAAAATACCTTTTTGGAAAGATAATTTGCATGAAATGGTCTGGATATTAGCACAATTGAGTGTTGAAGACAAAATATCAATTCATAGCCTATCTGAAAAGTGGAATATTCCTGAAACTTCCCTTAGAAATCTTATAACCGAACTAAAGGATGTGTTAGCCTCATCATTTGAAAGAGTAAAACAGTTGGATGAACTAGAAAATATCAAATCCGGTAGAAGATCAGGAGAAATCAAGATTTTGGTCTATGATGAAGGATTTCTAAAATTATTAGGGATTCAAGCATATCTTATTTTCACTTTAGACGTTAATGGTAAAATGACCCAAATGGGTGGTCTAGATGTTATCATCTCTGATATATCTCCAGTAATTCTTCCAGTAACCTGGGCTCTTAGACATGATCTCATGCTAATTATGCAAATTCATCAGAACGATGGAAAACGTGCACGCATCATTAAACTGGAGACCGTTCCTAATAAGAAAAGAATGCTAGAGACAACAATTGAACTCCATACAGGTTCGCTTTTATTGAGTTCTGAGTCTGAATTGACAGTTTCAAAGAAATTCATACACCCAAAGAAATTTTCTGGAAGTTCAAGCCATTCACAGAAAACTAATTATTCGAAAAAAAGAAAAGAAGACCAGGTCAAGAGATCCGGAATCTCAAAACCCATTGAATCATTAAAAACGACTGATTCAAAAGCCAAAAGTAAACCAAAATTATTAAAGAGTCAGAAAATAGTTTTAAATACTGGAAATGAATTGGGTGTTTTTGAACTTAGTTATTTGAATCCGTTATCATTTGTTATGGATGAGTCAATACCCACGTTGCAAGAAATACAAGGAATGATCACATTGGTTCAAAACATATTGCCAAACCAGTATATTACTTCGAACAGAGCAGAAGTCTTTAACGATTTACATGATAATATTTTGACCTATCAAGGGAAAAAAACACTTGAACATGCAAATCGTGATCTTTTAGCATGGGCTGTAATGAAATTTTTCCCAAAGATGACAAAAAAACTAATTCAAAACCATGAATGGAAAATTCCATACAGTATACTAACAGGGTTATGGCCTTTGTTGATTTCAAGTTTAAAAATATAGTAATATAGGATTTACAAGGCTATGCGTTGATACAACACTATAGGTTAATTCTCATCTAGCTAATATAAATTAAGACTCTTCATTCACTCTTAGTAATATCAAATTTTTATACAGATTCTTAACCAATCCAGCTTTATTTTAATTTCAATCTGGTGTATCATAGCTTTATATAAAAATTAATTCTGTCTCATTTCAACTGAATCGATTGAATTTTAATTCATTCTAGTGCGATTATACAATAATAGCTATTTTACTGTGATTTCTAAAATGCTAAAAAGTTCGTTAGAATTTAAGTTGAAAGATATTCGCGGAATCGGTGAGTCTGTTTCTAATAAGCTCCTGACATATTTTGGCTCAGAAAAAAATGCATTGGTTCAAATATCTAAGGGATATGTCTTATCGCTTACTCAAGCTGGTTTAAGTGAGAAAAAAGCCCTTAATATAATTAAAGAATTTAAATTTGCCCTAACAGGAGAAACAATAGAAAATCCTTTACTTTCTTCTGACATTGCAATAATTTATGATAAAATTTTAAAAGTAATGCAAGGTTTCGCAAAGACTGAATATTCTAAATCAAAAATCCTCTTGAATTTTGTTCCCCATACAAATGGTCAGTTCGAACTTATCCAGAAAAATCGAATTGAATTTGAAGACGCATTATTACTTTATAGCATGAACAAAGATAATGCTAAAGATATTCAAAAAATTTATGAGGGATTCAAAACACTACAAGCAGCTAGTATGCGAGAGTTTTCTCCAAGGAAATTATTGACTACTATACCAGAAATCAAAAATATCTTACAAAACTTAAAAATATCGGATTACTGTCCTGTGGAGCTCATTACCTCAGTTGAGGATATTATAGACGATGATGCAGATGAACTTATTTTCTTGCTTACAGAACATGAGATCAATGAAGTTGATCACCACACTTTCATAATATTACCAGATAATGCCATTGAAAATCCCTGGTGGCATATTTTACCTGAAAAAATTTTTTACTTTTATTTAGCTAATTTATCAACACTCAAGAAATCAATTAAACTTTGTAACTTGCTGATTGTTCCAGAAAATATTGAAAAAAAGTTTAATTTTCTTAACAATGAGAAATTAATCGAGGAGCTAAATATCATTGAACAAAATCTATGCAAATTTTCTGAAAATGGCCATATAGTAGAGAGTAATACCGAATTAGCACGATTAAGACATATCATGAACAACTTTGACTCTGAAGTTGGACGTCTTCAAGATGAATTAAATGCTAAAATTGAAGCTAAAATTGAAAACATGAATATTAAACTTGAGGGTCAAATGATTTTAGAAATATTACAGTCACCAACAGAAAATTATTCTCATTCCACCTTAAATAACCTTTTAGAAAACTCATTGGGTGATATATTGAATTTTGAAATTTCATCTTTTGAGGAAAATCTAATTAACAAAATGTCACTTTCCTTTGATGAAACAGAACTTGTTCGTGGGATATTCTCTCTTGTTGAACTTCAGCTTCCTTTAGAAATTAATGAAGAAATTTTATCCAATTTCATGAAAAGAATACAGAAAAAACTAGCTCTGGTTGAATTTCGACATATTCAAAATTTGGCGAAATCTCTTGAAACTTTTAGAATGAAGTTTAACGGGTTGGTCTTGGAATTATTAAATACTGAGTACTACTTAGCAATCGGGGCTTTTAGTTCAAAATTTAACTTAAAATTACCGACTCTCTCTAACAATCACAAGGGTATAAACTTTGTTAATGCTAAAAACTTATTCTTAGTTAAAGAACATGGTTGGCAAAATATCGAACCAATCACCTATAAAATTGGAAATATAGAACCCTTAGAGTCTACAAATATTGTATTACTATCAGGGGCAAATTCAGGAGGTAAAACCAGTCTTTTACAACTTTTAGCTCAAATCATCTTATTAGGACAGATGGGACTAGGTGTTCCAGCTGAGTCATGTACTTTAAGTATTTTTGACCAGATATTTTACTATCAAAAACCCTCGGGAAATGCTGACACTGGAGCTTTTGAAACAGCATTAAAAAATTTCTCTAAAATCGTAGAGGACGAAAAAAAATCAAAACTAGTTTTGGCAGATGAGATGGAGGCAATTTCTGAACCAGATGCATCAGCTAGGGTAATATCAGCATTTTTAGACGTGTTGGGTAAACAAAACACCTCAAACTGTGGCATTTTTGTGTCACATTTAGCCGACCAAATCGCAAAAAACTGTTCAATTAAAATTCGAATTGATGGAATCGAAGCTACGGGTCTTGATGAAAATCTTCATCTAATAGTTGATAGAAACCCAAAAATAAACTATCATGCACGTTCAACACCACAATTAATCGTTGAAAGTCTTATTAAAAGAACAAAAGGTAAAGAAAAAGTATTCTTCCAAGAAATTCTTAACAAATTTTAAGATATTTCAGAAAATTCTTCTATCAATCACAAATGATTGGACAGAACAAAACAATTTTGTCAAAAGAGGAAATATGAAGTATAATATTTCGAAGATAAAATATAATTATTTTGGGTGATTGGTCCTTTTATTTAAAATTTTAGTCATAAGGAGTTCAACTGCATGCTTAGGTGTGTTAGCTTCCCAAATTTTATCTTTTCTCCTGTCATCAAGTTGTTTCCCCGCTAATTTCCTACCCCAAGTATTATCAGGAATCAAAGGATCTGTTAGTGCAACTAGCGGTTTATCATACATCCAGCCAAATGATATTTCACTCAAAGTTCCAGATTTTCCCCCGATTATAATTAACCCGTCACTTGCTAATGCAACAATTGAATTTCTCGTCCATCCAAGATTTGTTGGTATCACTACATCAAGAAAAGCATTGGCTTTTGAATCTGTTTCATTTTCTCCAGGTAATATACCTATGACCAAGCCTTTGTTTTCTTTGCAACCCTGTGACACCCCTTCCATAATTCCACCCCTTCCTCCACATATTAATGTCGCATCATGAAGTGCAATTTCCTTTCCTACTTCATTTGCAAGATTAACCTCCTCTTCTGAACAGCTGCTATCACCAATTACACCAATTTGTATTTTTCTCATGTTTGACCACATTTATTTTTTTTCAAAACTACATTTATCTATGCTGTTCTCAGAGGAATCACCTATATTGTTGAAAGCCGACACTATTAATATTTTAAAAAATGTATGATTTGCACATCATTTCGAATATAAAATCAAATTTGACCTTCCAACAATTCAGGAAAATAATTATTTACACATTTTGCAATAATTTATGCGAATTCTC
>JAJRWR010000030.1 GCA_024276695.1 archaeon
ACATCTTACTACAGCATTAAAACAACAAGGATTAGCAGATAAAATTAATCATATTAGCACAGCTGGTGGGGCATTGGTGCTTTACCTAACAGGTGAAAAATTACCAATGATTAAAGCATTAGAAGATGCTGTAATTAAATACAAATCTAAATAGAAGATTTGCAAGCAGGATTAGGGCAGATTCTTTCTTCAGATATTCCAAGATAGACATCATTTTCACATGCATCACAATAGAATTTCTCCATAGGATCAAATAGTTTCA
This sequence comes from archaeon, assembly GCA_024276695.1. Taxonomy (GTDB): domain Archaea; phylum Thermoproteota; class Nitrososphaeria; order Nitrososphaerales; family Nitrosopumilaceae; genus Nitrosopumilus. Next base: position 263 of record JAJRWR010000030.1, read on the forward strand.
GATACATTGTGGTAAAGTTTTGTGCAATATTTCTTGCCAGACCAGAATCACAAAGGTCATTGAAAAAAGATTCAGTATCATCAATTATCCAAGAAGGATCTAAATCACCATTTGTTTTTAGTACATCAAAAATATCATCATTTGTAAACCTGTTATCAATATCGTTGTATTTTTCAAAGATAATTTTTCTAATTTGAAGTGGAATTGGGATTGTAGGTGTAAAATCACTCATACTAGTATAGATTTGCTGCCTCTTCTTTTAGTTTATCTACATCTTCAGTATCTTTTAGATTCTTGCCAATATAGGTATAAAGAGCAGATTTGAGTACCTTTAGAGAAAGTAATGCACATTTGATTCGAACCGCCTGTAGGTGTTCAAGACCTAATTCACTTAAAATATCATTTTTTTCTAGGGCTCTTGCTTCTTCAAGAGTTTTACCCTTTGTAATTTCTGTTAAAACTGAAGAACATGCCATACAAATTGCACATCCTTTTCCGTGAAATTTAATATCAGTAACTTTGTTTTCATCAATTTTCATATCAATATCAATACTATCACCACATAGAGGATTGGAGTCATGAAAAGTTACATCATGATTTTCAATTTCCCCATAGTTGATTGGATTTCTCGAATAATCAACGATCATTTCATGGTAAATATCTGCATTGCCACTCATAATTTGAACACCTTTGCCACAATATTTAACGAATTTACCAGAATATCAATGTCTTGTTTAGTATTGTAAATGTAAAAACTAGCTCTTGATGTTGCTGCAACATTTAGTCGCTCCATCAGTACTTGTGCACAATGATGTCCAGATCTAACTGCAATTCCTTCTTCGTCAATAATTTGAGCAACATCATGAGGGTGAACATCTGCAAAATTAAACGAGATAACACCACCACGTTTTGAAATATCTTTTGTTCCATAGATGTGTAGTCCTTTTACTGCAGATAATTTTTCTATAGCATATTTTGTTAATTCAATTTCATGTTCTCTAATATTATCCATTCCAATTTTTGTAAGGTAGTCAATTGCGGCACCTAAACCTACAACATCAGCAATATTTGGAGTACCTGCTTCAAATTTGTAAGGCAAGTCATTCCACGTAGTTTCATACTTGTGAACCTCTCTAATCATGTCACCACCACCATGAAATGGATTCATGGTTTCAAGGACTGATTTCCTAACCCACAAAACTCCAATTCCAGTTGGTCCGAGCATTTTGTGGCCAGAGAATGCAAAAAAATCACATCCTAGCTTTTCAAGGTCAACTTTCATGTGAGGTACTGCTTGTGCACCATCAACTAAAGTAAGAACACCTGTAGCTTTGCATTTCTCAATAATTTTTTCAGCATTAGTAATTGTTCCAAGAACATTTGACATTAAACTAAAAGTTACAAGTTTGACTCTGCCTGTTGCCAAAATTTTATCAAGGTCATCTAAAATTAATTCACCATTATCATCCATTCCAATGTATTCTAATTTGGCATGTTTCTCTTGAGTTAAGAGTTGCCAGGGTACAATGTTACTGTGATGTTCATATTCAGTAGTTACAATAATGTCTCCTTCTTTGATATGAGGTCTACCCCAGGCATATGCAACTAAATTAATTGCCTCAGTTGTACCTCTAACAAAAATAATTTCTTGGCGATTTTTTATGTTTACAAAGTTTGCAATCTTATCTCTTGTTGCCTCATAAGCTTCAGTTGCTTCCTCAGCAAGTGCATACACTGCTCTGTGAATATTTGCATTATGGTTTTGATAATAATCAGTGATAGCATCAATTACTTGATTTGGTTTTTGTGTTGTAGATGCATTATCAAGATAAATAAGAGGTTTATTATCCCTAACAGTTCTTTTTAGAATTGGAAAATCGTTTTTAAGATTTTCAAATAAGGATTCCGTACTTTGCATATCTTAAAGCTCCACGTAAATTTCGTCAGCATCTATTTTAACATTGTATATTTTTAGAGGAGTTTCAGCGGGGAGATTTTGCGGTTCGCCATTTATCAAATTAAAGACTGAAAGATGTAAAGGACATCTAATGCCTTCATCACTTAGGAAACCAGTAGAAAGATCAGCATAAGCATGAGTACATATCAAATCAGTTGCATGAATTTTACCTTTGAGATTTGCTATGAGGAGTTTCTTATCCTCATGAACAAATCCAAAAAGTTGACCTTCTTTTACCTGCTCCATACTGCAAGCTTTAATCCATTCAGACAAAATATCACCTATACTTGTAATGTTGTTCTATTTCAGAATCTTCATTGTAACGAGTTTCCTCAATTTCAACAAATTTGGCCAATTCTTCATCAGTGTTAATTGTAAGTTCTCTATTTTCCCATTTGGATTCAATAAGATAAGCAATCCATGCTCTAACTTGGATTGACATTTTTCTTGAAAGAGGTTCCAAGAATCCTTCAATAATTATTCTCTCAGCTTCTGCATGTGTAAGACATCTAGTTTTCAAATAGAATATTTGTTCTTCATCAATTTGTGCAACAGATGCAGAGTGAGTAGCCTTTACATCATTAGTGAAAATTTCTAATCCAGGAATAGCGTCAGATTTTGCATCTTTGTCTAATAGAATTGAACGACCAGACAAAAATGAATTTGATTTTGCAGCATTCTCTTTGATTCTAATCATTCCTTTGAAAAGAGATTTTGATTTGTTTCTAAGAATTGATTTTTCTACAACTCTACCTTCAGTTGCTGGACTTTCATGATTAACGTTAGTTTGAATATCAAAGGATTGTTCATTATTTCCAAAGATTACCTCTGAATCATTACAGGATGCACCAGTTCCATTTAGGAAATATTCTATTTTGTATCGAGATAGCATCGAACCAAATAATCCCGAATACCAATTTACTTTGGCATCTTGAGCCAAATCTGTTCTTTTTGTTGAAAATACTACTGCGTGTTGATCAATCATTTGTAAAGTAGTAATATCCAACTGAGCATTTGCACCAACATTAGTATTCATCAATTCCAAATATGCCTGTTGAGTTTGAATACCTGGAGAGTATAATTCTTGAACAATGCTAGCCTTACTACTTTCATCTGCAAAGATAATATTTCTTGAAATTGTAGAATGGCCATCTTCAGATAAACAAGTCATGAAATAAATTGGTTTGTCCACAATCAAATTACGTGGAATGTGAATGAACATGCCTGAATTAAAAGCAGCATTGTTTAATGCAGTAAATTTGTCTTCTTCAGATTTTGAAGCCTCTAGAGCCTTTTTTACCAGTTCAAAATTATTTTCTATTGCATCAGAAATTGAAGAAATTACTAATCCCTTTGATTTTAGTTCATCAGGTAGATTGATTTTCAGAATATTAGTTCCAATTTGAATAATGCAGATTTCATTTTCTAGTTCACTTAATCGTTTTGTTAAGAAACCAGGAATTGTTTCTGTAGTAGATGTTGAAATAGATACTTTTTCAGGATCCATTTTTTTTGCATCAGTGTATTTGTTGTATAGTGGGGATAGTTCAAGAGGTAAACGATCATAGATAGATAATGAATTTTTTCTGTAATCTTTTAGCCAATCAGGTTCATTTCCTGATGAGGAGATCTCATCAATGAGACTAGTGTTTAGTTTGGAAAGAAGTTCTTGAGACATGATTAATCAAAATTAAGTATATCGGAAATTTAACCCACCGAGTCATCCATTTCTAGTTTGATGAGTCTATTTAGTTCAACAGCATACTCCATTGGCAATTCTTTTGTAAATGGCTCCATGAATCCATTAACAATTAGAGACAATGCTTCTTCTTCATTAAATCCTCTACTCATAAGATAGAAGATTTGTTCATCACCAATTTTTCCAACAGTTGCTTCGTGAGTAATTGTTGCATCTTCCTGATTGATTTCCATGTAAGGATAAGTATCAGTTTTTGATGTATCGTCTAAGAGTAATGCATCACATCTTACAGTAGATTTTACGCCAGTAGCACCTTTTGCTACATTTAGCATTCCTCTATAAGTGGAACGTCCATCTAGTCTACTTACTGACTTTGATGTGACTTTGGAAGTGGTATTTGGTGCAAGGTGAACCATTTTTGCGCCTGTATCTTGATGTTGTCCCTTACCAGCAAAGGCAATTGATAGTGTTTCACCGTAGGCTCTCTCACCCATAAGATATACTCCAGGATACTTCATTGTCAGTTTACTTCCAATGTTTCCATCAATCCATTCGACTGTTGCACCTTCATATGCATAAGCACGTTTGGTTACAAGATTGTAAACGTCAGAACTCCAATTTTGAATTGTAGTGTATCGTAATTTTGCATCTTTGTGTGCGACTAATTCTACAACTGCAGAGTGTAGGGATTCTGAAGAATAGACAGGAGCAGTACACCCTTCAATGTAATGTACTTCTGCACCTTCATCAACAATGATCAATGTTCTTTCAAATTGGCCAATGTTTTCTGCATTAATTCTAAAGTATGCTTGTAGAGGCATGTCAACTTTGACACCAGGTGGAACATAGATGAATGAGCCACCACTCCAAACTGCACTGTTTAATGCTGCAAATTTGTTATCCTCTGGAGGGATAATTTTACCAAAGTATTTTTTAAATAACTCTGGATGTTCGATAAGAGCTGCATCTGTATCTAAAAAGAGAACGCCTTGTTTTGCCAAGTCTTCTCTTAGACTGTGATATACAACTTCGGATTCATATTGTGCACCAACACCGGCTAAGAATTTCTTTTCAGCTTCTGGAATTCCAAGCTTCTCAAATGTATTTTTGACATTATCTGGAACATCATCCCAGTTCTTTTCTACTTTGTCAGATGCTTTTGCATAATAGTAAATATTTTGGAAATCAATTACACTAAGATCTCCACCCCAAGTTGGCATTGGTTTTTGCATAAAAATTTCATAAGAACGTAATCTAAAATCAAGCATCCATTGCGGTTCTTTTTTCATTTTACTAATTTCTATTACAGTATCCTTTGTCAGGCCTTTCTTGCTAAGATGGACATACATTTCTGTAGAGTCTTTAAAATCATATTGAGAATAATCCATGTCTAGATTTTCAGCAGTCATGTCAGTCATAACTCCGTTATATTATAAATACATGGGGAAAAGTAGGCGAAGCTAGTTAGGATAAGCTAAATTTTAGATTAGATAGTTAGTGTGTTCTTCATCATATCAAAAGCGCCAGCAATTGTATGAATTTCAGCAACAGTATTTTTGATTTTGAGTTTTTTTAATTCATTTGATGTAAACGGTCCAATAGAGACTACAGATATTTTTTCAAGATTATCAAGTAAAATATCCATTGTATAGTCTTTCGACATTATTTCAAAGAATCCACGAACAGATGAAGCACTAGTAAATACAACACCATCTATTTTATCCTGTGAGAACAATTCACGAAATCCATTCCATTGAGTGGTATCTCTAAATGCACATACATCATATAGATAAATTTCTACAACATTAATTCCAATCTTATTTAGTAATTCCTTGAGAAAAGAGTTTGAAGCACCACTGCGAGGAATGATTACTTTTTTTCCAACTGCGTGAATTTGAGAAAACTCTTCTCCAACTCCAATGGATGAACTGTTTTTTGGTTCATGGTTCACTTTGATTCCATATGTGTTTAAAGTTGCAGTGGTTTTAGGGCCAACTGACATTACTATAGTATTTGCAACTGCTAATTGCAGTTTTTCAAAGTTCCCAACATTTTTTGCAGTATCAAAGAGTATCTTTACAGCTTTTGAGCTAAGAAAAACAGAATAATCAGGGTGTTCCGATTCCACTAATTTCAAAAACTCATCGACAATTTTTTCACCTTTACTTACTAGCTCTATTGTGGGTAACGAAATTGGAGTTGCGTTGTTTTGTTCTGCTAATGCGATAAATTCAGAAGCGTCATCTTTTGAGCGTGTGATTGCGATAGTCTTTCCATCAAGCATTATTTCCAACCTAGAGAATCTGACAAATCAACCACATTGCCAATTATAATATTTGTAGGAGGAGTAATTTTGTTTTCTTTGACTTTTTTTGCAATATTAGTTACAATTCCTTTGATCATTTTTTGTTTAGGAGTAGTACCATTTTGAATCACAGCTACAGGTGTTTTTTTATCCATCCCACCTGCAATTAATTGTTTACAGATTACATCAATTCGAGATAATCCCATCATGATTACTATAGTGTCAACTGATTTTGCAAGGTTTTTCCATTTTACAATCTCTTTTTTCTTTTCGGGATCTTCATGTCCTGTTACAAAAACTACTGATGATGCATATTTTCTATGAGTTAGGGGAATGCCAGCATACGTTGCAGAACCAATTCCGGATGTAATCCCTGGAACAATTTCATATTTCACTTTGTTTTCTTTGAGAAACTCTGCTTCTTCACCACCACGTCCAAAGATAATCGGATCACCGCCCTTTAGTCTAACTACATTTTTTTTAGATTTTGCATATTGTACCATTAAATCATTAGTTGTGTTTTGATGTGTTGTATCATCACCTACTGCACGTCCAACATATACTTTTTCGGCTTTTTTAGGAATCATGGAAATTATTTTTTTGCTAACCAATCTATCATACAAAACAACATCTGCCTTTTGTAACAATTCAACTGCACGTAATGTGATTAATTTGCTATCTCCAGGTCCTGCTCCAACAAGATACACTTTTCCAGTCATGCCTTATTCCATTCCTCCACTTTTTCTCTCCAATTTAATGCAAGATCATTTACTCCTTTCGTACGCAATTCTTCTCCAGCACTTTTTCCCAAAGATTTAGGATCATCTTTCTTTCCAGTTTTATCAACCTGAAGAGATTGTTTTCCATCTACTGAAAATGCAGATACACTCAAAGTCATCTCCGAGCCATTTGATTTTGCATATGCCCCCAATGGAAATCGACATCCAGAATCAACATAATCAGAAAGTGAGCGCTCAGCCTCTATTTCTAAACGAGAATCAATGTCTTCAATTTTTTTTAGCATTGAAATTGTTTCAAGATCATCTGCTCTTGCAACTATAGCTATAGCACCTTGACCTGGAGATGGAGAAAAATCATCTACGGATAATGAGGTGTATTTCACATCAACTCCCAGTCTTGAGATTCCAGCTTGGGCAAGAACAATTGCATCATATTTTTCACCAGATATTTTTCTAATTCTAGTTTCAATATTTCCACGGATTGGTTTTACAATTACATCTGGTCTTTTTCTTGAAACCTGAACTGCTCGTCGTAAAGAGCTAGTTCCGATTACTGAACCCTCTTTGATGTCATCCAATGTTGAACCATCTGAAGAAATAAACACATCATTTACTGCTTCACGTTTTGGAATAGATGCCAATACTAAATTATCATCAAGTTTTAACGGAACATCCTTCAAACTATGTACTGCAAAATCTACTTCCTTTTGAGCAACTGCCCTATCAATCTCTTTTTCAAAAATTCCTTTTTGATCTATTGTAAATAACGGTCTTGTGTCAACATCACCCTTGGTAGTGATTGATTTGATTTCATAATCACGTTCAGGATTTACTTTTTTTAATTCAGAAATTACCCAATTAGTTTGTGCAACAGATAACTGACTTCCTCTAGCTCCTACAATATACTTCAATTTTTCACCGATTTTAATGCCAAATAATATGCATCAAGTGTTTTGTTTAGATCAGTTTGTGTGTGTGCATCAGAAAGAAAAATTACTTCAAACTGAGACGGAGCAATGAAAATTCCATTTTTTAGTAAAGTCTGAAACATTTTTTGGAATTTCTTTGCATTTGAATTCTTTGATGTTTGATAATCCACAACAGGCTTGTTTGTAAAGAAAATTTGGAACATTGAGGCTGTAAAGTTGATTTGGTGAGGTATTTTCATGTCAGTGGCCATATCATCCAATGCAGTAGAAAACAGTAGATTGAATCTTTCAAGTTTAGAGTAAAGTTTGTTTTTGATTTTGTTTATCGTCTTAATTGAACTGATTGCAGCACTAACTGAAATTGGATTTCCTGCAAAGGTACTTGCTTGGTAAACTTTACCGTCAGGGGAAAGCAAGTCCATGATTTCTTTTTTGCCGCCAACAGCAGAAATTGTGAATCCATTACTTAGCGCTTTTGCTATTGTTGTGATGTCAGGTTTTATTCCAAAATGTTCTTGAGCTCCACCCGGTGCAACTCTAAAACCAGTTACAACTTCATCAAAGATTAATGGAATATTATTTTCTTTAGTAATTTTTCGTAAATCATGTAGGAAATTCTTTGCAGGCAGGATCAAACCCATGTTAGCTAATATGGGTTCAACAATGACTCCTGCAATATCTTTATTTTTTCTAATTGTTTTTTTTAAATCTTCAATATTGTTATATTCTACAACTAGAGTGTTTTTTGAAACTTCATCTAATCCACCATCAGAAACAGAAATTCCATTGTGTGCAGAGCCAGAACCTGCTTTTACCAAAACAGAATCATGTGCACCATGATAACATCCTTCAAATTTTATAATTTTTTTCTTTTTTGTAAAACCACGTGCTAATCGGATTGCAGTCATGGTAGACTCACCGCCAGTATTCATCAATCTCACTTTGTCAATAGATGGAAAATTTCCAATGATTAATTTTGAGAGTTCAATTTCAGATTCAGTCGGAGTGCAATAAAGTGTACCCTTTGAAAGTTGGACAGATACTGATCTAAGAATTTCTTTACGTCTATGTCCTAAGAGTAATGCCCCATAAGCATTGCAGAAATCAATGTAACAGTTATTGTCTGCATCCCAAATGTATGCCCCATTTGCTTTTTTTGTAAAAAATGGATATGGCTCAAAATATCTGACAGGACTATTAACGCCTGACGGAATTACTTTTTTTGCAGTATTGAACAGTTTTTTGGATTCAGTCAACCATTCAAGGGTATTTTTGGTCATTATTATTCGTAATTTACCGCTCTTTGTGCTTGGAATTTCTTTCTAAATAGAAATGCGACAATCAGGGTTCCAACATAGGGGGCAGTCCAATAAAGCCATAGATTTTCAAAGGCTCCAGACAATAATGCAGGTGCCAATGCTCTTGCAGGATTCATTGATGCCCCAGAAATAAAAGCCAAGAATAAAATATCTAATCCAACGATTCCTCCGATTGCAACACCACTAAATCCTCTTAGGCCTTTTGTATATACAACATAGAATATGACACCCATAAGCATTACAGAAGCTAAAACTTCAACTGAAAAAATCAAAAATATTGAAAAATCATAATTTGGGATATTTGTTCCAAGATTTACTTTGTCTCCAATGAATGTTAAAACAAAAAGAGAACCCAGTATTGCACCAATTATTTCTGCTATAAAATAATATACAACTTGAATTTTTGATATATGACCCGTAATGTAATAGCCAATAGTCACTGCAGGATTAAAGTGAGCTAGAGAAATTTTTCCAAAAGAATACACACCAATTAGTAATGCAATAAATGGGGCCACAGCTGCAAATGGAATTCCCAATTGACCATCAAAGACATTAGCATCATAAACTATGGAACCAGTCGCAAAAACTACAAGAATAAAAGTTCCAATTAACTCTACTGTGAAAATCTGTAAATTAGAATAGGTCATCAGTCTGCTTTCTCAAGGGATTTAATTAGGGTCATCACTTCTGATTTTATTTTATCACGAATTTTTCTGACTTCTTCAAGGGATTTTTCTTTCGGATCAGAAATATTCCAATCAAGTACATCTTTTACAAATAATGAAGGACATGATTTTTTATCCATACATCCCATATTGATGGTCTTAGAAGAATTTTCAATCATAAAGTTAGACAATAGTTTGGGTTGTTGATTTGCCATATCAATACCAATTTCTTTCATCACCTGAATTACAATCGAATTGAGTTGTGATGACGGAGTGGTTCCAGCACTAGAAACATTGAATCGATTTGGAGCGAATTTTCTAAAAAAAGCCTCAGCCATTTGGCTCCTACCAGCATTTTCTACGCACACAAATAGGATACTTTCAGACATTATTCATTATCATATAAATAATAGTTTATATAAAGTTAGATTGATATGAATGGGATCAGTCTCTTAAAATGTATTTGTGACGAAACACGTTTTGGAATTTTAGAGTTATTACAAAAAAACAGAGAGCTATGTGTAAATGATTTTGTGGAGAAATTACAAAAGGATCAGCCACTAGTTTCACATCATCTAAAAACATTGAAAAAATGTGGAATTGTCAAATCACGAAACGAAGGCAAAAAAGCAATGTATTCAATTTCAAATAATCAATTATCAGAATTAATTTCAGTAGTTACCAAAACAAGTAAGAAAATACCAGTTTTATGTTCAGAAAATAATTGTTGTTAAAATTTTTCAGATCTTAATACGCCAACTTCACTGACATAAATAACGATAGCGAAATCAGCAAATAAGGTTCTAGAAATTTCTTCTACAACATCTTGTAATTTTTCTTCACGCATAATTACTTCAACTTTGACATTTTTTTCATTTTTGAATCCCTGACCACGAATACCACGTGCACCATTACCGTCTACCTCATATGTTGTATACCCAGTGATTTCATGTTTATTTAAAATATCAATGATATTTTTTTGAGCTAAAATTTCACATGTAATTGTAAGTAATTTTACGTTGTATAGTTTCATACCCAGTCCTTTGCGATGTAATTGAATAAGTCTATCGATCCTTCTCCATTATGAACAAGTGTCGAGATTGTAAACATGATAGGGAGTAAGACGATAATGTTGTATGGGAATGTAATTCCTAATGCAGATGTAATGTATAGACTTGGTTTTGCTTGAGGAATGGCATGACGCAACACAGCAGGTGCTGCAATAAATGAAGCACTAGCCAAAAGCAGACCAAACATTACGGCGCCACCTAGGCTCAAACCCATAACAGTTGCAATAAGAACACCAATAATTCCATTGAATGTTGGCAGGATTACAGCAAATGCCGTAAGAAAAACGCCAACTTTTTTAATATCATCTAATCTTTGACCTGCAATTATTCCCATCTCAATCATAAAAATAACAATTGCACCGGTAAACATTTCATCAAATACAATTCGGATTGAACTAAATCCTTCTTCCCCTATGATATACCCAATAACTATACTACCTAAGAGGATTACAATTGCTTTACCAGTAATTGATTCATGTAATACTTGGGAGAGTTTTGTTTTAGTTTCTTGTAGTCCAATATCCATATCAGAAGTATCACCTTTAGTGAAGGATTGTTTTTTCTGACGAATTTGTTTGGATACAGCCATGTTTGTCAAAAATATTGCCATGATAAAAGCAACTGGTTCTAAAACAGCTAGAATAGCTGCTAAATATCCTTCAGATGTTACACCTTGATTTTTGAGAAACGACAATCCAACTGAAAATGTGACAGCGCCAACTGCTCCATATGTTGATGCTAATGCATATGAATCAAAAATGTTGAATTTACCTAATCTTCGTAAAATTTGATAGTGATTTAAGGTAAACAGCAAAGACAATCCAATTGCAACTAACATTGGAATCAACATGTTCTCAAATCCTGTGTTTCTCATTTCTATTCCACCATGAAGTCCAATTGCTGCAAGAAGATATATTGGTAAAAATTCAGAAATTGCTTCAGGGATTTTTAAATCGGATTTTATTCTAGCGGCAATTATCCCAAACAGAAAGAACAGGATTATTGGAGTAAGTAGATTTGACTGTATTAATTGTAATATTTCCATTGGAATATTTCAAAAAAAATGCTGAAATAAAAACCAAGGTATTATTGAAAATCAAACAAACAGATCAATTAGATAAGTAAATCCAATCCCCATTGCAGCACTACCAGGAATTGTAATAATCCATGAAAATACAATCTGTCTACTAACCTTCCACCGTACTGCACGTTTTCTTCTGGCAGCGCCTGCACCCATAATGGTTCCAGTGATTGCGTGTGTAGTACTAGCAGGAATGCCAAATATTGCAAATATTGCAAGCATCAATCCACCACCAGTTTCTGCTGCAAATCCCTGGTATGGTCGGAGTTTGGTAATTTTTACACCTAATGTTTTGATGACTTTGTATCCTCCAAAGAAGGTACCCAGTCCCATTGCAGTTGCAGCAGCAAGTATTACCCATAATGGCATCTCAAGTTCAGGAATCATTCCGGCTGAGAATAAAATTAAAACGATGATTCCCATTGTTTTTTGTCCATCATTTGCTCCATGAGTTAAAGCAAACCAAGCTGAAGAGATTATTTGTAATTTACCAAATGTTTTATTGACAGGTCCAGGTTTACGACTAGCAAATATCGTAATTATTAAGGTGGTTAACAATAAACCAAAAATTATCCCACCAATTGGTGCAATAACAATTCCTGCAAAGACCTTTGTCAATCCACCATAAACTAATTTTTCAAATCCCAATCCTGCAATGCCGGCACCCATAATTCCTCCAACCAAAGAATGGCTGTTTGAAATAGGTAATCCGAAATAAGTACAAAGAGTACTCCAACCAATGGCTCCTGCCAATCCACCAACAATCATGTATACTGTAATGTCATCAGGGCTAACGATTCCTTTTGCAATTGTAGTCGCAACTGCAACACCAAAAACAAAGGGTCCAATGAAATTCATTGCGGCAGATAAGCCAACAGCATGAATGGGTTTTAGAACACGTGTTCCAATAACAGTGGCAACAGAATTTGCAGAATCATTAAACCCATTTACAAAATCAAATATTAATGCAACAATAATTGCACCTACTGCTATCTCTATCATTCAATCATCTCAGGTATATTTTAGAACGATATCTTCAATGACATCTGCAACATCTACACATCGATCAGATGCAGTTTCCATTGTTTCATAGATATCTTTTAGTTTGATGATTTTGATTGCATCATTACTCTCAAATAGTTCTCTAATGGCTTCTCGGTACAAGTCATCAACAGTATGCTCAATGTCACTAGTATTTCTACAATGTTCAATCATATCCTTTGAATTTTTGATATGTTGTAACTTTGAAATCATGTATTCCACTTCTTTTGTGGATTTGACTAGTTCATGAGCCATCTCTACAGCGTATGGTGGAGGAATTGTAATTTTGTAGCTGTAAATCCTTGCTGCAATACCATCCATAAAATCAATCACATCATCAATTTTTGAGGCAATTCTCTGCATATCCTCACGATCTAGAGGAGTTATGAAGGTCTTGTTTAATTCAGAAAAGATATCACGTGTTAAAACATCTGCCTCAGTTTCAAGTGTATGAATCTTTTTTGTTTGTTCAACATTAGTAAGGTCATCGAACAAAATCACTACAGCTTCAGAGGTTTCAACTGCTTTTTTTGCTAAATCATCTAAAATTTTTAAGAGTTCTTTTTCATTTGACTTTAACCAAGATAGCCATTGTACCATGATTTATTGAGTTGGATTTTGGATATAGGGCTAGTGAACATACAGTATATTGCACTATATAGAAACAATACAATCAAGAGATCTAAAAATGATCGTAAAAATCAGATGTTAAATTAAAAAAATAAGATAATAAAAAAGGTTTACTCTCGAACTGTAAATCCAGGAGCCCATTGATCAGTATTTCTTAGATCAAAAGTGCTTTCAGTATTTGCTTTTTCTACATTAAACATTGTATCGTATGCGGGATTATTTGGATGGTATCCTTGGCATTCAAAATCAAAAATGTTTTCCAGAGCGAATTTGTTTTTGACATAGCTTTCCTCTTTGTTTGTTTCTGTCTCAACAGTATAATCAATTGCTCTACAATTTACATAGTTAAAGCCACGAATTACTTTACCATCAGATACCAAATCAACATCAATATCAACCAAGTTTACATTACCAGTACCGGCAACACCTTGAATTTTCATTGTATCATCTACGTGATTATACAATATCGGATAATCGCCTACAATTCCACGTAACTCCAATGTTGGATAAGTGGCCTTGTCAAGAATTGTCTCATCACCAGTATCTTCAGTTGCAGTTAACACTTCACTTTGCTTAAACATGGAAAACTCTATTGTTTCAGTTCCATCAGCAAGAGTAAAAGTCGCAATTGCATCCAAGCCACCGTCAGTGTTTTGAATTAATTCTACATACTCATTTGTTAGGGATGCGGTTTTCCAAACAGGAACATCCCCTCTCAGAGTATCATAATACATGTTCACACCTTCAAATCCAGAACATGTAAAAGATGATTGAAGAACTATAACAAATCCACTTTTTCCAGTAAATCCTTCTTCTTTGTCAGCTTGAGTGGTGATTCGTGCATCAGATATTCTACAAGAGGTAAAATCAAATCCTCTCAATGTTGATTCAGTATTTGTAAATTCAACTAGTGCATCAAAATCAACATTAGAACCAGTTGAAAGCCCAGATAGTTGTCTTGATCGGTCTATTGCATTAAACAATAGAGGATAGTAATCTAAAACTCCCTCCACCTCAAACTCTGCGACAACATTTTCAGAGGATTCCCCATATCCTGAAACTAGATTAAATACAGGGAAATGAATTTTTTCTGCTCCATTTTCAAAGTTGAATGTTATTACAGTACTCATGTCATTAGCAAATTTAAATCCAGAATCTCCAAAATCAGTGAAAGTTTGATAAGTATTTATCAAATTTGCATCCAAATAATTAGAATTTAGTCCACTGCATACAAAGTCAATTTTATCTATGATAGCAAATCCTACTTTTTTGAAATAACTTTCATAGTCATTAGAATCAAGTGTTTCTACTTGATAATTGTCGATTCTACAATTGCTGTAATCAAGAGCAATAATTGATTCACCCTCTTTTACAAAATCTGCAACAACATCAAAATATTTGAATGAATAATCAAACGCAGCGTTAGATAATCTATACTTGTATGCCTCATCCATTGCGGCATGCAATAATGGAGAATTAGTAACAGTTCCTTCTACTGAAAATGAAACTCCAGAGTTATCTGCAAAATTTTCACCCATTTCAAAGACAGGGAATTCATACGTTTCGATTCCATCTCGGAATGTGAATGTCAAAATAGGAGTTACATCACCTATCATTTTGTATCCTTCATTTTCTTCAGCATATGCATTTGTGAATCCAAATGATGTCACTGTAAATAATACAACAATACTGAAAATTGCAATATTCTTTGTGTTTTTACAAGTCATTAAACTGTAAAAATAATTTTCACACTATAAGCTATCAGATGGTTTTCTACTTATGAAACATGTTTCTAGATAGTACCAGTAATTCTATATAGAAATTATCTATTCTTCACAGTTTAGTAAGAGATCTTTTTCAGAATCAAGATAGCATCTATCAGAGTTTGCACCACCGTCAATTATATCAGAACCAGAATGGGCATAAATTATATCAATTCCAGACTGTCCCTTTAGAATATCATTGCCAGAATTACCCTTTATTGTATCATCTCCAGCACCACCAGAAATAATATCATCACCATGGCCACCAAAAATGCAATCATTTCCTAATCCGGCAGAAATAAGATCATTTCCTGCCAATCCAAAAATTAGATCATCCCCATCAGTTCCCTGAATCACATCATCACCCTGAGTTCCCTCAATTAGATTGTAATCTGAATATGCCTTCCCACAAGTTTTCACAGTAATGGTTTGAGAATCATTAGATGAATGTCCAACTTGATCAAATGCAATCCAGATTATCGTAGTAACACCAGGAGAAAAGGCGCCTGGAGCATTGTTGATGATGGTCTTGATTCCACTTTCGTCAGTTGCAGTGGCATTACCAATGGATACATTAGTTAGATAATCATCAGCCTCAACTACTAATGAAATAGGTGCAACAATCACAGGTTTTGATTGGTCATAGATTACCTCTTTAACTATCTCAGGTTCAACATAATCAACTAACTCAGGTTCAACATAAAATGGAGTTTCAAATGACTTGATATTATGTTCTGCAGAATCTACAACTAAAAGTTCTCCATTAATTCCAAAAACGATATCAGTTATAATTTCAAAAGAATTAGGATACGGCCCCACTTGATCAAAAACATTTAGATTTAAATTTGAATCCTGAGACAAATGTAAAATTCTATTAGTAGCTGCATTTACAATAAACATTTCACCAGAAGGATCAATAGATATTGCCTCAGGTACAAATACATAGTTTGATGAATAAAACGTGAATGATTTTACAAAGTTTCCATCAGTATCAAATTTTTCAATCTTGCTATTTCCTTTATCAGTGACGTAGACATTACCATCACCATCAATATCAATTCCAACTGCAGTTAGAAATTGACCTTCACCCAATCCACTAGATCCAAATGATGAAATAAATTCTCCATCAGTAGTGAATTTCTGAACTCTTTGATTTCCAGTATCTACAACATATACAATTCCATTATACGTTGCAATTCCATTTGGAAAATAAAATTGTCCTTCATAGATTCCTTTTTCACCCCATTGAGAAACAAATTCTCCATCAGTAGTGAATTTCTGAACTCTATTTAGATCTCGATCAGCTACAAAAACTGAATCATCAGATACTGCAATTCCTGAGGGATAATGAAATTCTCCAGATAATTTCCCACTTTTGCCCCATTCTGTCAAGTATTCTCCCTGACTTGTGAATTTTTGAATACGCTTGTTACCTAAATCACTAACATAGATACTGCCATCATCACCTACTGCAATGAATTGAGGGTGAGAGAAAAGTCCAGGTTCAGAAATTCCAAAAGAGCCCCATTCAGAAAGATAATCATAATCTCCAAACCCAAATGATATTTGTGCAAAAGAATTAGATAACAAGAGTACAGAAACAATCAAGATTACAAAAGATATTTTCAACAATCAATCATGACAAAATTTGAGAAATACAACCAAAGTTAGCTAATGTTACAATTGTTGTCAATTTTATCTTAAAATGGTTTATTTACTTCACGCGTAAACACATAGCTTGCAAGTGCAACCATTGCAAGTACAAATGCCACCAAAATTCCGAGGCTCAAAATTATTGGAATGTCACCTTCTGAAACCCCTGTCATCAATTCTCTAACCAGTAAAACAGTATAAGTTACGGGATTTAGTTTTGCAATGACTGCTAGCCAATCAGGGAGTAACTCTAACGGGAATAATGCAGGACTTAACATGAATAATGGCATTCCAAGAAAATTGATCATTCCCCAGAAAGTTTCTTGAGACTTTGCAGTAGCTGCAATCATTACAGAAATTCCAGAGAATCCTAATGAAAATAAAATGACTATTGCCATGATTGGCACAATCATGATTGGATTTGGGAAGTTAACACCTATTGCCAGAGCAATTCCCAAGATCAAACTTGCTTGTAATGCAGCAATTAAAGAGATTGCAGACATTTTTCCTAAAGCAATTGCAGAACGAGAAATTGGAGAAGACAATGCTTTATTCATAAAGCCATACCTTCTATCCCACAAAGTATTCACACCACCAAAAATACTAGTGAAAATTGCAGTAAGAATAATGACGCCAGGTGCCATAAATTCAATGTATTCACCTTCAAATCCGACGGATTGAATTAAAGGTTGAGTTCCAGAAAATGTATTTCCGATAACAATAATCCAAATTGCAGGTTGAATTAATCGAATTAAAACTCCACTACGGGATTTTTTGTATCTTTTTAATTCCCTCCAAAAAATTGTATACGTATCATATAACAAAGTGTTCATGCACGTAACCTTTTCATCTTTGCATGTTCACGTTTTCTATTAAATCCTGAATCATCACCTTTGATTTCATGTCCAGTATAAGAAATGAAAACATCATCAAGTGTTGGTTGGGTTAAAGAAATTGATTTGATTTTGATTTTAAGATCTGAGGAAATTTGAAAAATTTTTGGAATTATTTCAGTTCCATGAGATGCAAACAAGGTAAGTTTAGTTCCATCTTCATTAATTTTCTTTACAAATTCAATTTTCCTAATATCTGACAAGAAAGAATCATGATTTTCACCATCACCAATTAGAATAGAAATAACCTCATTACCCATTGCATTTTTCATGTTTTCAGGAGAGTCAATCACCTGAATTTTTCCACCATCAATAATACCGACCCTATCACATAGCTGGTCTGCCTCCTCCATGTAGTGTGTAGAGACAAAAATAGTCATATTAAATTCAGTATGAATTTTCTTGATATATTCCCAAATTTTTCTACGAGTTTGAATATCTAATCCAACTGTAGGCTCGTCAAGAAACAATACTTTTGGTCGATGTAGCAATCCACCTGCAATATCCAATCTTTTTCTCATGCCACCAGAATATGTTACAACAGCTTGATCTTGTTTATCAACAAGTTCAATTAATTCCAAAACTTCATCAATTCTTTTTTTGATTTCATTTTTTGGAATGTGATTTAGCTTTGCTTGTAACAGGAGATTTTCTCTTCCTGTTAGATATTCATCAACTGTTGATTCTTGTTGAACATAACCAATATTTTCTCTTACTTTTTTTGGGTTTGCAGTCACATCAAATCCAGAAATCAGAGCTTCTCCAGATGTTGGTTTCAATAAAGTCGTTAAAATCATCATGGTAGTACTTTTTCCAGCACCATTAGGTCCCAAGAAACCAAAAATCTCCCCTTTTTCAACTGAAAATGAAATGTCATTTACTGCAATTACATCACCGAACGATTTGGTAAGGGATTTTGTCTCTATCGAATACAACACATTGATCGCATTTGCCAATTATAAATTGCTAATCAATCGAATTTTGGATTAGTTTCTAGATTAATTCCTAAAAAATACAAGAATGAAAACACATACCATCATAATCGTAGGAGAATTATGCATTTGTTAAGTAAAAAAAGAAAAGGATAGATAAGTTAGTTTTTCCTTAGTTTTCCTATTTTGTAGATAAGAAATCCAGAAAATCCAATTGCTGCAATCTGTAAGATCTTTGCAACAGTATCAGTGATTCCTACATCTGTTTGTAATCCTGTGATTAGGAGATCTACGGTTCTAGTAAGAATATAGAATACTACCATTGCTAAAGAACCAATTAAAGATATTACGTATGGTTTTCTACTAACATGTTTCTTGTGTATCATCCATCCACTTACTGGAATATATGCAAGACCAACTAGTGAGAAAAATGCGGCCTCGTGTAATTCAGTTTCTTCACCTCTTTTCACTTCAAGGCCCTCATTTTCGTCATTATCTAGGATCATTTTGTTTTCTTCGTCAGAATCTTCTTCGTTAGCTTCCTCATATGCTGCATCAAAATAAACAGTACTTGCAGTTAACATCAAGATAACTAGTGCAAAGATTGCTATTCGTGTAGTTTTCATTTTATTAATATTCAAAATTTAAAATAGTATATTACAAATGTGAGACAATCACCTAAATGAAAATTAAAATATAATCAAAAACATGGCTGAAAAAATACAATAATTAGATACTTGTACTAGTTATTTTTTCTTTATGATTGTAACAAAGAATAAAATTAAAATTATCAAAAAGATAAAAGAACTTATTATTTCAGATTCTATATCTTCAAACCAATCAAATGTTTCTTCAGTATATTCAAAAAAGAGATTAATTGAGAACAATCCAAATGCACCAGCTGCAAAAAGAATTTTTTTCCAAACCCTTCTTGTTGCCATTTGTTTAATCTCCTGTTTGCAGTAGAATCATCACCATACTTTTTTGGCATCTCACTCCATCTGCATCCAGCAATCAAAACGTAAATGATTCCATTAATTGTTGTGCGGCCATCACTTCTAGGTCTTCCAGTACTGGCATGTTTCGGAAGATGTGATTCTATAATGTTCCATTGCTTGTCTGATAATTCTTGGTATTTCATGGAATGGGTTTTGCATCAATACAAATAGATCCAAATGATTTCTATTTTTTTACTAAATGATCAGTTTTGAGATGAGTTGCAAGTAAAGACAAAGATGATCCAGATTAGAAAAAATAATCCGTTCCTGAATTGGCACATAGCTAGAAAGATGTATGTAAATTAGCTACTTAGAAATTGCCAAGTACGGATTTAGCCGATCCTCATAAAAAATTTAAAGACCAAATAATGAAATCAGTACATGAAAGGATTATGTCAAAAATGTCACTCATCAAATGTAGATGTAACAGTTCTAGAAGGGATTCCAGTCTGCGAGATATGTTCTAAAAAAACAGAGTAATCAAAAAAGATTATTTTAAAAAAGAAGATTAAAGAATTATTCAATAGATTTGAATTCTTCTTTGGTCATTCTTAGAATGACTTTTTCGCCTATCCCCCAAATTTCAGATTTAGATAGGATTTTTGAATGCATTAAACCATCAGATACTTCAATTGATTCCAATTCATTGGTATCAGGATTCCTATGTAATCGCTTTACTTTACCAATTTTATGACGATCAATATCAGTTACGGGAATTCCAGTTCTTACAGGAGGTCTACTAAGAAGCAGCGTTTCCTCAGAAAACCTGTCAATGTAATCTTCGGATAGAAAATAGTCCTTGTTGAATCCCTGATGAATAGTTACGCCAGATACGGCAAGTGTGTCTTGGTTTATGTGAATGTGTTTGACTTTACCATATTCGATACCCTCTCTATCGATTACTTTTTTTCCAGTAAAAGTATCTGCTGTGGCTATGTTTGTAGGCATTCCTTCTAGTTTTACTGACATATATGAAAATCCTAGGATTTGCTTATCACAACAAATATCAGAAATTTCTATCAATGGGGTTAAATTACTTGACTGTAAAAAAATCACGCATGGAAATAAAAGGGAATTTGTTTTGTCCAATTCTTATCACAAAGGGAAGAAAGACAGGTAGGGAGCACAGAGTTATGCTCCGAGCAGTTAATCATAATGGGAAAATTTACTTTTCAAGACATAAACCTGATGGAGATTGGTTTCAAAATGCATTGGCAAATCCCCTAGTCAAAATACAATACAATGATTCTATTTTCATAGGAAATGCAAAACAAGTTACAGATGATAAACTAAATGAAGAAATTTCTCTTTTGAAATATACAGAAGAAGAAAGAGCTAAAGAAAAAAGAGTGTCAATTGAAATTACATTAGAATGAATTAATTAAATTTAAATTTCCACAAATAATATGCAGTGATTCCACCTAGAATCACAGTAATAATTAGAAAAGGTAAAAACAAATCAGAGTTTACAGAAATTTCAGAATTAACCATAGTTTCTGTAACGTTCAAACTGTATTGAGCAGCATCTCGAGATTCAGATTCTGCAATCATAGGTGCAGGAAGTGAACGTATAGATTCGTCAATTGGGAAAGACTGTATGCTCTTTGCAGACTCTTCAATTGAAGGAAGATCTCCGCCTGTAAAATCATTGACATTTATTGTTTTATTTTTAAATTGAGATAATGAAAGTAATCCGAAAATGCCAGTTGCAATTCCTAGTCCCGCAACTTTGTAAATATGTCTAAATGAGCGAACAAGTAACTTGCTTTCTTTAGTTTTCTTTGAGAGTTTTGGAGGAACAATCACAATACTAAATTTTGTTGCAGTGTAAACTTTCATGTCTTGAGATTTTGAGTTTTTCTCAATTTTGGATATCTTGACAATTCCCAAATTTTGGAGTTTGATCAAGTGGTATTTTACCAACTGTAGAGAAATGCCAGTTTTTGAGCAATTTGATTTGCGGTTAATTCCTCATTGAAGAGTAATTGCAGGATTTCACGACTAGAATCATTTGTAAATAATTCACCAAATGACTTTATCTTATCATCATCAGTTGCAAGAATTTTTATTTTTTCAGTTAATTCATCAGCATCATCATTAGACATTGAACATGATAATAGAAATCCAACTTATGTAAGTTGTTTGGTGAAATTGAAATTTCACTAATCCTTTTATCACAAACCATCAAGGAATAGCAATCATTAAAACTGATGATTTAAAAAAGATGATAAAAATGAGTTCAAAAATAATAATCGCAATAGCCATCTCGGTAATAGTTACAGCAGGAATTATGTATGTGATGGATACGGATAAACAGCCACAAATTGTACAAACGCCAAATCCAGAAATTATCTATGTCAGCAAAATATCAGAATATTTTGAGGGTACAAACGAAATAAAGAAAATCTCATCACAACAAGAATTACAAAATATTTTAGAAGCATCTTCATCAGGTGGTAGGAGTTTTGATCCAATGGTGTTTAGAAATTTTGCAGATGGCTCAGGAATATTTGAGACTGTAGAATCCACAGGAATGCCAGTTCCCTCAGTGGAACCAATGCCAACAGATGGAGTATCCAAACTAGAATCTGGAGGGACTGATTATTCAACTACCAATGTTCAAGTTGCAAATGTGGATGAACCAGACTATCTCAAAAATGATTCAAAATACGTATACATTGTATCACAAAATACACTTTCAATAATTGATGCATATCCGGCAGAAAACGCAAAATCAATTCTTAAAATTGCACTAGACGTTGAATCACAACATATTCAAAATATGTTCCTAAAGGATGACAGACTAGTCATATTTTACAATGGGCAAAGTGACGATGAGATAATACCACAGTTTGACTTTGTTCCAAGACGCTCTTACAGTTCTGTCACTCATGCACTAATTGTGGATGTATCAGATAAAAAAAATCCAACTATTCTCAAAGACTATTCCATTGATGGTCACTTTAGAGATGCAAGAATGATTGGGGATTATGCATACTTTGTAACAAACAGCAATGTAGACCGTCAATATCCAAGATTGCCAGCAATCATGGAGGGTTCAGTTAGAATCATGACTCCAGAAGCATTTTACTTTGACAATGTAGAGCAGTTTTCAAACTTTAACACATTAACTGCAATCAACATTTTTGATAATACAATAAATTCAGAAACATTCCTTATGGGATACACTGGATCATTTTATGTTTCAAAAGACAACTTTTACTTGACTTATCAACAAAATATGCCGTATGGGTTTTATGAAAATTCATCAAGAGATAGATTCTTTGATGTAATAGTACCGCTATTACCAAAAAATATTCAAGATAAGATAAAGACAATCGAGAATTCAGAATGGGAGAGTGCATCATCACAATGGAATACAATTTCAGAACTAATGCAAAAATCATACAATGAAATGAACAAAAATGATAAAGAGGTATTGTTTGATAAAATTAAGAGTGCTCTAAATGAATATGACAGAAAAATTCAAGAAGATACAAGAAAGACAATAATTCACAAAATATCAATTGATGAAGATAAAATTGAATATGTTGCAAAAGGTACAGTTCCAGGCATATTACTAAATCAATTCGCCATGGATGAAAACGGAGACAGATTTAGAGTTGCCACTACTACCGAAATTTATACTCAATACGAAGGAACAGTTCGCTCAAATGCAGTATATGTGTTAGATGAGCAATTAGAGATAGTTGGAGAATTAGAAGAGATTGCACCTGAAGAGAGCATCTTTTCTGCCAGATTCATGGGAGATAGACTATACTTGGTAACATTCCAACAAATCGATCCATTCTTTGTAATTGATTTGTCATCAGACACTCCTAAAATTCTAGGAGAATTGAAAATTCCAGGATTTTCAAACTATTTGCATCCATATGATGAGGAACATGTAATCGGAGTGGGTAGAGATACCAAAGAAATTGGGGATGGAAGGGTTCAGCAGTTGGGAATCAAAATAGCATTATTCAATGTGGCAGATGTAAGTAACCCAAAGGTTGTAGATGATATAGTTATTGGAGATAGTTCCACTCAATCAGAAGCACTATACAATCACAAAGCATTTTTCTTTGATAAATCAAGAGAGGTATTATCAATTCCAATTAGTGGAGATACTGAAAGTCTAGATAGTGCAAGTTCAAAGATGTTTGCACCAGAGTATAATCGCTGGAGTGGATTTTATGTATTTGATTTGAATAAATCAGATGGAATTAACACCAAAGGAACAGTTACTCATTCTGACAGTGATTCACGATATTATGGAATGAACAATGCAAGAACATTTTACATTGAGAATGTATTGTATACCGCATCACAAGGATATCTAAAGATGAATTCCTTTGATGAGTTAGAGGAAATCAATTCAATAAAACTTGAAAAAACTGGCAAGTTTATTGAATACTTTGAAGTAGAAGAGTCACCAATACAATTAGAAGCAGTTTCAGAACCAGATATGATGCCTTAGAAAATTAAACCAAATGAACTATTGTTGTGTGTCCTCGTCTATCAATTTCAATATCATTTTCAACTTCACTAACAGTTACAGTAAATGAAATTACATCACGCGGTTTGGCATTTTCTGCATGAAGTTTCAAGTTAAGATCAAGCATTTCAAATTCAGATGTAGGCAAATTGGATTGATCCAAATATGCATCACAAGTAGACTCTATTCTAAATCGGTCATCTTTAAAGTGAAATCCAAGCTTCATTTTTCTTCCCGGTCTTCCAGCAGCCTTTACATTTACATCAATAATTCCAGGCTTTGTTTCAGTATAGCTTGATTTTCGGTTTACAAAAACGCCAATATCAAATGGTTTGCCAGCAGTGAATTCGGCCATCTTTTGGATTCCATCATTCATAACTACATCTATTGCTTTGATTGATTGTGGGACTTTTGCAATCCATTCATTTGTTCTAGTTATAGTAGCATGGATTCCAGCACGTCTTCGTTTATCCTCATCTTCAGGCAATTTGTAATAATCAACCCAGGCTTCATAATCATGAGAAATGTCTTTGATAAAATCAATGCAAGTTCGCCTGTAATCATCTACATTATCAGTTCTTAGTGAAGCATCATCTGTTCTCATACCATCATAATCCATGGGCATTGCCATATTCTAGACTAATCAAAGTTCTAAAAAAACTAATCTTGGCTGAAATTAATGATTATAATAGGAATTTTTCAAAGATCAATTATGATATTTTCAGAATTGGTTGCAGACTTGCAAAACGGTCTAAAAAAAGACCTAGCACAAATTAGATTTCTTTTAAAGAAAAACCCAGCAATGGCATATACAAGAATTGTAGAAATTGGTAAAGAAGTTGGAAAAATGTACAATATCAAACTAATTGTAAATTTTCCAAAACAAGGTAAAATAGAAGAATTTGAAATGTATGGAAAACGAGATTTGAGTTTAATTATAGATTACGACAGAAAGAGATTTCCGATAGATAGAGAAATTATCAAACAAAAAGCATTAGAAATGTTAGGAGACGTCAAAACAGAGGATGCTTACATGTATGAAAATAAAGAAGGAGTAAGGGTATTTACAGATAATTGGAAAATAGACATCTTGCCACATTCAGTTCACATATGGACAGAATTTAATGATAAGGTGACAGCATTTTGTGATTGGTTAATGGAAAATGCTTACGAGATGAAAAAGAAGGAATAGTTTTAAAATTAAAGACTTTCGAGTTCTTCAAGCAATAATTGTGCCTCTGTATTTTTTGGTTCAAGTTTAACTATACGTCTGCAACAATCAATGGCTTCATTTTTTTGCTCCAAAGCTAAATGAGTATTGGTTTTCAGAGTCAAGTTTTCAACATCGTTGTTATCTAATTCAAATGCTTTTTCAAAATAAGGCAGTGCTCTCTTGAAATCATCAACAATTGAGAATGCACTACCCATGATAAACATAAAATCATGATCATCAGAAAATTCCGATTCCAGATTCCTTCCAAACGCGATGGCCTCATCATACTCTCCATCTCTGAGTAATTTTTTGAGACGTCGTTTAGGATGTTTGAAAAGACCAACCATGTTATTTCAGAATTTTTAATAAATAATCACAATTTGAATGTAGATGAATCTAGGACGATATGGTCATGATTCCTTCTTCAATAAGGAATTGAATTCCACCTACAAAAGAATCATCATCTATTTCACCATTAGCCCACCATCCAGCATTGTTCTTAATCCAGGATGGAATTTCATTACTACCTCCAGAAGATCCTTGAGAAGTTGGAGGAATTTTCATGATTCCTTCTTTAATTAGGAATTGTATGCCTTGAACAAAGGAGCTATCATCTATTTCACCATTAGCCCACCATCCAGCATTGTTCTTAATCCAGGATGGGATATTTTGGGTAGGTGTAACAATGGTTACTGTTGGATTATCAACTAGAGGATTATCTTCAATTTCAATTTCTACAATAGCATATCCTCCCATTGATGCATCAGGTACCTGATATTCTGGGCCTGTGCCGTGAACAAATATTGCATATCGAGTAAGTCCTGCCGGTTCTTCTACGGGGAAAAGAAGATGAATTTGACCAAATCCGTTAAACAGATCATTTCGTCCAAGGTCTTCGGCATATGAGCGCAGTTTTTTGCCATTCTCATCTACAACCCAGATATCATAATGGACCTGATCTATAAATTCTACATCATTAAATTTGCTCATAAAATTTATTTTCCAATCAATATTGCAACCTTCGATAGGAAATTCAGGAGCATAGTTGTACTGAATCATCATAGAGTTTGTATTTGTAGAAACACGACCACTAATATAATCAGAAAATTTTGTAGGACATCCTAATAATTCTTCTTTTGGAATTGTTTCTACAACATCTTTGAAAGGATCATCCATCACATTTTCTTTAAAATCCAACAAAGTGTATTGATGCATTATTGGAGCAATACCCGTGGTAATCCATGCATAAGTTAATGCCTTAACAGGATAAGGGAAATCATCTACTATCCAGATTTCATTCCAATCACCACTATACCAACCAACAACAATTGAATCAACAGTTCCTGCAGGAACTGTTATTGTCTCTGCACGTATTGGAATTAATTGAGATCCACCAATTGCACCAATTTTACCCCATGCGGCATCACTAAATTTTTGTGGTCCATGTATTCGATCATCTTCATTTGCAGTAGCAAAAGCACCTAACCAAGCCAATGACGACTTGAATGCAATAGCATAATCAAAAAGATCATCATCAAACAATATAGGTTCAGGAACATTTTGACCAAGACCCATTGAGCCTTTGATTATTTTATTGCCATCAAGGATTACAATTTTTGCATCCCACAATGTTTCAGTTTCATATTGTATGAGTCCCTTGATCCATATTTTCAATTTAATTGGGGCACAATCATTAAGATCTAATTCGCACAAAGAATACTCGAAATAATCCCCTTCTTTAAGACCCTCACCCAAATACCACGTACCATCAACATTAACACCACCTGCTGTACCAGTACCTTGACCATAAGAAAGATTTGAAAATCCAAAACTAGAGATGATGGTCAAAAACACAAATAATACGATAAATCTATTCATAACAACGATTACAAAATATCCTAGTTAAACGTTATTCATCTTTGTAAAAAATGAGGGAAATTTGCAATAACATGTAATTAAAATAAGCAAATATAGAGGAACAAGTACAGGAATTCCAGAAATGTGCGAATGTTCCAAAATCCACTTGTTTGAAGTAGAATTCAAACTAGACGGGATGGCCGTGGTTCCTACTCATAAGAACTGCGGATTTGCACTGGATGAGAAACAAGCTGACAAGTTCCAAAAAGAGTTAGTAAAATCATGGGGCTTTGAGGACGAAGACGATTAATTCATTAAAAAATAAAAAATAAAAAATAAAATTTGCTATCTATGACATTTGTCCAACAGCTTCTTTACAAACGTCAGTTGAACATTTGCAATCTGAACTGCAGATACAATGACCTTGCATTGCGCAGTCACAGGAGTAATCTGGATCGCCGCTATCAGCTTCGCATCCACATGCTTGATCTACCATGATAAATCAGTAATTGTACTTGTTTTAAAAGGTTAGTACATTCAGATAGAATACTATGCACTTGTGAGAATCTCAAGAATTTCATTGCAAGATTTTTGCACAAGATCTGATTGTTGTTTAAGCAGATTAAAGTCAGCCTCAACATCAAATGCAATTTTTAGGATGTGAAAAAGACCTTGTTTACGGTTTAATGTATGCTTGATTTTGATAAAGTTTTCTTTGTTTACATATCCTAGATAAAAATAACAATCCGAAAGCATAGAATTTTTCACAAAGAAATCATGTTTTTGTTGAATAATTTCAGAATGGTTATTTTTTTCAATTAAATCAGAAAATCCAATTGTTGATTTCAACATGCGTTCAAGCAACGTTGGGGTAGCTCGCTCAATTCCAACAGTCTGAGTTACAATAGAGACATGTCCATTGATAGAATTTTTCTCTAGTTTTCGAAGTAGATCAAGCATATGAGAAGGACTTGAACGCTGATGATTAATTGAGGAAATTGCATCAGCTAAATAGAAAGTTGCACATTTTTGCCAACATGGTGCAAATACATCGGAGGACTCTATTGCTTGGATAGTTTTTTGGCAACAAAATTGGGATTCAATTAGACAGTTTTTTGCAAAATCAGAAAATAAAGATGCATGTTTTTCACGAATTTTAGCAAGCATCATTCGTAGATCCCATGACTCATCATGAATAATTTGCATTTGATCATATTGTAGAAGTTTCTCAGAATGAGTTTCAGACATTGATGCATGATGAAGAATTACAAATTCATCATCACACTTGATAATTTTGTCAGATTCGGATTTTTCATCAAAAACAAAAACATCATAATCACATGAATCAAAAGATAGATTAGAAATTCTGCACCCTCCAAACCCCACAGGATGTCCAGATAACCCATTTTCTTCAATGAATTTTTTAATATTCATATGAAAGAATATCTTTGATTTTTCTATAAAGGAATCAACTCACAAAGTTTCACAAATTCATGCAAAGTCAAAACATTTCCTTTAAATTGAGATTGAATTTATTTTTTATCAAGCTCCTATAGTGTAGTCCGGTTAAGCATTTTGGCTTCTCAAGCCAAAGACTCGGGTTCAAATCCCGATGGGAGCATTACGTATATGGGGATATAGTTAAGAGAGATATTTTCGTACCCACATGGAAATGAATATATCAAAAAATCTTGAATCTTTCTTTTGTTTTTTTGTAAGACGTTCTGTTGTATTCTCTTACGAGTTGATTTAATCAAGAATATTAGGCTGGATTTGATACAATAGACATTGGAGAATAAATCTAGAATATTGGATAAAGATGTTGAGGAGATAGGAGACAAACTTCTAGAGTATTTGGGACCAATTATGTCAAAAATATCTGGAGAGAAAATTCCTAAACGTCTGAACAAGAAAGATAGAGATGATTTGAAAAATACGTTAGACTTTTTTAGTATTCAAGGTGAGAAAAAGACTGCACTTGATAATTCTGTATTACCTAAAAATTTCAAAATAAACCAACAAATACAATTCATGGATAACTTGTTTGCTAATATGCTGGGAATACAAGATAGTAATCCTACAAAATTAATGATTGAGCAAGGTGATCCTAAGATTTTATATTCCAGAATGTTAAACTCTGAAAAAAAAGCAAATGCATTTCAGAAAAATATCCATGATATCTATTACAAAATTGGAAAGTTAGGACGAATGTCTCAATTTGAAAAATTTCAAGAATCAATAGGAATAGATACATTCATTTCTCACTCACAAAGTGCAGAACGATTAAACAAACATGTGAAATATCTTTTAAGATCGAGAAAACGATTTTCAAAGAGAATTATTGAACGACATATTGACATCTTCAAAGAATCTGCAGGTTATCTTGAAACATTATTCTTTATACTTTATGGAATGAATTTGATAATCAAAAACAAATACAAGCCATTTAAAGAAATTAGAAACAAGTATCAGATAGGCAGCATAGTGAAAGAACTTGAAAAGGAAGGCTTGTTTGTGTCTTTAGTTAAACCATATAATCCACATATACGAAATTCCATTCAACATTCTACACATCAGATTGACTCAATTGAAAAGAAAATAGAATTTTTTGACAGAGAATACCATTTAGTTATGGATTTTGCTGATTTTGTCAATTATGTGCAGAAGATTGGAGTATTGGAAATAATGTTGTCTAGAATTGAGTATGAATTGTCTCATCTTAAATTCCTTGAATACCAGAAATACAGAGAGATATTTTTTAAAAACTAATTTTTATTGTATCTAATTAAAAATCTAGGTCATTAAACACATCATCCCAGTAAACAGATCCCAGATAAACCCAATGGAACTCTCTAATCATGTTTGTCGTTTTTAGAAAAAAGTAGTCAATTCCAAAAATGAATATTCGTTGACCCAGATCGAACAAACTTTCAATCAAAACAGTTCTAATTTGATTTTAAATTATGAAAGAGTCCATGATAGGATTATGCTCAAAATGCTACTCGTCAGGGGTTTCGCTTGTATTAGATGAGGAAACATTTGAGGTAGTGTGTGACAAGTGCAGGAATTAGAATAATATCCATTGCCAAACAAACGTGCACTTTCTTGCCAGATAAACAAGAATGATTGTAATTAATCTATCTATATTCTTTTTACTTGTTGTAAAATCATTAATCTATGTCTGGTCTGCGTTCCCTTGGGTTTTGTCCTTAGCACATAACTGCAGCATGGACAATGCTTGCCATCCCAGTTTATGAAAATCTCGCATATTGAGCATCTTTTCTGACCATTATCATACCTGCTGTTTATTCCAAAAGGCTTGTTTGCCTTGTACCTGGGACAGATTCCTTTGCAAGCCATGATGTGAATATAAAATTAGGAATTTATGAATCTAAAGAATCATACATAACGATTAACCATCGATCAAAATTAAATTGAGAAATTCTGGGAAATGCTTAAGTTTCAAAATGTCATAACTAACGTAAGAATAAAGTTCACCTCTACCCCTTGAGTGAGATGCTCTAAAGGAAACCAAACGGGATTTTGCATGGGCTTTGTTCTTTTTAATCGCATTATTCTAAAACAAGCAATTCTGTATTATTTCATTTCCCTGTGGAAATAACATTATCAAAAAGTTATCTTACTGGGATTTTGAAACATCCATAACTGTTTGATAAATTTCCCTGTATGCGGGTATGTCAGGATATATCTGAACAGCCACGTCAGCATTCTCCAAAGCCTCATCATATCTTTCAAGGATCATCAGAGTGAATGCTTTTCCAACATATGCGTCTGCATAGTTTGGGTCTATCTTGATTGCCTGATCAAAACTCTGTATTGCCCTATTGTGCTGGTCCGCACTGGACAATGCATGTCCCAAGCGGAACCACCCCTCTGCAAAGTCAGGATTGGTTTTAATAATCTCTTCAAATGTCTCTAATTCCCTTTTAGATTCTCCTAATCTTGAAAGAGATTTTCCCTTGGTAATAATGGCTTCTGGATTATTGATGTCTAAATTCTCCAAAATAAAATCAGCAGTCTTTATTGCCTGTTGATATTCATGACCATGGTACAATATTTCAGATTCACGCAACAGCAGCTGTATATCCATCTCTGGTTTTTCACCAAACTGTTCTAGTTTTTCTACAAGATGCATGCTGTCATTTTTGATGTTTTCAATACAATCAATGACTTGGTTGGGTACTATGTATTCCCTGCTTCTTTTCTCATCATTTATTGTGAATTCTTGTTTTTCAAAAATCAGTCCTAGCAACTCGTTGTTTTGTTTCAGACTGTTTTTTATTTCCTCAATGTAGGTATTTGTAACAAATTTCTGAGTCATGTCTTTTCTGGAACAGTTATCATCAAACAATGACAAGAAGACTTTTTGATGAGTACGTTCTGGAATCATATCCTCCAATAAAGAAAACTGTGACTCTTCTCTTACCTGAAATTTGTGTTGTTCCATAACATCATTCCAAGATACCGTCATGGTATAGACTCCTGCATCATGGATTCTTGGAGCTTCAAAATCATATTCTGTGGACCATGTATAGTCTA
This sequence comes from archaeon, assembly GCA_024276695.1. Taxonomy (GTDB): domain Archaea; phylum Thermoproteota; class Nitrososphaeria; order Nitrososphaerales; family Nitrosopumilaceae; genus Nitrosopumilus. Next base: position 32,066 of record JAJRWR010000030.1, read on the forward strand.
CATATCCAATTTCCGTGCCACCAATGTCTATTGGCTGTGGGTTTTTCCAGACTATGTTGCCTTTAGAGTTATTGATTGTCACATCTAGATGACCTTCATTGGGCAGATGACCCTGAGTCAAAATCTCAAAAGAGATGGGCTGCCCTGACAGGTAAACCTCCTTGAGGTCATATGTCCTTATTATGAGGGATCTGTCCTTGAAGGGATTGAAAAATGATTCAGGAATGGATAAAAGTCCGTCTCCCTTCTCAAATGGGATGGATTCTGCAATTCTGTACAGCTCTGAGAATGGCATTCCGCCTTCTATGACGTACAGCATATTATGATCCAAGTATGTCGTTATTCTTCCAAAAATACTATCTCCGTAATTTACCTTTTCCAGTGCAGCTGGATATCCATTGACATATGTCGTCATGGAATCTGCAGAGAACCTTTCTGCCAGTCGTGTGAACTTGTCAGATTCGTGCATCTCATATGGATATCCATATGATTTTGCATCTGCTAGTCTGATTGCCAACCCGCCAGACGCAAGAAATTCTGGGTTTATTCCATGGCCCAACTTATCTTTAAATGATTCGCTTTGTGTGCTGTTTGCATAGTATGTTGCAGCTTCGGGATAGTGGTAAAATCCGCACTCATACTTGTAGCCTAACGGAAGATACGAAGGCGATTCTGGAATCTTGTGGATTTTTGCATATGGCAAGAATATGTCATGCGATGGAGCGCAATCATAGTACGGTGTTACAGTTATGGTCCCTTTGAGGTTTGCAGGAGTTATTGTATAGTTTAGAGGAATACCATATGGCGTGCCCCAACTTCCAAAGTGGTACGAGAATGACTTTTCTGGAGGGATGATGATTTTATCCTCGTTTGTATTCTTGGAAAACTCGTTTTCAAACAGTCTCTCTGGTTCATGTGGATTATAATATCTATCATCTTCATTTCTCTGGTAATTGATTGGGTCAGTGGACCTTAATGTGATTTCTCTGTTCAATTCATTGTGAAAAATAACGGTATTGTTAATTCCTCCATCAAAGATTCTAATGTTGCCATTGGCAAGTGTTGCAAGTCCGATATCGTTTCTTGTGACGTTGATAAATACTGGCATGTTCTCCCAAAAATGAGATTCAAACATTATGCGTACCATCATCTGTTCGTTTTTGTATTCAAATGGACAGTCAAAATAATATACGGTATCTGGAATTTGCGCAACGTTGTTGTCTGTTGGGATTTTTACTGCATCAAAGTCATACATTTCAATCATATCCAAGACAAGGCTTGTCTTGATATCAGTATCAAAGCGAGTGTAAAATTCTGGTGGAGTGTCAGAAAATTGAACATCTTTTCTAATTTGGGAGGTTTCTTCTAAGTATCTTGATAGAAAATCCAGAGGATACACAATATTGTCATCTGATATTGTAAAACAAATTGGTTTTTCATAATCTTCTGGTACTGCATACAGTCCAATTTTTGCATTCCTTGAGATCAGGTCATCATACTCTATGGAGTCATACTTGAATGCAGAAATTTGTTCCCCATCATTAAAAACAAAAAAAGAATTCTAGATTATAATAAATTAATTAAAAATAATACAAACCATCCAATGATAAAATACATTGAGAAATACATTAAATCATTTAATGAACTTAAAACAATTCCTCTAGTGTGTTATTTTTTTACCTTAAGGAATTTAATTGTGCATGCAGGCATTAGAGAAATATATCATAATCTTCAATCTGATCAAAAAGCAATAGACAGTAGAAGATTTAACATCGACATGTTTCAAAGTTTTCTTCTTTTAGAAGATGGAGGTTTCCTTCTGACAGAAGATGGCAACAGATTGATATTAGATAGTGAATCAGTAACCGATTTTGATTATGTTAGTAGATTAAATGAAAATGAAAAAATATCCTTGCAGAAAAAACTTCAATCCTCTGAGGCTATGGATTTACTAAGTGAATACAAAAAAAATATAGATACATTTCAATCCAAATTACTCTAAAAAATAATTTAGTGGCAATGACATTGATTCATTCATAATTTCATCATCCATACTCTCAATTCTTCCCAACCAAAACCTTTTCCTATCTGCATTCAGGTTAAATTCTCTAGTAATCGGTTTAATTTTTCCAATGTCTTGTAGCTTATTTTGAATTATACTGGAACGTAGTCTCGAATTTCTCAATACATTGAATCGATAGTATAATCTACCTCCTTTCTCAAATGTATCTAGATGCTCTATTTCCTTAGTTCCTAATTTTCCTAATCCTCTCTGCTTCCATGTACCATTGAATCGATAGAATCCATTCTGTAACACAAAGACGTCATCAGTCTCATTATCAAATGAAAAATCACCCAGTCTAATAGAATTTACATCTATAGTTTCTTGGTTGTACAGATAGAATCTGTTGCAAAGAACACTACATTTTGCTCAATGACATTTTCACGCACAAAATCATACAGTTGAGCACGTGTAAGACTAGTAATAGATATGTTGATTATTGCTAACAACAATTGATTCTTTAGAAAAAATTGTTGACGCAACTAATTCTGATGAATCATTTTATAGCACTCTTAAAATAGTGATTTTGATAAAAAAATACAATGATTTCAAAAAACATTTTTGTAGCGTTTTCTTTACTTATCTTAGCATTCATTCCCATAGCTTATGCTGAAAATATTGAAATCGATAAGCAAGTGTATCACTATGGCGAGCGGATTAACGTTTCTGGAACTATCTATTTACCTGATAATGCCATTGTTAGAATTGATATAATTACTCCAAATGGTGATTATGAATATTTCTTTGATCGTAGTAATGAATATGATCTAGTAATACTTCCACGTGAAAATAATCCCTTTTGGCAGGAATTTGGTGAATATACACTTCAAGTGAGCTATGTTTTTGATACTAAAGATAGTTTGCCGCAAGATCTGAACATTGTTGATTCTGTTACATTTCAATTTACTCCTAAAATGGATCTTGATGATGACATAAGAAATGATGATGACATAAGAAATGATGATGACATAAGAAATGATGATGACATAAGAAATGATGATGACATAAGAAATGATGATGACATAAGAAATGATGATGACATAAGAAATGATGATGACATAAG
>JAJRWR010000031.1 GCA_024276695.1 archaeon
ATGGGGATTATGAAAAGTAGATTATTGATAATTATTGGAATAATTGCAAGTATTGCAATATTTTTAGGTGCTTTTGGAGTTGTAGGAACATCTGATTTCATGTCAAGTGAAACAGAAGTCGATTCAACAATCCAAAATCCAACAAATTCATACAAACAAAATGAAAAAATATTGTATGGACCCAGCGGTATTGGATCATACATAGTCACTAATCCAATAGAGGTTGCAGATAGATCAGATACGATGATCAAAGGAACATTAGTTGACATCCAAGAAGTAACAAAATATTGGAATGAAGATACTGTATTTGTACCAAAGGATAGTAAAGATGTTCGAGCAGAAGTGAAAGTTATCTACTATACAATCAATGTGGATGATAATCTAAAAGGAGAGTCTGACAAAACAGTTGTCATTAAATCTCTATTTGGAACCTATGTTGATTATAAAGTAGGAGACACTGTAATTGCTATGATTAGTGATGAAAATGGTGAGATCACATTAAATTCTGGTCCACATGGTATGTTTAAAATTCAAAATGGTCAAGCTATAGGCCACGAGAAAACATTACTAGAAGAATCACTACTCGCAAGAGCAACAATTCAAAAATAAGGGTTTATCTTTTTTCTTTTTTTTAAAATGTAGAATGTACCATATTTAACTACAGTAATTTTTTGTAGTATTTTTCCAGTTTTTTTTCATTTCCACGTGGGTACTAAATTTTTCACCTTAACTATATCCCCAGCATAACCTGCTAGGGGATATAGTTAAGGATAAAATTTTCAGACCCACGTGGAATTCATTATAAAAAAAGAAAAAAACGATGAAAAGTTATCAAAAAGAAGTAAAGCGGCCCTTAGAGATCTGATCATATTTGGGCAAAAAAATAGTCTTTATCCCTGAATGAGATTCACAAAATCAGTTTCTCCACCATTCTCAAACATGTATTCAGAGATATCCGATATTCAACAATACACGTTGATGAAAACACATCTGGATAAGATAACACCACAAGTAGGTGACATGAATAACAATCAGATGGAACGCCTTAATGGAGAATTTAGAGACAGAGAGAAAGTTGTACGTGGAATCAAAAAAGATGATTCAGTAATTATTGACGGTTATCAGTTATATCACAATTATGTACGACCTCATATGGCGTTACATGGAAAAACTCCTGCTGACAAAGCAGAGATTATAATCAATGGAGAAAATAAATGGAAAATGATAATTCAGAATGCAAGCAAAAGATAAGAAAAATAGCCACAAACTAGGCGTGAAATGTACTTGGTTGGTTTTGGATTTTTTGATTTAAAATTGTTGTTTTTTATATCTAATTTTCAGATACCTTCTTTCCGACAAAGTCTGCCTGTTTTAAATTATCTGTAAATGGTACATGAGATGCATAATGAAGAAACGTTACAGTACGATTTTAAATATCTATTGATCCTAGTTTGAAAATTTGTATAACTGTATCTTCGCGTTGCTTTGCACTTAGTATGAACATATCATCAATCTTGTACATTTTTTCAAAAACAAAGAGTTCAATATTAGATTTTATTTGTTCACCGCCTGAAAAATATACATTATTGTTAGTGTTATTTAGAATAACTAGAATAGTAGACTCATCAATAATCCTAAATTTAGATAAAGTAGAAAATTGATTTTCTTCTGCAAAATTTGTATGTTCATCAATTAATTGAAGTTCATCAACGGTTACGTTACTGGGAATTAGATAGAGAATTGAACCAAGTATAATTGCTACTCCAACTGCAATCAATATTATTTTTTTCATAAGAAAAAAAGAGACTGTTACGATTAATAGTCGTAACTAGTGAATGTTATTGTTGGTTGCGACTCTTCATCATAGTTTGGATTGTACAAACTTGTATCATATGAAACATATGTAGTGCCTGATTTGTATTTGGCACTTCCTTGTTCACTTGCAGTGACTTGTCCCATTACAAATACTAATGAACCATATTGTCCCCATCCAGTCATTTCTGTCTCAATCCAAGCATCTTGTATGTGAATGTATGTTGGCGATATTTCAACTGAATCATATCCACTATCATTGTTATCTTTTACAGCAGTACAAGTTGGAACAGTTGCTTCACAAGGTTCAAATGTTAATCGTATAGTTGACCAATGATTAACGTAGATTCCTACTTGTTGAATTAATGCTAGACCTTCTCGATCTTGTTCTAACCAACTAATGTCACAATTTGGGTTTTCATTACACATGATTTTAGGTTCTGTAAAGACCAGGGTTGCTTTTTTATTGTAAAGATTGGTTGTTTTTCATCACTATTCCATATGAAAAGTTGAATAATTTAAGAAATAATTAATACAAATAGACATTATTCAAAATTATATCCGAACAAGTCATAGGAAGAATATTCATTTTAGAAAATCAATTCTTAACGGACTGTCCAAAATTTTCAATTAATTGTTTTGTATGTATTAAGGCATCCAACCACTAGTACTATCATATGTTTTTTCTTTTCCACAAAAATTACAAATCTCTTTTCCTTGTTCATTAGCTTGATAATCGTGAAATATTTTATATTTGCATAATAAACTAAAAAATTCTTTTAGCATATTTTATCATACAAAAATATCATTTATAAAAATAAAAAAAGGATTAGGTTATAATCCATTGAGAACTAATAGTGTATCTAATAGTGCATCCAATAGTTGCCCCCAAGTAGTAAAAAAGATATTTCACTTATAAGAAAACACCCTTTTGAATGGAATTAATGAAATTCCAAAAGATACGGGTATCCAAAATAGTAGATTAGAAATTATGAGCTGTAAATTGAGAAGTGGGATACGAAGAGTATCATCTATAGAATTCCATAAATCAATAGTTAGTGAACCAACTATTGGCATCATAACTAATGTAATCACTGTATTGAGTCCACTCAATAATCCATCATCACCACTAAAATTGAGGATAGAAATTATACTTCCATATGCCGGTAAAGTTGCCATTAAAATGTAAAACAGTTTTTTATTCATAATAAAAAAAAGAAAAGGAGGGGCATTTAATTTAGAGTAATTAATCCTGCAACTCCGCCATTCCAGTAACCTTGATAGTAACCAGAATTGGAGAGATTGATTGTACTTACACTACTTACACCTGTTGCTCCTGTAAGATCAGATTTTAGTTCTGATTCAGAAGTTTCCCAAGTGTTTGAATTTAGTGTATGTCCTGAACCATTCCAAGTTTCTTTATGTACTGCACCAAGAGACCATTTATCAAATTGTCCATGTGAGTCATCACCACCGTTAAAGATTCTTAGATGGTATCTTTCACCATAGTAACTACCTTCTTCAAGTTGATCACCACTTACAGACCAATATGAGATTCCACCGTGAATTGTTTCATCGACTTGTACATATTGAGGCCATCCAGAAGCACCTTTCCAACCATGAGAAGCATTGTTATCAATCACAGTCTTTGCATTTCCAGAATTTCCATTGCCTTTGAAGACTATGTTAATTGGATCTTTGATTGTGGATGATGACCAAGGATATTCATGTGTTTTAGGTTCGAAGATTATGGATTGATCACCATATTTCACGGTTTCAATTTCATATTCATCTGTACTAGTTGCTTGAGATTTTGCAAAGTTTGCAATTTTCTCGGCTACCATTTTTTTACCTTCTTCACCATATTCACTTTCTAAGAAAGCAATGTATCCTTTACTATCTTCTAGAAAGTCTTTCATTGTTGGTTTGTCAATTTGTTTAATTTTTTGTTTGTATTTCACAACTTTGACACCATCAATAATTGATTCTTCAAGAATTTCAGTTGATAGAATTTCAACTCGGTATTTTTTTGCAGTATTTTCTTTTGCTTTATCACTTGCATTCTCATTTGGTGCAGCTTCTACCATCATCATTCCTGAGAATGGGAGAATCATTGCAGCAATCAAAGAAGCAAACAATATTGTTTTGATTGTTTTTCTAGTAATTGAGGCTAAAAATGAATTTTTGATATTTATCAATGGTGAAAATTTTGCTAGCAATCACTAGCAAAAATATCAAATACTTAAAGTCAAACTAATGTGTAACGTACATAGCATGCCTGGAGAACAATTCAATTTTAGACTAGATGAAAAGTACTCTAACAAACTGAAAAAAGTAGCAGATGAAAAAGAGACAAAGCCGTCTTCTCTTGCAGCAGATATTGTCAAAAAATCATTAGATTTTTGGGAGAAGAAGAGAGAACGAGGTGAAATAACCCAGGCCCGATTCGTTATTGCAAAGTACATGAATATACTAGATGCCTCCAAAATTGATGAATGCACAGAAGACATTGCATCATATATTCTAGGTGAGATGAAGATTCAGGTCGGAAAGCTTGACTATGAGGAGTTTGAAAAGAGACTACTCAAATGGAACAAGGAAAACAACATAGAATTTGCAAAGTTTGAGGAACTTGATTCTATAATATATTTATCAAAACATGATCTTGGTAGAAATTGGTCTGAACTTCAATGTAAAATCTATATAGCCATGCTAAAAAAAATGGATAAGATAGTGTTAGAAAATGAATTAGATAATGCAATGTTTAGTATTACTATTTCAAATCCAAACTAAGTAAATCATAGAATTTCCTTTTATAACTTGAAGAAAAAATTTATTCATTACAACATCTAACAAAAAATGATCACATTGTAATCATATCGTTTTTAAGGTGTTGTGGGTTTTGCTAACAACTAAGTGTAGAATATTCATCATAGTATTAAGATACATATACAAATCTATTCAAATGACCCAAATAATAAAACGAAACATCACTTCAAGGCAGGTGTGCATATTCTGAATTTATATGACACTAGAATCGTGCGATGCGCAAAATGCAATGTATCCATAGGAGAAGTAGAGTATGAATGTAAATTCGTACGGGTTTACTGTAAAAATTGCAAATGACAAAAAATTAGTCCAGAAAACATTGTTTTTTTATTTCAGGATTGTCTTTCTTGCATCTTGATATCCATCATCAATTAATTTTGATATCGTCTTTCTGGAAAAATCAAAAACCTTCCCAAACACAGAATTTGTTACATCTTCTTGTCGTTCAATCGTAACAACCTTGGTAATGATAGGTGTTCTGTATTTCTTACCATTTAATAAATTGAAAATGTCTGATTTGATAAAATCACCTGGCAGTATTGAGGAAATTTTGACATTGTTTTTTTGTGAGTAGTCAATCAGATGCTCAATTATTTTCTCTGAGCAGGATCTGAAATTGATTTTGTATATCATATCTGGTATTACTCTGTTTTGAAACTTCATGTCCATTTCACGGTCTTGTATGGAATAGGAATCATTTGGAATTCCTTTTTTTATGGTAGAAAAGAGATTGACCACATACAGTTCCAGATCAGGAGGTTCACAAGATCCATGGCTATTCCAGTAGTCAGTATGTGCATCTATTACCTCCATGATAGGAGAATTTGATAGAAATGCCCCATCCCAAAAATGTCTCAATTCATGCTTCATTGTTTTTTTATTATAAACCTCAAATGAAGGATATTCATGACGTAATGGTGTGGACATGCTTGCTCGTACGTGGTCTGCTGTTATACCATCAGGATAATCCAGCCGGTATTGCATTAAATTTCCATATTCTGTATAAAGAGAATTTTTTCCTTTATTCTTTGAATGGCTGTCAATAATTACTGGTACGGATGAATCCTCAACATCAACTGTAACCAAAAGTAATCGGGGTTGACTATTCTTTGTCTTAATTGGAAATTTATCATAATCCCAAAAATTTTTCATAGTTTTGATTAAGGGCTCATTGCTAAACCTTGTATACATGTGAGTCCACCATAACGGATCATAATAAGACAGATCAGGCTGAACTATGGCAGGATTGAGCACTTTGGGGATTCCAAACAGAATCGAACTGAGATATGAATAATATCTACGTGCATTTTCAGCAGTAGGCAAAGAATTGTATTTTGCTTGTTTTAAAAAGTCTACATACTGCAACAATGGAAACAAAATATTTTCATCAGATTCCATCCTGCTCTTTTTCAGCAAAGCATATTTTTGACTACACAACTCATAGCCAGTGAAATCCATAGTAAAGAATAATTTTTTCAGCAGATTTGAGATGTTCCAGAATTGCTCAAACATTTTATTTTCAAGTAGCTTGTTTGTCCACCATAACGGATGAGAAAAAATAGGGTCACTTATCTCCATGTAGAAATCATACAATCTCTTAATGGCAGCGTCCCAGGTTTTGGAAATTGTTTGATTTCTGTCTTTGGGGAATGTCACGTTATGAACTAGAATTGCCGCATTGACTGCACCCATGGACGATCCTGCCACAATATCAAATAATGGTCTTTCAACATCATCTCTTTTTTTATCTTCATTTTGTAATGATTCAGATAGAAATTTCAAAACTCCCACCTCATAGGCTCCTAATGCCCCACCTCCCTGAAGAATAAGTGCTCTGTTTGTTTTTCTGCAGTTTGTTTTTTTAGCGTGCTGTGTTTTGCAATAAAATTTTTTATTTTTAAATGGTACAGTGTGTTTGAATGGTACACAAACAATGTCATCTGTAGAGCATCTCTGTGATGCAAAGCTTGTTTTTTTCATTGAGAAGATAGTGATTAGAATTAGTTAAAATCATGTCGAGTTTTTTGCTAGCAAAGGATAGCAAAATTTTCATCATCATTTTAAGCAATTTTGTAAGATAGTAATATGAAATGAATAAACAAGAGATACTACAAGAAAGAACATGTGGGAAATGTGGACAAGCAAAATTCCCCTTTAGATATGGCAAGTGTATAATATGTGGAGAAATTTGTTACGGTTTGTTTTTAGAAATTAAGAATCAAAAAAGCGAGAACTTTATGTTATGGCATAAAAATCATACATTTCAAAAATTATGTCTTGAAGAATACTGTGAAAAATTATTTGTTCAGAATTGGTATTATTTTCGTCCACACTAAACCATGATTATACCAAAGGGAGATCTTTTATAGACAAAATCTAGTCCTCGTAAAAGATCCATGACAGTCCTTGTACTTCTTCCCATGAAATTGATTTATTTTGATTTGTTTTGATTGCTCATGATGTAACTTGCAGCATTTGAATAAAAGCAACACGAATGATTCGTTCATATTATTCATCAAGTGATTTGTATTAATCAATAACTGATAAAGACGATTTGAAAAGGATGGGCAAAAGTTGGCCCATCCCCTTGGACTGGTTATGGTCGGTTGGTTAAACGGTTAGATGACTTCTCGAATTAATTCCAAATTATGGTTTAAAGAATTTGCATAAAAGAGACACGTAGAAATGATTCATACAAATTCTCAGAATGATCTAAATACTATCTCTGGTTGATGACATACAATTGGAACTCTCATCAGGTAACTGATCGTTGCTGGTCTTAAGATCCAATATATGATTAATTTACAAAATAAATAGAATCCAAAACTCATTGAAAAAGATATTAAAAAAATGACTTGCAACGGAATCTGTCATAGATACAAAACAACAAAGGGGAACAGAAACGATTCATGGTACAGACAAGGTGCAAAGCGATGCACCACTTGTGAGATTTACATAAAGTGGGATGGCTTGTGGTGTCCATGCTGCGGATACATGCTTCTGTTGAACCAATCAAACCACTTATTCCATTTACAAAAAAATGCTCTGATCAAAGTATTGAAACTGGCTACCAGTTTACTTTCATTTGTGATATTAATGGTGAAGAATACAAGACAGGATTTTATGAATCTAGGACGGCTACAAAGGGTGCAAAATTACGTATGGTTGGGAAGGGCGTTAACATTGGAGCATCTGTAGCATCCAAGCTTACAAGTAATCCTTTTTAAGGTGGTGGCGGAGATAAGATAGGTGACAAGAGTGAATCTCTTGCAGATGCGGTGGCAGGTAGATATAATCAAATGTCTCCACGATGGCATAAAGAACATTCTGAAGCATTTGATTTGGCACAGGAAGATGCAAAGACATATCTCAAAAAATGTCCAAAATGTGGTTTATGGGCATGTGAATATTGCTGGAATTCAGAAAGAGGAATGTGTAAAAATGATGCTGATGACTCTAATCTGTGTCCTTACTGCTATCAATTAGCGGGTAAAGGAAAATTCTGTCAAAGTTGTGGAAAACCCTTGAAATTAATTTGTGAAAACTGTAACTTTGAGTCTGAACATGGTACAAAGTTTTGTGGTGGTTGTGGAAACTCTTTAGCTTAAAAATCTTAAACAGTGTTGAAAGTACGAATACTTCATAATCTTCAGCTTGAGATGTTCTAAAAACTAAGACAATTCAAAGTAATGTCAAGATCAGAAAAGGTTTTATCGTATTGGGATTCTATCTTCGGATTCATCAATCATGTGTCTAGTACTTTGTCATTTATCAATTGGGGAAGCACATTTGATCCGCAAAAGAAATACAAACTAAAAGATAACGAGAGATATTTCAAGGGACACTTTCTTGATCTAAGAATGTCAGTTCATGCATTGACTGATGAAAAACAACTTTGATTTTATCATTTTCTTTTGTAATATTCACAGAACGACCGCCAATTTCGTCTTTTGTCATAATTGTGGTGTTGAATTATTGCTTATAGAGTTATTGAAAGATTGTGATCTTTTGAATTCGAAACAATTACTGTATGGAAAACTTTTTCAAGTTATAATACTAAAGAGAAATAGAGAAGAAATTAGTATGAAAACCCAAAAAAATTATGATTAGTACAAAATAATTCGAGTATAAACCAAATCTAATCTCTTCCTTGTGTAAAAAAGAAGAATATTATAATATTTTTTAGATAGTTGAAAGTGTGTTTAAAGGGAAAAAGAGCGTGTTCATTGTTCATGGTCGAAATGAGAATGTAAAGAGTGCTGTTATAAAATTCTTAAAAAGTAAAGGACTTATTCCAAAAATACTTCATGAATTACCCCATGGTGGAAAGGCAATAATTGAAAAATTAGAAAGTTATTCCAATGCTATTGATTATACGATAATTTTGTTAACTCCTGATGATATAGGATTCCTAAAAGGGAAAGAATCTGAATTAGAAGAACGGTTGCTCTACGTAGAATAGACTATGACATCAAAGCTGGAAAGATAGGGGGATTTGTAAAGAATCACTTTGAAGTAGTTCCAGTTTTTGTACTACATGGCACAAAACATGAAATCGATGTATTTGTAGCACAAGATCATGTCTCAGGAAAAAATGATTGGGCTGCACTGAACAAAGCATCTGTAGTCTATGACTTCATAGACAATCATGGTGAAAGCATAGAAGAAGTTGGAGTAGAACTTGGCATGACAAAGAGCAAAGTATCAAATTTTTACGATGCTTTCAAGGCTACTGAAAAATATGGAAAAAGACATTCGGAAGACAAAAGCTATGTTACAAAGTTCTCGTATTTTATGGAACTTTATCAAAGCAGAGTTTTGAAGAACTGGCTAACTGAAGATCCAGTCAATCTTGACTATTTCATAGAACTAGTCAGAAAAAACAAGTTAGAAGCAACATACAAGGGTCCAAGAAAACTTGCAAAAATCATTGCAACAGCCAACCCACTTAGAGCAAAGGCTCTAGCCGAGTTAGATGTAGAAGATGGCAATATCGAAAAAGCATTTTCTATTCTAACAGAATACAAGGCTCGTTCAAGTGGAATATGGGATGATGTGAAGAAACTTGATGTAGTTTTTGACAAAATCAGCTACGATGAGTTTGTTCTCGCAGTAGAAGATCCTGAAAAATTTGATCTGCTAGAGGGAATCATTGAAAAAATGATGAAGATGAGAGACGAGATAGTTCTCTTGCAAACAAAGAGAGGATTGGAATGAGAACAAATTCAATTCTATCTACAAAGATTCGAGGAGAAATAACAACAAACTCGAACAAGCAAAAAATTGGAAAGTGGAGAGATTCTATGGATAGAAGTCTAGCTTCTCTTCATTTTCAAAAGATTCATGGTAAGAATCTCTGGGTTTCATTGAAATTTTGGATTTAATTTATTGAATATTTTAGTTAGATTCTCCAGATAAATTCCTGCAATCCTTCTTTCATATGTTATCAGTTGTTTGATTGATTTTGAAATGCCTTGTTTTTCCAAATTTTTGTGGATTTGAAATAAATTTTGTTTACTGCCCTTCAAATTCAATGTCGTTTTGTAGTTCTTCCGGTAGTCCTATCCACCACTCTTTATTGTTATTGGACATACTATCCAAAAAAGATCAAATGTTGTTAATAGATCTGATGCTTAATTCTTCAAAGTAATTTGTGAACAAAATCTAATCTTTTGAATAACTGATGTCTGATTTGTCATCCGAAATCTTAATTTTTATAACAAGTGTATCTCCTAACTTGTTAAACACCCTTTGGCGTTTTTCATTAGTTAGAATCCAGCCTAGAAGCACATCTATTGGCAACAAAAATGCTTTTCCAAAACTGCTAATTATTACTCCTTTCAAACTAGGACTATTTCCAGAAATATTGATTACCTTCAAATTAAGAATTTTTTTTCCAATTGTTTGACCTGTTTTATATTCTAAAATTACCCAGTACACAAAAAACAAAATACTTGTTGGAATATACTGTGTATTTTCAGCCCATAGACCACCTTCATCAAATTCATAATATAATGTTCCAAATGACAGGAAAATTATTGATGTTGAAATGCTTGAAACAACGATGAAATCGATTAACCATGCAAGAAATCTGTCTGTCCATTTTGCAAGAATTATTTTTGAATCTATTCCAGAATTTGAATCACTCATGATTTGACTAAATATGTCAAATTAATAAAATATGTTAATCTTTAGCTAGTGCTAATTACAACATAGTAAATTTATTCAAGATTGATGATAATATTACATGAAAGCAAAATTTGTAACATCATGCAGTTCTTGTGGTGATAAAATTCAACCTGGAAAAGAGATTGCAAAAAACAAAGATGAAAATTGGATTCATAAACACTGTGTTGAAGATTCAGAAGGCTTGCCTTAGAATTTATAACCTCGTCTTTAAAATAACTTAGAATTATTTTTGATATCGATAAATTACCTTGATCTATTTTTATGGACATTTCGTAGAAATGAAAAAGATGTTGTAAATCTTTACACTTCTCTTTCCCCTGTAATGCAATTGGCAACTGGTGGGTCAATGCTCAATTTTGGATTCTGGTCAAAAAATCATTTAGATCCAATTACTGCTCAAAATAATTTATGTATGATTTTTGCAGATATGGCTGATTTGTTCTCTGCAAAACATGTTGTTGATGTAGGTAGTGGATTATCTGCACCATCGAAATTGTGGAAAAATACCTATTCTGATATTAAATTATATGATGTAAATATTAATTTCAAACAATTAGTTTTTTCTGGACAAGAAAAAAATATTGAATTTTTAAATTCAACTTCTACAAAATTACCCTTTGCTCCTGATTCTGTTGATCGTGTTTTAGCATTGGAATCTGTACAACATTTCAAACCTTTATCAGATTTTATTTCTGAATCTCATAGAATATTAAAAAAATCTGGTTTACTTGTACTAGCAGTTCCTGTAACTGTAAAAAATTCTTCTTTTCGAAAACTGGGGGTTTTAAAATTTACGTGGTCATCAGAACATTACAGTATTAATTATCTCAAAAATTTAATTCTGTCTTCTGGCTTTTCAATATCTGAAGAAAAATTAATTGGTTCAAATGTATATGAACCTCTTGCTGATTATTACTCCGAGCATAGACCCGAATTAAGAGCATTGATTTTAAAAAATTACCCTTCATACGTTGAGAAAATTCTATTCATGTCTCTTCAAAAAATGAAAAAAGCCTCTGAAGAGAAAATTATTGACTATATTTTATTGAAATGTCATTTGTAGTTAGACTTGCTCATTTGGTATTATATGTCTGAAACTAATTTCACATTCCTTCTTGAAATTGACTAGGTTTTTATTTTTGATATTTTAATTCATGTTATAATGTCTGGATCGGATGCCACTCTCAATCTGTTTAATAAGAAATGTGCCCAATTACTTCGAGAATTTGAGATCCGATTTGCTGGAATTGTTGATAAAGACGGTAAATTAATCGCAGGTGGCTTCAAAGAAAGACTTATTCCTTATGAAGGCGATGAGACTAAACTACAATCATTTTTTGATTTTGTTTCAAAAGCCTCTATACGAAAGGAATTTGATGAAAGTCTAGGACCGATAAATTATCTAGTCGCCAGACGAGATAAGGTTGTTTTAGTGAGCTTCCCTTTTCCCATCACTAAAATTCTATTGTTGATTTCTGCAGAACCAACCGTAAATATTGAAATTTTGGCAAAAAAAGTCGTAGAAATTTTTACTGATGTCAATTAAATCTAATTGGACAATCTGGCAATTTTTTTAAAATTTCTTATTCAAGAAGGAATTATAATTATTAATTAGATTTTGTTTTAACAAATAGTTTTAATTTGGCATTGTCTTTTGGTTATTATCTTGAAAGCTACTTTTGGTGCAGGATGTTTCTGGCATGTTGAGGATTTACTCAATAAAACAAAAGGGGTCAAATCTACTGTAGTAGGATACACTGGTGGACAACTTCCTAATCCTACATATGAAGAAGTGTGTACTGATAAAACCGGACATGCAGAAGCTGTAGAAGTAGATTATGATCCTGATGAAATTTCTTTTGAAGAATTACTAAATGTGTTTTGGACAAATCATAACCCTACCACATTAAATCGACAAGGTCCTGATGTTGGAATTCAATATCGTTCTGCAATTTTTTATCATGATGAAAAACAAAAAGAAATTGCTGAAACCTCAAAACAAATACTTGAAAAATCAGGAAAATACGATCTACCTATAGTAACTGAGATAGTACCTGCACCTACATTCTATAAAGCCGAAGAATACCATCAAAAATATTTCCAGAAACACGGATTTTCTTAGATCATTTTACAATTACAACTGGGATTTTTGATGTGTGTATAACATAATTCGATATACTGCCAAAGAACATTTCTTTTGTAGAACTTCTTCCTCGTGATCCAATCACAATCATATCAAATTTGTTTTTTCCTTGGGCGAGTTTGATAATGTTGTAACCTATTTCGCCTCTTGCAATTTTTTCATTAAATACTATGCCGTTTTTTGCAGCTAGTGTTTTTGCTTCTCCCATGAATTTTTTTACTTGTATGTTTAGATCTTTTTCCACTGATCCTACCCCTTTGAATTCTGAATGAGGTGGAGCATAAATAGAATATATTCCAGTGATGGTGGCTCTGCAATTTCTAGCCAGTGTGATTGCCATTTCTAATCCTCTAATGGAGTTTTTAGAACCGTCTAGCGGAACTAAAATTTTTGATATTTTCTTTTTTATCACATGATTGGACTATTTTTGATCTTAAAAAACATACTTCCTATTACTATCTGTTTGAAAATCTAAATGATTTGCCTACTTACTTGATCGCTTAATTAATCAAAACTTATCTAGTTCTGATAATTGTTGCTAAAATAGTGGAAGAAAAATTTCTTCAAATTGATGGACATAAAATAAGATATCTTGAATCCGGTAATTCTAAAAATACTCTTGTGTTGATTCATGGATTAGGCGCGTCAGCTGAAAGATGGAGTCCTGTGATACCTCTTTTTGAAGCCAATTTCCGTGTAGTAGTTCCTGATCTGATAGGCTTTGGATATAGCGATAAACCTACTGCTGATTACACTCTTGATTTTTTTTCAGAATTTCTTGAAAAATTTTTTATGGCATCTAACATTGTTCGTCCTAACATCATCGGTTCTTCTTTGGGTGGGCAAATCTCTGCGGAATATGCATCTTTACATTCTCAAAATATCGAAAAACTTATTCTTGTATCTCCTTCTGGAGTGATGAAACAATCTACTCCTGCCCTTGAAGCATATATCATGGCTGCACTCTATCCAAATGAAATTAGTGCAAAAAATGCTTTTGAATTAATGGAGGGTTCTGGTAAAGATATTGAAGAAAATATTGTTAATGGGTTTGTAGAACGGATGCAATTACCCAATGCTAAACTTGCTTTCATGTCTACTCTTTTAGGATTAAAAAATTCAAAACCAATAACTACTAAACTTCAATCCATTTTTGTCCCTACTTTGATTATTTGGGGTGCTAATGATCCTGTTATCCCAATTAATTACGCTAATGATTTTGTTTCTGCAATTCAAGACTGTAGGTTTTTTAGAATGGATGGATGTGGACATACTCCTTATGTTCAAGATCCTCATACTTTTGCTTCCAAAGCACTAGAATTTTTAAATGGTCTTTAGATCCCTTTAAATACACTTAATTCCAACTGATACCTATGAGTGGTAATCAAAACCTATACGACCCTACTGAGATGTTTAAATCTTGGATTCAAAAAAGTGGACGCGCTCAAGCAGAATTTATGAGAAACTTTGGCTCATTGATGACAAATCAAACTAGTCAAACATTCAATCCTTTGGAAACCCTAAAGGGAGTTTCTGACAGTGCTCGACAAACTCAATCTAATGTGATGGATAATCTATCTATCATACAAAGTAAAAGTATGGATACCATGTTTAACATCGGCCAAATGCTTCCTTCGTTTATGAATTGGGGTGCCTACAAAACTACTATCAGTAGTAATGGGAGAATCTCTATTCCTGAAGCTGAACGTAATGCTCTTGATTTAGGCGATGGCGATTTGGTTCAAGTCATTATCCTACCAATAGCAAAAAAATCAAAAAATAAGGAGGTGAAACAATGAGTAAAAACGAAACAACACAAACAAATCCAAAAGATGTATTTTCTGTATATCAAGAAAATATTGACAAATTCTTCAATGGTATTAAACAATCAGTGCCACAATATCATCAATCAATCACTAATGTACAACAGGAATATCTTCAAGCATATGAAAATGTAGTAGATTCAACTATCACACTACAAAAAGAATATGTAAAGAAAGCAGGTATTGCAGCAAACCTCCCTGAAGCAACATTAAAAGTAATTAATGATACAACTGAAGAATTTGTAAAGGCAACTTCCATACAAAATCAAGTGACCCTTGCAACTATCGATGCAACACAACAAAATATCAAAACATTTAACGATAATGCAAAATCATTTGCTGACCTAAACAGAAATATTCTGCAATCTTGGATTTCTGCATTCACTACAAAGACAAACTAGTGGAAACCTATTTTTTTAATTTTTTTTCTTTTTATGACCTTTCAGCTAACCATTTTCCTAATTCTGGTAAAACTTTTTTCTGTGACAAGGAACTAGCTATCATTCCTACATGTCCCGTTGGGTACATTCTCAAGGTTTTATCTTCACTACCTATTGCATAATGAAGTGGCATACTGCATTCTGGAGAAACCAAATGATCTCCCACTGCAATTTGTGTGAATGTGGGCATGTCTATTTTCTTCAAATCTATATGCTCTCCTCCAACATACATCTTATTTTGAATTAACAGGTTATCTTGATAGATATCTTTAATCCATTGTTTGAATAACTCCCCTGGAATTGGTGGAGTGTCACCTAACCATTTCTCTACTCTGAGGAAATTATCTACATATTTTTTGTTATCAATATTTTTGAAAAATTTTACATATTTTTCAATCCCTTGCTCGAATGGTTTTAAGACTGAAAAACAATAATACATAAATTCTGGTGGCATATTGCCTATCGTTTCGACCATTTTGTCTACGTCCATGTGTTTGGCAAGATTACTGATCACTGTGGTATCTCTCCAACCATCAATTACAGGCGCTGTAGCAATGTAGTTTTTTACGCTTTCTGGATGTAATGTTGTGTATGCCGTTGCAATCGTACCTCCTGTACAATATCCCTGCAATGAAATTTTTTCAGTTGATGATTCATTTTTGATATGTTCTACAGATGAATCCAAATACCCATTAACATAATCGTCAAAATCAAGATACTTGTCCATGCTAGTTGGAGTTCCCCAGTCTAACATGTATACATCAAATCCTTGTTTGAGTAGATTTCTCACCCAACTTTTTTCTGGCTGAATATCCAGAATGTGGTATCTATTAATCAATGCATATGATATCAAAAGTGGCGTTTTGTGTTGTTTCTCTGTAAGTGGCCTGTAATGTAGTAATCTTGTTTTATCTAATTTCTGTACTGTATCATGTGGTGTTACCTCTAAACTAATTTCATCTGGGGCTGAAACCAATTTTGGAGCATTAATTACATTTTTACTAAATTTCAAAACTTCCTCAATTATTTTTGGATCTATTCTTGATTCACTATGCATTCTTTTTTGTTTCCTTTTTCTTAAATTCTAATTCTAGTTTGCTAACCCTTTTTTTCAAAGAATGAAGTTCTTTGTATACCTCATCAATCTCTTCTTTACTTGGAAGGTTAACTGATTGTAATATCACATTTGTAATGTTATTCCAATGTTTAGTCAATTCTAATTCTTTTGATACAAGTTTTCCATAATTCTCTCCAAACTTTTTAGAATCAAATAATTCTGTAAAATCATTATCAAAAATATCTATCCATATTCTCTTGAACGCTTCGATTTGTTCTACATCTTGTGGGACTTCTGGCGCTTTTAAATTTACTTTCTTTTGAGCATTTTCCCATGCACTTGCAAGTTGTTTGTAATATTCTGTAAGATATTGATTAAATCCTATCAAATCTTCATTTATCTCAATTAATTCTGTAGTTACTTTCTTTGAATTGGCAGCAAATGCTCTCATTGGACCTATCGATGCCAATGCTTGTGGTTTACTTGACATCAAATGCATGATATCAGTCCAAAATAATGACAGATGTTTGTAATAATCTGTAATGTCTTTTGAGGAATCTGCTTGCACAGATATCTATTATTACAGATCGCAATAAATAGTTCGATTATTACATCAGACTAATGGATAATGTTGATGATCTTGAAAAAATATGTCAAAAAATTATCCAACTAGATTCAAAGATGCGTTCAGCTAGGCTCATCAACAGTAGGGGTCATCTCACAGCCGGTGGAATGAAAGACGGTGTATTTTCACTAGAGGCCAAAAAACAAGATGAAATGATGTTCATGGAACTTGCTTTACGAGTTAGAATGAGACATGAATTTGATGCTGAATTTGGTGAAGTTCATTTTTCATTGTCTTATCGTGATAAAGTAATTGTCATGAGTTTTCCTTTAAGTAATGATGATGTTTTGCTGTTATCTTGTGAAAAAGAAATTGATTTTGGAAAATTACCATTCAAAGTTCTTGAAATAATTAAACCTTTGAAAAAATCTCCCATGAAGACATTTTGATCATAACAACTTAATTCTTCCTTTTTAATCTTTGATTATGACTTTGGAACAATATGTAAGTTGGTCTGAAGTTGATTCATTAATTAAAATACTATCTGACCTCATTTCAAAATCCTCCAGAATCTTTCCAAGTATTACTACGTTGAGTAGAGGTGGATTGATACCATCCCGTTTATTAGCTGATCATCTAGGAATTGAAAAAATCATTGTTGATGAAAATAAAATATCATCTGATTCATTAGTTGTTGATGATATTTTTGATACTGGAGAAACATTTGAAAAAATTAAATCCAAAGTTGATGATCCATCTAAACTATTTTTTGTCACTTTATTTGCAAGACGTGGAAAATTGCATCCTTCACAATTACTTTATGGAAAAAAAACAAATAATGATGCATATGTTGTTTTCCCTTGGGATAAATTGGAATTTGAAAGGTCTCAAAAATAATATTATATGCCCTTAGTCGTTTAGCATTTTTCTTAATCCCGAACATCTATTCCTAATGGTTACTTCGGTAACCCCTGATGCAATTGAGATGTCTTTTTGTGATTTGACTTCCTCTGTATTGATACATGCAAGATAAAGTGCAGCTGCAGCTATTCCCATTGGATCTTTCCCTGCTACGATGCCTACCTCTTTTGCTTGATTCAAAATTGCAATTGCTTTACGTTTACTTTTTTCACTCAGCTCTGCAATACTGGCAATTCTGGATACTCCTTTAACAGGATCCACAACTGGCATCTTTAATTCTAATTCTCTAAAAATTAATCTATAACATCTTGCAACATCTTTCCTTCTAATGTTTATTCCCTTTGCAATATCATCTAATGTTCTTGGAGTTTCTGTATTTCTACAAGATGCATAAAGACATGCAGCTACTAATCCTTGAATTGAACGACCACGAACAAGTTTTTTCTCCATGGCTTTCCTGTAAATGTAAGCTGCTTTCTCAATTACTGCATCAGTTAAAGCTAGTTTGTCTTTTAGTTTATCCATTTCATTAAGGGCCTGTCTCAAATTCCTATCTGCAGAAGAATGTGCTTGACTTCTGCTATCCCATGTTCTTAATCTTTCAATTGAACTCTTAACACTTGCAGATAGCGGTTTTCCTGTTGCGTCTTTGTTTGCTGCACCGATTACAGTTGATAATCCCATATCGTGCATTGTTAGAGATGTACCAGCTCCTGTTCTTGCTTTGTTACCTTCATCATTCGAAAAAGAACGCCATTCAGCACCTGTATCTGCAATTTTATCTGTAACAACTAATCCACATTTACTGCAGAATAATTCTCCAGTATTTTGATCCGTAACCATTTTTTTATCTCCACAAGATGGACATTTTGATCCTACCATCATTGTATTTTTAAGCATAATATTGATAATTGCAAAAATACCTTATTATTCATTTTACATGATATCTGCAGGTTAATTGTGTGTAGGTTGAGCTAACACTTGTTCCCGTTTTTTAGAATATGATCTTATTTTTTGCGTTTAACTTAGTAGACAATATGCATATGATGGAGTAAATGATGGATACATGATGTCATTTTTGCTAATTGTATGCTCTTTCCCAAGTGAATGTCCTAATTCATGTGTCATTATTTTTTCAACACTGTTGATGTCATATAACTGAAAACTTCCATCACAATTATAATCTCCCAATGTTACTTCGACCACACCTTTTCCAAGGTGGGCATGTCCTAATACTCCTTCTCCAATATTTCGAACTACCCATGTTATCCAAACATTAGCTTCGTATTTTAGATTTGTAATTTCAAATTTGACTCTTGCATCTTGATCCAATTTATCAATTAATTTTTGTTCTTCCCAAAATTCAAATGAATTTTTCAATGTGCTGGTATGATCTAATGGGAGTCCTGGCGGCTGTTCGTTGATGAATATTTTGTAATGATAAATGTATACTTCGTTTTCAATTTGATATGTTGGGTCTGGGAATTTATCCTGTGCCATTTTGGCCTCTTCTTCAAAATTCCATTTCACGTAATCTCTAAGGAATTTTTTTATGACATCTTGACTAGGATTCGCATATTCTATGTATCTTTTCTCTTTAACAATATTATTTGAAACATCTCTGAGATATTTTTCAAACAAATAGAATTCTTGATCCAATTCTTCTTGAGATTTCTGTGAATTATTCTCAACATTGACTATGATGAATTCATTATCGATCAACCATTGAATGCTTTTGAAAAATTCATCATCTGATAGCAATCCTTGGCTCCACCATCCTGCATTTTTTCTAAGCCATGAAGGCAATTCTGACTCTGAAGTCCCTTTCGAAGATTGATTTTCAGGAATTTGAATTATATCTCGTTGCACCAAGTACTCCAAACCTTTTGCAAAGTCTTGATCAGAAATTTGTGTTCGAGACCACCACTTTGCATTATTTTTAATCCATTCTGGAATTGATGTAATTTGTTCTAATTCTTTTGGTTTTTCAGTTGGGGTATACGGATATTTTGAAATTACCTTGTTGATGAATTCTTTATAATTATTTATTATGATACTATTTGGTTTTACATTTGATGCTTTTTCAAAATACGCCATTGATTCCTTATATTCTCCCAAATTCCCAAAACCTACACCCATTCCTGTTAAAGAAATAACATCATTTGGTTTGTATTGTAATATTTTGAAAAATTGTTTTAATGAACTAGTGTGCTGATCAAGATTACTTTGGGCAATCCCTTTCATTTTAAGTGTTGAAATGTTGTTTGGAGCAATCTCTAGTATGTTATCATAAATGGTAATTGCTTCATTATAATCTCCATTGACAAAATGCTCTTTAGCTAAATTAAACATGATTTCTGGATCTTCATCACTTTGAGCAATAGCATTTTGAGTAAGCAGAGTCAAACTAAACAAAATTATAAATAAAAAATAAATAATTTTCATCTTATATTTTCTCATATCTTGATTTTGTTTATAGTTTATTTCTAATTTGCACTCTTATTATGCCTTTTTTTAGATAAATATTCGTGGAGTCTTTGTCTGTTAGAAAATCTTTAATTGATTAACAATTACGTGTTTTTGTATTGACAAATATCAGTACTGGAAAAATCATTTACGATTTACGCAAAAAGATTCAGGAGATTCAACTGAGCTTGGACCAATTAGGAGAACCTGTTACTAATATGCCTGAGATGATTCAATCTGCCAACTTACTCCGCGCAAATGAGTATCTTTCAAAAACAAATGAAAAGAAATCTGAACTATTAATTGCATATGCTCAATATTCTACAGCCCTTGAGGAATTACTATCATTTGTTTTTGACATACAAAAAGATCTAAAAGATATTCTAAAAGAACAATCTTCACTAATTTCGGATTCACCTAAAAAACCCTTAAAATCTAAAACAAAATCCAAGAAAAAATGATTTTATTTTGATAAATGCACAATATCTCCTGCAATAACTTTGTGTGTTTTGCCATTATCTGATATTATCAATGCTCCATCATCATCGATTCTAACCGCTTTCCCTTTGATTTTACCCTCTGTCGTGTCTAGTTCAACATTTTTCCCTATTGTTGATGATCTTGATGTCCATTCAGAAATGATTTTCTTTGTTTGTTTTGCATTTAACATATTGTAAATTTTTTCTAATTCTAGTAAAAAGGATTGAACTAATTGTACTGGCTTAATATTTTGCTTTTTACTATTTAACGATGCAACTCCATAGAAATTAGGAGTTCCTTTAAGTAATTTTTCAATTTGTTTCACATCAATATCAAAATTAATCCCAACCCCCAACACCAAATTTTCAATTTTGTTTGATTCTAATGATGCATCTATTAATATCCCTGCCACTTTTTTGCCTTTGATTGTTAAATCATTAGGCCATTTCAATTCCGGTTTCATTGAAAATATTTTTTCTATTGCAATTGATAATGCAAGTGCCGATGCTATGGGAAATAATGTTGTAATAGAAATATTGAATTTTGGTTGCAGTATTATTGAAATCCAAATTCCACCTTTTGGGGAAATCCATTTCCTTCCCAATCTTCCACGACCCCCAGTCTGTTTTGCTGCAACTATTATTGTCCCAATATTTGCAGGATCGTCTGCCATTTTTAACGCCTGATTTTGAGTAGAATCTATTGAATCAAAATAATATGCTTGCTGTCCAATGATCTTTGTTTTTAAATTTGAGGTAATCTCCCATGGTAACAATAATTCTGAATTTGAGATTAACTTGTATCCTAGTTTTTGTTTTGATTCAACAGTATATCCTAATTCTTGAATTTTTTTGATATGTTTCCATACTGCAACCCTGCTAATTCGTAACACGTCACTCAAATCTTGACCTGATAGATACTCTGTATTGTGAGTTTGTAAAAATGTCAGTACTTTGACTAATCCTGTATTGTCAAAAGAATTGTAAATCAACTATGGTTTATTTTTACCTCAAGTATAAAACACAAACTAGAATCCTATATCGAAATCCATCCCATCATCCATGCCTCCATCCCCTATATCTGGCATATTTTCAGGTGCAACGTAATCAGTCATAGTCATGCCCATCATACTAAACATCATCGAAAACATCATCATATCCATTATTCCAAAAAACATCATTGATGGAATAATTGACTTATTATTTTCCATCTCTTGTTTCAGTTTCTCTTTATCTCCAGATTTGTACAATAATGACATTTGATTCCATTTTGTCTGTAATTCATGAACTCTTTTATCAACTTCTTTGACTCCCTTTTCTGTTGGTGTGATTTCTACTTTCATCCCGAACCATCCTTTTTTCTCTTCAGCTTGAATTAATCCCATATTTTCTAATTGTTCTAAAATGGAGTTCAATTCCTCTAGTTCGATTTGGGTCATTTTTTGGATTTTATCAAATTTTTTAATTCCATGTTTTATTGCCCCCAATACAATGAGATCTTTGGGCTCTGATTCCATATCTTTCCTCTTTGATGGTGGGTAAAAAATTCTTTGCTTGAATGATAAAATTGAAAAATTATATTCTGTATCATTGAATGTTTATCGTGGAACAAGATCCGTCAACAGATCAACAAATCCGTGAAATCCTTTCATTAAACAAAATAGTTGTTGTTGGCATGTCTAAAAATTCCTCAAAAGCAGCACACTATGTACCAAAATACCTATCTGATAATGGGTATGATGTTACTCCTGTAAATCCCACAACTGATGAGATTCTAGGAAAAAAATGTTATAGTTCAATTTCTGAAGTTGATGTGGAAATTGATATTGTTGATGTCTTTAGGCCCTCTGATCAGGTATTGTCTGTAATACAAGAAGCAATAAAGAAAAAACCCAAAGTGATTTGGCTTCAAGAAGGAATTCATAATTCTAAAGCTGAAGAAATGGCAAAAAAAGCTGGAATTAAAGTAATTTTTAATCGATGCATGTTGGCTGAACATCAGAGATTATCACAATGACTGATTTTGAAAATTTTTATCATGATTTATTGGATTTTGCTAAGAAATATGAAAATCAAAATGTCCCTCTAAAAATAGAAAAAGATCTAGAAAATGACATTGTCAAAATTTTTGGTGAAAAAATTTCTTCTCTAGCTAGAGCTCAAAATGGTCTTAATGATGTAACAGAACTTGCATATACTGCTGCTGAACATCATCCTTATTGGAATTTGATATACAATTGTTCTGAAATTACAAATAATGTTTTAGAAAAATGGAAGTTTTCTCTTTCTGAAAAAGATATTTCTGATATAGAATGGGCCATCCAAGAATTGAATCAAACATTGGAAAAAATCAAAAAGAAAAAACCGTCTCCCTGCTAGGCAGAGATAAATATTCTAATCTGCTAACTGTCTTATGCCTATTAAGATTGGTTTAATTGGTAAAACTAACACTGGTAAGACCACATTCTTTAATTCTGCAACTCTATCTTCTGAAGAAATTTCATCATATCCATTTACTACAAAATCTCCTGTGTCTGGTGTTGCCCATGCAATCACATTGTGTGTTCATCCTGAATTCAAAATTCAGGACAATCCAAATAATTCTAAATGTCTTGATGGCTGGAGATACATCCCGATTGAACTAATTGACTTGCCTGGTTTGATAAAGGATGCTTGGAAGGGAAAAGGACTTGGAAATCAATTCTTATCCATTGCCGCACAATCCGATGCATTACTGCATGTAGTTGATGCTTCTGGGGGGATTGATTCAACTGGAAAAATAACTGAAGTTGGAACTGGGGATCCTATATCTGATTTTGCAGACATTGAAGAAGAATTAATCATGTGGTATCATAAAATCTTGGAGGGAAACAGGGACAAAATTTCAAAATTGATTAAAACTGGTACTGATGTTGTAGATGCCATAACTGATCTTTATCGTGGTATTGGTGTAACTAAAACTCATGTCAAAGATACTTTTCATGCAACTAATCTTGAAGAAAAAGATTTTGATGATTTTAATATGATTGATAGTAAAAAATTTGCATCATATCTACGTAAAATCTCAAAGCCTACATTGATTGTTGCAAACAAAGTTGATGTTGATGGTGCCGACAAGAACTTTGCACGACTAAGAGAACGATACAATGATTCTATAGTAATTCCTGTAAGTGGTGATAGTGAATTTGTTCTTAGACGTGCAGAACAGAAAGGATTGATAAAATATTCTCCAGGATCTGAAACTTTTGAAATCATGAAATCTGATGAACTAAATGAAAAACAAAACAACGCGTTAGACTTCATTAAACAAGGAATCATGGGTGAATATATGAGAACAGGTGTTCAATTTGCAATTAACGTTGCAGTATTCAAACTACTGAAGATGAATTCTATTTACCCTGTGGCAGATGAAAAGAACATGTCAGATAAAAAAGGTAGAATTTTACCTGATCTTATTTTGCTAAAAGATGGGACTACCATTAATGATCTTGCCAAAGAAATTCATTCTGATTTGACAAAAGGGCTACTTTATGGCAAAGATTTACGATATAATTTGAGATTGCCCACTGATTATCAACTAAGAGATAGAGATGTAGTTTCTCTAGTTAGTGCTGTAAAAAAATAATTCTTATTGAATTTTATTTTTTAATTTTACCAAAAAATCATTTGTTATTTTTAACAAACTGTCTATTTTTGGGTCTCCTGCAAATGTTCTTGTCATGCAATTTTAGTTCTAAAATTGGACATAACAGATTGTATGTTCAACTTGTCCCAATACTAATCATTTAGTGAACAATTGAAGATCATTTGGATCTAACTATCACACATCCCAAATCATTTCATGCAGTTTACCGAACTAACAGACAAACAATGGAATACAATAAAATCACATCTACCAAAA
>JAJRWR010000032.1 GCA_024276695.1 archaeon
CCTACTGAATCAAATGATCTCTTCATGAGAATATTTCCAAACATCTTTGCCAAGTCTAATCCTGCTGGTTGCTTCTTTGTATCTACAAAACCCTTGAGTTTTCGAACCACCTCAAGCATTGTAAAGTACTTGTTTTTGCCAGAACGAATCTCTTCTGCCTTGTCTTCAAATAATTCCAGCATTCCCTGAATATCACAGAATTTTGTTAATGGAACAAACTTTTTCGTATCTGCATCTTCAAAGATGTATGTTCCTGCACCACAGGCAAAGTGAATTGATAATTCATACTTTGGTTTGCTTGAGAATGCCTCAATTACATTAGTTAGTGGCATACAACTTGGAACTGGGAACCAGTCATCAACAGTTACTTCACCGTTTGTTTGCTCTTCAATTCTTTGAACACAATCAGGAACTGTGATTCTGTATTTTTCACGTTCAGATTTGCCCATTCTTCCAGTTAGTGATACGGGTTGAAAGTTTACAGCGTGAACTACATCCATGTTCTTTTGTGCATATCTGATAATTCCACCTAATTCATGGTCGTTAATTGATTTAATCACTGTTGGGACAAATACTACTGTAGTACCTGTCTTTCTGCAACTGTCAAGGGCATATGGAATCTCCCAATGGTTTTTAGGGTTTGTTCTAGCAGTTACGCCGTCAAAGGATAGATACAGGTTGTTACATCCAGCAAGTCTTACTTCACGTGCTGCTTCCGGATCCATGGCATGTCTAATACCATTTGTATTCATTTGAATATGGTCAACACCTTCTTCTTTCATTATTTTAATAATATCGGCAATGTCTTCTCTAAGCATTGGTTCGCCACCAGTAATTTGCATAGAGTTTCCAGGAATTGGTCTCTCAGATCTTAGAGTCTTCATCATACCCCTAACTTGGGTATGGTCTGGCTCATACATGTAAGCACCTTCAAGGCCTTTCTTTACATAAAAGAAGCAATACCAACATGTCAAATCACATCTGTTAGTTACAATCATGTTTGCCAATCCACTGTGTGACAAGTGGTTTGAGCATAATCCACAGTTATTTGGACACGAACATTTGTCAATCATTATGTTTGGAGAATGAGCACCCTTGCCATCCATCCAGTATGTACTGAATTTCTTGTACATTTCATAGGAACCAAAGTATAATTCCTCACATTCACCATGAGTTGGACAAACTTTTGACATGAACACTTGACTGTCTCTCTCAAAGACTTCAGCATCCAAAA
Organism: archaeon; assembly: GCA_024276695.1. Lineage (GTDB taxonomy): Archaea > Thermoproteota > Nitrososphaeria > Nitrososphaerales > Nitrosopumilaceae > Nitrosopumilus. The sequence goes on from JAJRWR010000032.1 coordinate 1,235, forward strand.
TCATGTTACAGTCAGGACAGATGCTTTGGGTAAATCTAATTGTTGATTTTTTTCCTAAATTTTTAGTTGATTGATTGGATATCTGAATTAGCGCCATTGTGTAATTGAAATTTTTCTGAGATAGTATATAATCGATTTCATACTTGCCACCGGGTGGAATTTAGGAGGCAGTCACATCTGGTTTAAATATCAAAATTGATCGATTAGATCGTATATGAGCATATCGGATAAAACAAGAAAGGCTTTGGAAAAAATTGGTCTTACTAGTTATGAAATTAGAACATTTTCAGCATTACTCAAATCTGGTGAGCTAACAGCGTCAGATCTCAGCCAAAAATCAGGAGTGCCATACTCAAAAATTTACGAGGTATTGGGAACTTTGGAGGATAAAGGATGGATTGGTTCAGATGATTCAAGGCCAACAAAATATTTCGCAAAGTCTCCATCTACGGGTCTTGAAACTACAAAACAAAAAATGGAAACTGATTTTTCACAGAATCAAAACGTAATTCTAAATGAACTAGTTCCATTGTATGAGAAAAGTGGAACTAGTGAGAGACCAGACATTTGGGTATTGTCAGGAGGAGTCAATATTTCAGCAAAAATTTTAGAAATGGTAGAGACTTGTAGGAATGAAGTAATGATTGCATTGCCTGAAGCAGGTGTGGAACTTGTTAAGCAGGCATTACCAAAACTAAGATCACTTCACGATAAAGGAATAGATATTACAATTCTAACATCAGATAAAATAGACAAAGAATCAATCACGGCAATCAAGAGGGTTGCTACTGTAAAAATCAAGAAAGGATTGTTCGGAGGAGGTATAATATCTGACAAAAGATATGTTGTAATTCTATTAGGTCCAGAAATAGGAGGCATGAATTCTTCAGAAGTTGTTGCAATATGGGCAGATCATGCCGGATTGGCAGGATTTGCGCGTCAGTACTTTGAATATTTATTAAAAGATTCCAAGAAGGTGTAACATGGATACTCTAACTGATGATGAAATTCTATTTGTAGGAACTGCAGAGGCAGAACATGTAGAGATGTATCTTAAAGCAATTTGGCATATCAAAGAAAGAGGAGATGATGTTAAAATTAGCACCATTGCAAAAATGCTAAATGTTAGACAACCAAGTGTTGTTCAAATGCTTAAAAAACTAAATCTCAAAAATCTTGTAAACTATAACAAGGCAGGTGTAAGACTCACAGAGGATGGTGAAAGAATAGGTGCAAGCATGATGAGAAATAGCAGATTGCTAGAAGTTCTCATGGATAGTGCACTTAAAGTGGCAATTGATGAAGAGATGGTTTGCGGAATTGAACATCACATGAATAAACAATTCACAGATGCACTTTGTATAATGCTAAAGCATCCAAGAAAATGTCCACATGATCATGAAATCCCAATGGGCGAATGTTGTAAATCTGCATAAGGATACCAACCCAAAAGATATATCATCTTAGAAATAATATTTAATCATGGCATGTTTCTGTGGCTGTGAAACATATGAAAGAAACGAGGACGGATTCAAAATTGCATGTGTAAAATGTGGACATGGACCTCAAAATCACAATGATGAATTCAGGAATGCTGCAAGAAAGAACGAGTCACAAAGTCAAAAACGCGATGCAGACTTTGGATAGTTATCCGCCAATAATTTTAACTAAAACTCTTTTTGGTCTTTTGCCATCAAATTCACCGTAGAAAATTTCTTCCCAGGGTCCAAAATCTAATTCTCCATTAGTTATAGCAACTATAACTTCTCGTCCCATGACTTGTCGTTTTAGATGAGCATCTGCATTATCTTCGCCAGTTTTATTGTGATCATATTGTGTAGTTGGTGCATGTGGAGCTAATCCTTCTAACCATTTTTCGTAATCATTTAGTAATCCACCCTCATTATCATTGATGAAGACACTTGCTGTGATGTGCATTGCATTTACAAGACAAAGACCTTCCTGAACTTTGCTTTTTGTTACCAATTTTCTTACATCAGGAGTAATATTGACAAAGGCCCTTCTTGTTTTAACTTCAAATGTTAGATATTCAGTCAGAGATTTCATGTTTTTTAATTTTTATCGTTAATTAAAATCCTAATGCAGGCTCAGAACTCAAGATCCTCATCATCAATCAAAGGGATAGGTACATCACTGCCTGCAAGCCATATTTCAGTCAGATTCCTATTGAGTCTTTCAAAAAGCTTGATTAATGGCCAATAGTTCATTCATTCAAAATGGTTGAAATAAACACTCCTGCATCATTGGAAAGTTTTAGAAGATTTGTAATTTCTAGTACATGCATGTCTTATGCACCAAGAGCATATTTGGAAGATTCCGAGGTTTTTGCAGAAAGAGAAGACAGTCTAGGAGCAATCTATGTAGAAGCAGCCGATAAAGTCACACTGAAAAAAATTAGAGATGTCACTTTTGTCAATGGAAAAGATGTCTTAGGTATAATCTATAATTCAAAAAGCGGAAACACATCTTTGAAATGGAGACAGATAAAAAGAAACAATGGCAAAGTAACTGGGGAAGCATCTGCAAACTCTTTAACAAACTTGTCTGAATCAGGAGTTCTTACTTTAGAATGGGTTGAAAATTATCTAAAAAAGAAATCTAAAGAAACAAAAACTGAAGAAGCTGCAAGCTAAACTCTTTTCTTTTTGTAAATTAGAATAATATCATGATTACAAAGACAATTGATGAGAATTCAATATCAGTGATACCGGAAGATTCTGAAGATCTTTTGAATTTACGCCGCATAATCAAAGAAAATGATAAAGTAATTGGGGATACTACAAGGGTTCTAAAACAAGACAAAGATTATTCAAGACCAGATAAAGGAGAAAGAATCAAAGTTAGAATTGCATTGACTGTAGAAAAAATTTCACTTGATGATGTCTTGGATAGATTAAGAGTTAGCGGTACAATCTCTGAATCAAGTAATGAATCAATTCCACACGGATCACATCATTCATTTATTCTAAAACTTAATGATGGGATCACAATTTCAAAGAAAAAATGGTTGCCGATTGAAAAAAAACTTTTAGAATCAAGTAATAACAAAATTAGTTTTGTTCTAGTTGCAATTGATACAAGTGATAGCGGTATTGCAAGGTTAAGAGGTACACATTTGGAATTTATGCCAAATATCTATTCAGGTTCCGGTGGAAAGAGATACAAAACTAATTTCAATATTGAAAAATTCTTTGATCAAGTCCTACAATCACTATCAACCATTTTCAAAGAAGGTGACACCATAATGGTTTTCGGTCCTGGTGAAACAAAGAAAAGATTTTCAAATTTTATCGAAAAATCACAGAAACTTGAAAAATGCAAAATCCAGGTGGTTGAGGGAATTGATTCTGGTGGTGAGGATGGAATTTACACATTTACAAAGTCTCAAATGATGCAAGAGATAATGTCTGATAGCAAACTAGCCAAAGCATCATCAATCATTGATGAAGTAATGATTCTTGCAAACAAGAAGAGTAGAAAGTTCACAATGGGGTATAATGAAACTTTTAATGCAAACCAAATGGGAGCAGTAGAATCACTTGTGTTTTCTGATAAAGCGATTCAAGAAAATAACGAACAAGAAATGATGGATTTTCTAAATGATGCTGAAAATAAGGGAGTGTCAATTTACAGTGTAGATTCATCTACAGATATTGGTCTTAGAGTTACAGGTTTGGGTGGAATTGTTTCTTTGTTGAGATATGCAGTGGAGTCCTAGCTAGTGGAATCTATTAACCATTTTAGATATGATTTATCGATTGAAGTAATATCGATTTCTGCTATTTCTGGAATGTCATAAGGGTGAGTTTCCTTTATTTTCTTTTTCAGCAGAGTCTTGTTTTTTGTAATTGTTTTGAAAATAGCAAGGTATTCTGATGAGTTTTCCACCTTGCCTTTCCAGAAATAAATTGATGAAATTTTAGAAATATTGACACATGCAACTGTCTTGTTTTTTACAAGTTGATTTGCAATTTTAGAGATAGATTTTTTGTTAGGATATGTTGAGATAATTATTACTGGTTTCATAGCAAACGATAAATGGCCGTACCTTAAAAAATTAACAATTAGTTTGGAACTTGATTTTATTACTCAAAATTCGATAATCTATGTCTTAATGGCATGGGTAGTCATTGTAGTAGTTGCAAAAGCTCTGAAGTTTGAAAAGTATGGTTTTGAGATTAAAGCGTATAGCCTTGTATACAAAAACAAGGGAGTAAATGATGTTCTCTTAAAAATACTAAGCCGAACAAAAAGAGGCATTCGGGTTTTTGCAGATACAAGTGTAATTGCAGGTTTTATTATGATGGCATTTGCATTTTGGTTTTTGCTAAATAATGTTTCAAACTTTTTTGTTGCACAATCAGAATTTTCAGAACTAACTGTACTTATCCCAGGAGTTACATTAACATCTGCATCATCAATTACATACTTTTTGCTGTCCATTCCAGTTGTACTTGTAATACATGAAGGAGCACATGGTATAGTAGCTGCTCTTGAAAAAATTAAAATCAAAACAGGTGGATTTGCAATATTTATTGCAATGTTTGCAGGATTTGTAGAACCTGATGAGGAAGAATTTGAAAAAGCAAAAAAGATTTCAAAGTTAAGAGTAATTGGGGCAGGGGCTACATCAAATGTAATGTTTGCATTTGTTTTAGGTGCTATTTTATTAACAAACCCATTTTTTGCAATGGTTTTACCAGAACCACTCCTAAGTGTATTTTATGAACTTCCTGAAGGAGTCTTCATACTTTCTATTATAGAAAACTCTGGTGCTGAACAAGCAGGATTGCTTGCAAATGATATCATCACTTCAATTAACGATATACCGATATACAGTCCAGTCGATTTTCCTGCGCTGAGTCCTGGAGATACTGTAAGTGTTTCTGTAATTAGAGATGGCCAAGCATTAGATTTCGGTGTAGAGATTATGCCCGCACCTGACGATTCTGAAAGGGGATTAATTGGCATCATGAGAGATAATTCATTTGCATACAAACCAGTATTGAATTTCATTGAATGGAATGATCCAAATGTTTCAATGTTCTTGTTATGGCTTTGGATGATTTCATTTTTCATCGGTATTATCAACATGCTTCCCTTGCCAATTTTGGATGGAGGGAAATTCATACATACAATTATTGATAAAAGATTTTCAGACAAATCAGTCAATATTGTAATGTGGGGAATATACGCATTCACCTTTACTCTATTTGGCCTCAACATTGCCTTATCATATTTGAAATCCGGATGGTTCACAATCTAAAATCACCTAAAGAATCATTAATGAAAAAAACCAGTTGATTTCATGAAATGTGATAGATGTGGGAATACTGCAGTATATACAAGGAAATATTCTGGTGAAAATCTTTGTTCACAATGTTTCTCAAAGTCAATTGTAAGAAAAACTGCGAAAACTATTTCAAGATACAACATGATCAAACACAATGAATTAGTGGCTGTTGCAGTATCAGGAGGAAAAGACTCTCTAGTGTTATTGAAAATCATTAACGAAATGGCATTAACTCATAGTTTTAGAATTAAGGCAATAACTATTGATGAAGGAATTCCGGGATACAGAAATGAAGCACTAGAAATAGTTGAAAAGTTTTGTGCTGAACTTAATGTAGAGCACAAAGTTTACGCTTACAAAGATCTGTTTGAATTAACACTTGATGAAGCATTAGATTTAAGAGAAAGTGAAAAAACGTCATCATGCTCAATTTGTGGAACATTAAGAAGAAGAGCAATAGATTATGCAGCTAAAGATATTGGTGCAGATGTAATTGCAACAGGTCATAATCTAGATGACACATTACAAACATTTGTCATAAATATGCTTTCAGGGGATACCACAAAGGTTGGTTGGATGGATCCTGATACTTCTGCAAATGATTTAAGAAAAATAAAACCATTCTGTGAGATTTATGAATCTGAAATAGTTTTTTATGCATTTACAAACGATATGCCATTTCAATCAGAACCATGTCCACACATGAATGAGGGAATAAGAACAGAAATTCGTGAATTTCTAAATTCATTAGAAAACCAACACAATGGAATTAAAAATAATTTTTACCAATCAATTCTCAAAGTTTCACAAGCTGTCAAGAATTCTAATTCAAAAGAAAAAAGAAAATGTGAAAAATGTGGAAATGATTGTACAGGTAATGTATGCTCAGTTTGCAGTGTAGTTTTAAAACTAAAAGAAAATCAAACCTAATGCAAATATAACATACTTTCTTAAGAAAATTGGTAGTAGGTAAGATCAGGGTGCCAGCCGTGCCCTATTCTGAAACCGGCTATATGCAGAGATCAGCAACTGTTGGGTAAATCTCTAGATGGGTAATTCCCGCTTGGTGTGCGGAAATGAAATCACGCCGAGGCGGGTGGTTGCAGGACTAGAAATATCCGAAGGGATAACTTCTAAGACCGAACCATCGAAAGGGATGAGGTCCGGGAGGGAGCAATC
>JAJRWR010000033.1 GCA_024276695.1 archaeon
AATATCGTGAACCTCTATCATCTCGTGAATATCGTGAACCTCTATCATCTCGTGAATATCGTGAACCTCTATCATCTCGTGAATATCGTGAACCTCTATCATCTCGTGAATATCGTGAACCTCTATCATCTCGTGAATATCCATCATTTCTGGAATCTTCTGGTTTATTTTGTCTGAAACAATCACTACAGTAAACAGGTTTGTTGGTTCTTGGAACAAATGGAACTGTACATTCAGTACCACAATCATAACAAGTTACAGTTGTAGATTCATCTCTACGGTCATTTCGTGAACCTTGTGTATTTCCAGAATTTCTAAAAGAACGAGATGTTTTATTTTCTCGTCTTAAATTTCTTCCATCTGTTTTTCCATTGGAATATTTTGATTTGTATAGTTCCATTGATAGATAATTTGAGATCAATTGGTTATAGATACTTAGAGCTTTAATTTGTGCCTAAAATAAAAAAACATATTAAATCAAAGATTTGTCCATTTCAATGGACATTATTTCTTGCACTTTTAGAAAATAGAGTTTTGTTGAATATGGCATGTCATCCAAATTATTGTCAACTACAATCATAAAATATCTAACAGCACGTTTTGAAATATCTAAATTAAATTTCATAGTCAGAACAGGATCTTGATGAACTTTAATTTTATCCTGAAGCCATGGAGGGGCCATTTCAATTGTTTCTTTTATAATTTTGTTATACCAATATGAAAGATTTTGAGGGTGTAGACCTTGTTTGAGATTAGCTACATCAGTATCAATTTTTTTCATCATGTGATTGATTATTGCCATAATCTTAATATAGAAATTTCGTTTTATTCCAATTACTCAAAGTTCGGTAAGCTATTTGTCAATTGATAGCAAGTTTCCATCAGTATCAATTTCTGAATTTTTGATTCTCGTAGTAGATATCCTAATACCATCTTTTGCCAAAAACATTGGAATTGTAATGATTTGAACCAAGGGAAGATTCTTTTTTTCTCTTAATTCATTGAGCGCATTACCTTGATTGCTAGTTTCATCACTGACAATTAGAGCTTCAACTTCTTTTTCTAAAACAGCAGGTCCAAAATCATTATGTAATTCACTAATTTCAAAAGAAGCATTTGGAAATTCTTTTGAAATAACAGATGTTAGATTTTCAAAACGTTGATCATATTTATTTATAGTAACTTTGCCTTTTTTTGCAGCAAGTTCATCACTTGTAAGGCCGATGATTACTTTCTTTGAAATATTAAAAGCATTTGAAAGTAAAGTTAGATGGCCTCTATGAATAATATCAAAAGTTCCACCCATTGCCGTAAGAGAATATTTAGACATACTAATTTACAATTATCAAAACAAATGGACCTTGTTCAGCAATTGGGACATTGTTTCTATCCCAGACAAAAGTTTCAATGAAGAACAACCCAGTTTTTTCTGGAATCCAATCTATTGTTTGAGTTTCTTGCCCAATTCCAATAAATCGCCCATCAAATTTTCCAATATATTCAACATAAGGTAATTTGCCAGATTCTTTTACCTGAACATAATAAGTATATGCTGTTTCATCAGATTCTTGATCTGCTGCAAATTGAATCAAAGTTTCACTCTTAATATGAACAAGTGAACCAACACTGAGTTCAGATAATTTGTTTCCGTTAGAATCTTCTACAGATACATCAGAAATAGTAATTAATTTATCAACTATTTGACGTGGGGGAATTTTGATATCAACTAAATCAGAAATGAAAATATTTGATTCTGCAAATAGAAGAAATCCTACAGCTCTTGAATCAATCACTTCATCAAGATCAAAGGAGACCTCAGTATTTGGATCTACATTGCCAAGTTCTATTGTTGATACTCCAAGAAGTCTAGGTGGTTCAAATCCATCATAAAATGCGATATAGACATTGGTGTTAGTATTTGGAGCACCGCCATTTTGCAATACACCTGAAAATCTAAATGAATTGTCGAAAAAGACATCAGTCGAATAAACGGCTAATCCTTTTTGCTTTTCTACTGAAGAGTCAAACCCCAATAATGAGACAGATGCCTCAGTTATGGTAGGATTTGGGGTTTGAGAGCGTATAGAATAAGGAGACTTTCCATTAGGAGCTATCACTTCAAGAGTAGTATTTCCCTGTACAACCTCTAAAGGAATAGGGTTAATATCATCATAGAATTTCACTTGAATTTTGACATTAGTTACAGGGGTGAGAGGATTATGATTTTCAACAATTCCAACTACAACAGTATATCCTTCTGCATCCTGATATACAAATGACGTTTCATTTCTCAGAGATACGTTTAGTGTTGGGGCATTATCGGTAACTTGAGAAAATCCTTGGGAAACAGGAATTAAAAGTAGAATCAAAAATGTGCATAAAATTACTTTGAACATAATTTTCTTTGCGATTAGAGATTAATTTCAGGTAACATATCAAATAGTGAACAAGAAAGGTAACAACGTTAAACCCAGTGTACACTACATTAGAAGAATAAAAATAAATTGAAAATATATGTAATTTTATTTTCTCTTTGCGGTAATTGCTAACCAGTAAATTAAACCTGGAACTAGACCCACAATGAGTGGAATGAATACGGGCCATCCGTCTGCTGCACTTGCCATATGAAAAAACGTAAACTTATCCTATTTAAATCCATCCAGAAGTCTGAATATCAGCATAGATCGGAGGAGTTGAAGAGTGGACCGGACGGAATTTGAATCCGTGACCCCCCGCGTGCAAAGCGGGTATACTACCAGGCTATACTACCGGCCCACATAAATAATGAATAAAGTGTGGATTTTAATTGTTGTCTTCTTGGCAAGAATTTTATTTGAAAACACGATTAGTTGGACATGGTACTTTTAGAATCACAAATCAAACTAAAAATTGGAGACATTGCACCAGATTTTGAATTAATGGGAATTGATGATAAAAAACATTCATTGAATGATTATGAAAGTTACAAGGGATTTTTAGTAATTTTTATGTGTAATCATTGTCCATATGTTAAAGCAAAAGTAGATGCATTAAATGAGATATATGAAAAATGTGGCAAAGACATTGCAATCATAGGAATTAACAGTAATGATTCTACTGATTATCCAGAAGATAGTTTCGATGCCATGAAACAGACGGCAAAAGAGAAAGGATTTGAATTTGATTATCTGGTAGATGAAACACAAGAGATTGCAAAGAAATATGGAGCAATGTGTACTCCAGATCCATTCTTGTTTAATGCACAAAAAGAGTTAGTTTTTCATGGAAAAATAGACAATGCCATGAAACCAGATGATGAGGCAACTGAAAAAACCATGATTATCAATGTGGAGAAATTATTATCTGGAAAGAAAATTGAAAAAGATTTTGACCCTTCAATTGGCTGCTCAATCAAGTGGAAAGAAAATTAAACTTAAATGAGTCTAGCCTAGAGATTTGTTCGTGGGCTCGTAGCTCAGCTTGGCTGGAGCGTTCGACTGATAATCGAAAGGTCATGTGTTCGAATCACATCGGGCCCATTTTTTATTATTTTAGATTTTCTGATACCGTTTGAGACCATTGTAAAATATCCTCAATTTTTTCAGACGTTAAATCAGAATGAATTTTGGTTTTTTTAGATACTTTTCCACATAAAGCCAATTTCATTCGTTTTCCAGATTTTTCAATAATTGGATTTATAGAATCTGCAAAAAAGTTTAGGCCTTCATCAGTTTTTGAAAACACCACTATCACCAAAATACCAGATTTTTGTTTCCATATTTTTCCTATTAATTTTTGAAAATCAAGATCAAACAATACATTGATTGATGATGACATATCCCCCAAGTGAGAAACCTTCCAACCATCAGAGTGATAAACTGCAGATGCAGCTTCAGAATCCAATCTACTTTGAGCATCAGATGCTATGACAATTATGTTCTTTTTTGGATCAGAAACAATCTGAATCTGATTAAAGATTTGAAGTGATTTTGAGATGGTTGTCATTAGAAGATTTTGTTCTGAAGTTACAATTTTTCCATCATCAAACAATTTTTTCACATGTTCAATTGAGGGGAAAATTACTTCTAAAATCAAACGATTTACAGTTCCTCCAGAATGTAAGCAATTACGAATTAGAGAATAAACTTGGTCTTCTGTTCCCTTTATCAAATATTCAATATATTGTGGGGCTACTTTGAAATAATCATCTGGAAAGATAAAAGACTCTTGTCCTGGTTCTAAAAACCATAAAGTAACGTTTCCAATATTTTTTTGCCGAAGTAATCCTTCTGCTGCAAAAACTTTGAGATACTTCGACATTGTAATTCTATTAATACCAATTTTTTCAGAAATCTCAACTCCGGACATTCCAGAAATATCATCATCTAAAGTAGAAATTAGTTTTTGCCTTATCTCTTCAGTTGAATATCCTTTTCCCATAATGCTCTTGGGCGAGGGTATTCTATAAAGACTAATTTTCATTTAAAACTCTTATGTCCCGACTCTTGACACCTAGAAAATGTCCCACAGGCTTGACAGTGCCGGCTAAAGAGTCAATAGATAGGACAGCACGAGTTTTCGTTACTGATGGTTTACAGGCTTATCGAGACGCTTTCAAAAAGGAATATGGTGCAGTAAAGAAAGATAGTCCAATTCACATTCGCCATATCGCCCTACATGGAGACAGAAACAATAACAAAATGGAACGTCTTAATGGAGAATTCCGAGATAGAGAGAAAGTAATGCGAGGAGTAAAAATAAAAGATTCCATGATCTTTGATGGTTGCCAAATTTACCATAATTACGTAAGACCTCATATGGGTTTAGACGGGAAAACATCTGCCGAAGTTTGCGGGATAGAAATACAGGGCGATAACAAATGGAAAACTCTGATTCAAAATGCAAAAAGGCAAAACTGATCTTCATTAGTTTTGCCCTATCTGAATTTCTGTACATGTCGATATTTTCCCGAATTATCTGCAACATACTTAGTATAAGAGAAGTATTTCGGTGATGAAAATTTTCCCAAAAAATACTTCTTTTATACTAGATCGAAAGTTTATGCTAAGACAAATGGAAGACATTAATTCAGAACTCAAGTTTATGAACATATGATTTGGGATATTTTCAAAAATATGCAGTATGATGTGTATTACAAAGCAATTTTTGTTTTGTTTGGTGCATTGATGATTATCTCTCTATTCATCGATACTAAGACAATTTCAAATTCTACTCTATTTTACGTTGGTATTAGTTCAGTAATTTACAGTATAATTATGTGGATTCTTAATGATTTGGTGAGACTATTGGCAGGGCAGTTAAACGAATTACGAGGACAAATGAATATTGACAATATGGGCAATCTGAAAAAGATTGTTGCGTTACATATTATGGGTGCTATGATTTGGCTTTCCGTAATCGGAGTGGTTTTACTAACCTCATAATTACTAATTATGTCCCGACCAAAAACACGAAGAAGATGTCCCATCAATGAAACAGCACCATCATAATAAAACATTATATACTTGGGTACTTTATTGTACGGTAAGAAAAAGTAAAATGCCAAAAGCCGGATTCAAATCAATCACTGTTTCAGAAACTGTCTATGATAAATTCCATGAAGTTTATCAAAAGAGTAAAGACGACCTAACAATGAAAGGTGTCAATAGCTTTGCAGGTTATGTAACTTACATGTTAGAGGAGATGATGCAAAAGGACAAAACCTTTGCAAGATATGCTCCAAAGATTGAAAAAATTTCAGTTGATGATGATCGTGTAGTTCTAAAAGACAATATCAAAAACAGAATTGCAGAAGTTGCGATTCAAAAAGGTGAATTATTTTGTCAGCTCTGTGATGAGAAAGATTGTGTCCATGTTGGATTTGTATTCTCATTGCCAGATGTTTATGAAGTTCTAAATTCTAGAGGAATCAAAAATCCAAGATAAAGTGGAGGAGGTGGGATTTGAACCCACGAACTCCTGAGAGACAGGATCACCCATTATTTGATCTTAAGTCCTGCATGTCCAAAAGCACATGGTGCTTACTTTGGCCAGGCTTGATTACTCCTCCAAAAAGATAAAAATCCGAGTGAAATTTAACAGTTTAGAGTTTATTTACTCAAAATGAAGAATTATAAGGATTTTCTACATGGTGAATTTGTGCTTCGGTAGCTCAGTCTGGTAGAGCGTTACATTGGTAATGTAAAGGTCACGGGTTCAGATCCCGTTCGAAGCTCCTAATAATTTCTAATCAATAATTCAAAGTGACCAGTTCTCTTTTTAGAGTTAGAATTGATTGATCGATTTGCCCTAATTTTGTTTATTTTCCAAGGTTTTATTGCGAACATATCTGCAACTTCTTTAGAGTTGGAATTTGATAAAAGAACTCTACATCCGTTTGAATCCAAATTCATACAAAGTTCTGCCAATCTACTTAGATCATCATATGTAAAATCCTTATTTGTATAACTGGTAAAATTAGCAGTATCACTAATTGGTTGGTATGGAGGATCAAAGTATACAAGATCACCTTTTTTGGCATCTCTGAGAACTGACTCAAAATCTCGACATTGAATAGCGACTTTACTTGATTGTAAGATATGACTTACTGAACGGAGATTTTCCTCATTTACAATATTTGGGTTTGAGTATTTGCCTAATGGAACATTGAATTTCCCCTTACTATTTACTCGGTATAATCCATTGAAACAGGTTCTGTTCAAGAAGATTAATCGAGATGTTTTCTCAATTTGGCTTCTAGGATTACTTTCTCTAATAGAATAATAGTACGATTTTGAATCTTTTTGATAATTTTTTTCATGATTTTTTAATGAGATAATCAGAGCTTCTGTTCTATCTCTAATTGTAGTATATGATAATACAAGATCAGAATTAAGATCTGAAATATTGCATTTTTGATCTTGGCGTTCAGTTAACATATGGAAAAGTAATGCACCACCTCCCAAGAAGGGTTCAAAATAAGTACCAAAAGTTTCAGGTAAATTTTCATTCAATATTGGAATAAGTTGACGTTTTCCACCAGCCCATTTTACAAATGGTTTTGGAGTAGTAAGAATCTGACCGTATTGCTGCTTCACATATCATAATCACAAGATTACATATTGTCAAAATAGACAATAAAAGATCACAAGCTGTGTGGTATTTTTTAATCAAATTTTTTGAAGTGTAAAGAATTCTCTAGGACAAGATAATAAAATGAAAAGGAAAAGGTTGGAGTTTTTAGTCCCACTTTGACCATGCGGCCATCCATCTGTATGTCCAAGTGTTCAGTTTACAACCTAAGGCTGCAAATGTACATGCCAATACTGCACCTGCACCTGCACCGAGAGCAACTGGGCTGTTATAGAATTTGCCTACTTGCGGTTCGATTGGTGTCATATATGGTGGCAATGTTGGTCTTGGATATTTGAATGCCGTTTCTAGTGGGTCTGCTACTGTTATCAGGTTTACCATGTTGAACAATGGTAACGACATTCCTACCAGTACGCCGCCAAACAGTATCAAGGAGTGCTTGTTCTTCTTTGTTGCCCAATAAACCAAGTCCAACAGCATTGCTGAGGGTAGCCAAATTGGAGTTACAATGAAGTCATATGGATATCCTAGCGAAAACCATGCGGCTTTTGCTATCCATGTGTATACTGTCATAATTAGAGCGTAGTACGTTGCTGTGCCTGGAACGCCCGTAAATGTCAGGTAATATGTTGCACCTACAATAAGCATCAACGTTTGCGATATTGAAAATACCGTGTACGAAGTCCAAGCCCAGTCAGTGTAGAAGATATAGTCTCCTGCATTAATTGTTAACAGTGTTGAGTTAACTGCAACTACTACTATGAACAAGTAGTGTGTACATCGTCTTAACCAGACCATAAGAAGTCAAAGAAACGGTCAGTATATAAAATTATAGAGTATGATGGAGATCGTCATTTCAGACTTTAAATAAAATGGAAAAACAGATAGAAAAAAACCTTTTTCTAAATTAAAATGAAAAAGAAGTGTATCTGAAGGGGTTTCCTTCTGATTACCAACCAACGTATAATGATACAAATAGTACGAATACAGTTGCACCTGCAACACTAGCACCAATGATGCCATTGCTGTTTTTGTTGGAACCTTCTTCCATGACTTTAACACAGAAGATGTAACCTATTGATTCGATGATTGTCAATACGATGAATGCAAAGTGACCACTTGCTGTTGGATATGCCCATGGATAATAGAAGTATCCTGCTGCAGTACCACCAAAAGTAGCAATCAATGCTGCCCAGAATGAAATAGTAATCATACCGGTCATGTTTTCAACGCGTCTACCAATCATTCGTTCTATGTCAGCGCTTGATGAACCGCCACCGCCACCAGAACCGAATCCTTTTGGAAGAGTCATTCTGGAATTATTCTAATTCAGATTCTTTTAAGTCTTTCCTAAAAGGACAGATAGGTACGATCTACGTCATTTTAAAAATAATAAAAATAAAAAATGTGCTAATGCACTTTTTCTAAGGAATTGCTCTGCTGTACAATTTGCCTTCTAAGGCCATCTTGTACATCTCTGCAACGTATGGATTTTCTCCTGGAGTTTCTGCACCAAGTTCTACGAGTCGAGCATATACTCTAACTACGTATGCGAGTGCACCCATGAAAGCCACTACGACTCCCATGTTAAACATCCAGTGATTTGGAACTGCAAAGATTTCTTCTACAAACCAGAAATGCCACATCTCATTGACACCAATTGTAAACATGGTTGCAAGGTAACCTAGAATGGTCATCTTCAATCCAGTGTTCATTGAATTATTTGGGCCTCTAAGAACTGGAATTTTTCTATCATAGATTGCTGCTGCTCCCCATCCAAGTGGCAATGTAATGAAGTGGGAGTATAGCCACCAGTGAGCTGGTGTGAAAGCACTATCTCTGATAGAGGTTTGATGCAAAGAACCATCAACGAAGTTATCAACTTCGACTGATGCTGCAGTAGAACCCATAGCAATAATGATGAGCCAGACTTTCTTTAGTCTCTGGATCTCAACTTCTTTTGGGATTAATGCGGGCATCTGTGCCATGTAAGTAATCATGTGGATTCAGAATATAAAGTAAGAGTTTCAGATGATTGGGATTTTATTCAAAATATTTTAATAATTTAGAAATAATATCAAAATATTACATAATATTGTATTCAAAATATTTTAATTTTGATTGTTTTTTTATTAATTTCTATGTTATACATCAATGATTTACATTACACATAGTATCGATCCTCGTTGTTAAGGTAAAACATATAACGACGTGTTTTAATTCCAAAACTTAGGGATAACTATGGTCGAAAAAAGAATTTTCGTATTTGGACTAGCTGTAGTACTTGCACTAGGAACTTTAGGTTTCAACTGGGTTGAATCCGTACTTCCAACTGCAGATGCACACGGTGTCCAAGCACAACTCCAAAGTCGTTTTGTCAGAATTGAAGATGAAACCTTTAACAGACAATCCCTACAAACTGGCGAAACCTTGACACTTCAAGGAACACTAGTCAGTCTAGTAGAGAGAGACCTAAGAGGATGGATATCCATTTTCTCAGAATCAACCAACGCAGGTAACAGATGGGAAATGTTGGCAAGAGACCCACCAGGAAACGTCTTTGACATTCCAGGTAACTCAGTAGTCGATTACTCATTGTCTGCAAAAGCACTTGAAGCAGGTGTATATCACGTACACACCCAACTCAACGTAGCAAAAGTTGGTCCAGGACTCGGTCCAGGTCAAACAGTAGTTGTTGAAGGTGAACCAATTATCAAACCAATCCCATATACTAACATCGCATACCAATCAATTATTATCGGTGTTGGATATGTCATTACGTTTGCAACACGACCTTGGCAAGTAATCTAAACAACCCAACTTTTCCTTTTCCTTTTCATTTTATAGATACTCTTTACGTTTGACGTAAATCAATTAACCAAGTTTTATCTTCTAGAAAATAGTAAAGAAAATGTGTTAAGTTTTGAGATTACAAAATTAGATATTTTTCAAAGTTATTTTTTTGGGGAAGTAGAATTTCGTTCTGATAAATACAAAGTAAACATACAAAATCAAAGAAGAGGAAAAGTTCTAAAATTACCTTTTGAGATAAAACCCAAAAGTGAAAAAATTGTCGTCAGAGTTTCAGGGAAGGGAGATTTGTTTATTGAAGACTATCTCCCATACAAAGGAGAATCTGAATGGTTTGAGATTGACTCTGATGAAATAACCTAATTTTCTTGCAGATCATCAAGATCAATGCGATACAATTGAAATTATGTATAAGTAAGAGAAAGGACTTTAAGGAATCTGCCTAAAATCATCTCATGATTTGGCCAGGTACAGGTGATCCATACAAGAGGAAAAAAACTATCAAATTTCTTGCCATTTCTGCAATCATAGCAGTGTCAATAGGGTTAGGGAGTACAGTAATTCAAAGTCAATTAAATCAAGATAATCCTATCAAATTCTGTATCAATGATAGAGATACCCCTTACAAAATGAAGGTCTCTTTGGAGTTAATCATAGATGGTCTCCAAACACCAATTCCTGCCAACATCAATGCAGGATTAGAAGAGGGGGAATGCAAAAGGACCATGTACACTCTAGCAGACGACGGTACGATTTACGTAGAATGGGATGAAGAATATCCATTTGAAATTGGTCACTTTTTGTGGATGTGGGATTTTCCTCTAAGAGACATGGATCAGAGTAAATCAACTATGTATGTTAATGATAAAGAATCATCACAATTCATCAATACTCCATTGCAAGATGGATATCACTACAAGGGAGTATTTACTACAAAGGATTATGATTCATCCAAAGACAAAGATTTCCTTCCAGAACTAAAAAATTAGTATCTGAAGACTAGATCAAAAATTTAAATTTTTTAAAAAGCGATAGTTTTCACTAAAAGGCATTAAAAATAATGAAAAGATGAAAGTTGGTAAATTACCAGTATTTGCCGTTGTCTGGAATAAGACCGATACCTTCTCTTTCAAAGTGTCTGTCTAATTCGTCAACCCATCTCTCACGGTTGTCTTTGTAAGCCCAGCCGTGTACACGTAACCAGAATGAGATAATTCCAAGAAGGAATACTGTGAACATAATGGTTCCGAAGATGTAAATCATTACATCATAGAATAATGGGTCGTAGTTTGGTCCTAGTTGTCCTGTAATTGTAGACAGGATGCTAAGAAAAGTACCTACGATAGGAATCATAATAATTTGGCTCTATTTGTGCGATATATACATTTCTTTTATTATCAGAAAGTACGAGATCAGTATTCATTAAGAATAGAAAATGAGGATTTAGTTTACACTAGGAATAGATAATAAAATAAGAGAAAATTGAGGTTTGTTTATCCTCTTCCCATTGCTGCGTATTTGCCAGATCTTCCTCTAATGAAGAAAGCTCCTGCAATACCACCGAATACGGCACCTGCAATAATTGCTGCACCAACTACACCGCTGGCATCAAGATATGGAGTTCCTGAACCAGAAGACGGATTTGCTTCAGCTGCTGCGACTCTTCGTGCTTGAATCTCAAGTGCTTCCTCTAATGTGTATGATCCGGTTTGTCCTTCACCACCAACATTACCCATGTATTGTGCAAATGCTACTGCATTTTCTGCGTAAAGTCCGACAGTGAAGACAGCTATTAAGGATGCTGCTAATAGTATTTTTGTATTCATACCGTTTACCTGCTCGTTTTGGCGGACGAGACTTATTTAACTTTTATTCTGAACCCCAAATTCCGGTTCAATGTACGAGATCAGTATAAGTAACGTTTAATTCTGCTCTATTATGAGCCAAATCATGGGACGAATGCATACACATAGACATGGAAAGTCACACTCTATTAGACCAGCTACACTTCGTGCACCTTCATGGATCACACAAAGTCCTGCAGAAATTGAAGAATTAGTGATTAAGTATACCAAAGATGGTTTGACTCCAAGTCAAATCGGAATTAAATTAAGAGATCAACATTCCCTTCCTCTAATCAAACCGATTACCAAAAAAAGCATGGGTCAAATTTTAGAGGAAAATGATTTGAGAGCAGAAATGCCGGAGGACCTTGAAAACATTGTAAGAAAAGCAGTGGGTCTTCAAAAACATCTTAAAGTGAACAAAGGGGACAATAGAAATGTCAGATCTTTGGAGTTAATTGAAGCCAAAGTTCATAGACTGTCAGTCTACTACAAAAGAATTGGAAGAATTTCCAAAACATGGAAGTATAAATCCGTGGTTGCTCAACTAGAGTAATGACAAAATCACTTGATGGATCACTTTCCT
This sequence comes from archaeon, assembly GCA_024276695.1. Classification (GTDB taxonomy): domain Archaea; phylum Thermoproteota; class Nitrososphaeria; order Nitrososphaerales; family Nitrosopumilaceae; genus Nitrosopumilus. Next base: position 12,313 of record JAJRWR010000033.1, read on the forward strand.
ATTTCAAAGACAAAATTTCAGATTGTATAAAATCAAAAAAATCAATTTCGGTTACAACACATATTGATTGTGATGGATTAACATCAGGTAGTATAATCACAAAAGCTCTAATCAGAGCAGGGGCTAACTGCACAGTTAGAACATCAAAAGAATTTAGCAAGAATGTTCTAGAATCCTTCAAAACAGATTCTAGGGATTTTCACGTAGTTACTGATCTGGGAGGAGGTTTTGCAAATGAATTAGATAAAACATTAGGAGATAATTGGATTATTTTAGATCATCATCAGATTCCAGATAGCGAATTAGATAACCAAAATGTCATCAATTCATGGAAATATGGAATTGATGGCGGAGTCGACATATGTGCAGGAGGAATGGCATATTTGGCATCAGTAGCCCTAGATGAAAGAAATTTAGATTTATCTGCAATTGCGGTTGTTTCAGCTTTGGGAGACAGGCAAGACCAGGGAGAAAGAAAATCATTTACAGGTAAAAATTTTGAGATTGCAAATATTGCCAAAGAACAAGGTTTAGTAGATATTGATTTAGATTTATTGTTGGTGGGAAGAGAAACAAGGCCACTTGCAGATGCTTTGGCATTTACCTCCCAGCCATTTATCGAAGGATTGACCTGGAATAGAGATGCATGCTTTTCAATCCTCAATTCATCAGGTGTCAATCTTAAAGAAGAAGGAAGATGGAGAGTGCCAGCAGAACTAGATGATGAAGAAAAAAGGCAAGTAATTGAAGCAATAACAAAATTTGCCTCTGGAAAAAATGCTACTGAAATAATGTCACAATTAATTGGATATACCTATACATTTCCAAGAGAAGATAACAGGAGTTTCTTACGGGATGGAAGAGAGTTTTCAACCATGCTAAATTCATGTGGAAGGATTAATCGTTCAGGTGTCGGAATGGCAGTTTGTATGGGAGATAGAAATAAGATTCTAAGAGAAGCTGAAACTATTCTAACAGATTATAGAAAAATGATTAGGGAATACATGAATATTTTATCCAATGAAAGATGGAGAATTTCAGAAAGTGACACATGTGTGATGGTAAATGGTGAAGATATAGTTCCAGAAACAATGACGGGTATTATTTCATCATTAATAGCTGGTTCACCTAAAAATGCAGGAAAAATTGTAATTTTGAGAACCAAAGCAGAAGAAAATACAATCAAGTTCTCCTCAAGAAAATCATTTGGATGTAAATTAGATATCAATCTCAGTGAAATAATGAGAACAGGAGCCGAAAGATTTGATGGCATTGGTGGCGGTCATAACGCAGCTGCTGGTGCAAAAATAACTAAAGACAAATTGGATGAATTTCTTAACTATTTGGAAGTAAATGTCGTTAACGTGCCAAGTTCAGGTAATTCTCAATAACATATCAAAAGAAAAAGCCAAAACTGTAAAAAGAGCCTTAGAACCAGATAATGTAAATTTTCCAGAAGGATTGAGTCTTTATATTGAAAATAGTGATAACAAACTAGTTTTTAATTTTGAAAGTGAGAAGAATATGAAGCAGTTAACAGGGACAGTTGATGAAGTGATGGAACATATCCAAGTTGCGCTAAAGGTGATTGAATAATGTTAGATCCAAAACTAGTCAAAGAAAAACCTCAGATTATTCGAGATATGCTAAAAGTAAGAGATGTAGATTTTGATTTAGATACATTAATTGAATCAGATCAAAAAAGACGTGAATTTATTATCAAAACTGATGAATTACGAAAAAAGAAAAACCAAGTAGCATTAGAAATTGCTCAGAAAAAGAAAACAGGTGGAGATGCTTCGTCAATTTTATCAGAAATGAAAAATGTTTCAGCTGAACTTACAAAGTTAGAATCAGAGCAGGAAAATATTGAAAATGCTTATTTCAAATTAGCGTTAACCATCCCAAATCTTGTTCATGATTCGGTTCCGGTTGGAACAGATGAGAGTACAAATCAAGAAGTTAGAAAGTGGGGAGATATTCCAAATTTTGATTTTAAAATAAATGATCATATAGATATTTCAGAAAATTTGGATTTAGTTGACCTTGAAAGGGCTGCAAAGGTTGCAGGTGCCAGATTCTATTATTTGAAAAATGATCTTGTAAGACTTAATCAATCATTAATTCACTATGGGTTAGATTTTCTGGCAAAAAAAGAGTATTCTCTTGTTCAACCTCCATATATGATCAATAGAGAATCGATGGAAGGTGCAGTAATTACAGATGATTTTGAAGAGGTAATCTACAAAATTGAAGATGAAGATCTATACATGATTGGAACGTCTGAACATGCCATGGCAGCAATGAGAGCAAAAGAAATCCTAGAAGGGAAAGATTTGCCTTTAAGATATGCAGGTATTAGTCCATGTTTTAGAAAAGAAGCAGGAGCACATGGAAGAGATCAAAAAGGAATTTTCAGAGTTCATCAATTTGACAAAATTGAGCAATTTGTATTTTCAAGGCCTGAAGATTCTTGGAAAGAGCATGAAAGGATGTTATCAGTTACTGAAGAATTTTATCAAAACTTGGAAATTCCACATAGAGTTATGTTGTTATCAACTGGAGATATGGGAAAAGTTTCAGCAAAGACATATGATATTGAGGCATGGATGGCAGGACAAAATGCCTATAGAGAAATTGTTTCATGTTCAAACTGCCTAGACTATCAAGCAAGAAGATTAAAGATTAGGTTTAGAGATAAAACAAATGAGGATACCAAGTACGTTCACACACTAAACAGTACTCTGATAGCAACAACCAGAGTTTTGGTATCAATTATGGAAAATTTTCAAACTAAAGATGGACACATTAGAATTCCTAGTGTTTTACAGAGTTATATGGGAAATCAGAAAGAGATCTAGTGACATACCCTTATATTTTGGGTTCGAAGGTCGTTAATAATTGGCACGTAGAAAAGGTCGAGTAAAGGACAAGTGGCGAGAAAAACGTTGGGTTACAGTACACGCACCAGATTCATTCAACAATGTCCCTATTGCTTATGTTCCAATCACAAACGATGAAAATGCCGTAGGCAGAGTTTTAGAAGTTACACTATATGATATTCTAAAAGGAGACCCATCACAGCATCAATACAAAATCTATTTCCAAATTGACAAAGTTGATGGAGATAAGGCATCAACAATTTTCAAAAGATACGAGTATTCAAAAGAATTTTTGCGTAGTTTAGTAAGACGTGGTTCATCAAAAATTAATTTCATTATGGATATCAAAACTAAAGATGGTTACATCTTTAGAATCAAATTACTTGCTTTGACCCATAGACAACTTAACACATCCAGACAACATGCTCTTAGATTAATTGCAAGAGATGTAATTAACAAAACAATTCCAGAAATGACAATTGATCAATTTGTTCAAGCAACATGTTATAGTAAAATTAATTCAGATATTATGGCAGCATTCAAGAAAGTAATTAGAGTAAGACATGTGGGTCTAGAGAAAGTAAAACTAATCAGAACTGCAGACAAAGAAACAAAATTACTTGAAGCATAACTAACAATAATTATTCTTTAACAATCATGGCACATAAGATTGAAATCACAATTGATGTAATTGTACATGCAACAGAAGATAATTCAAAAATTCTTCAAGCTTTTGAAGATGGTTTGGATATCAAAGAGGTTGATTTTACAATTGAAGAAACAGAAGGACATTATGAAAATCCGATCATAGTGTTAAATGCAAAAATAGTAAAAAAACAGGCTCAGAATTTGATGAATAAACTACTAAAAACATTGCCAGTTGAACAAGTAAAAGAATTGATTGGAGAGATTGAAGAAAGAACAGTAGATTCAAGATTCCACATGAGATTAGATAAACAAGAATTAATCAAGGGAAATCTAGTAAGTAATGAAAAAGGTACTATAAAATTAAAAATTCATACGCCGATATACAACAAAAAAGATACTATCAAAATATTTTCTGAGATTTTTCAAATTGTCAACTAGATTAAATAGGAATAAAACAACTATACAATTTGGGAATGAGGAAATAACAGCCGCTCCAGTCTGAGCGAAAGCCTTGAAGACGCCGCGACGAACCGACCCCTTTTATCGATCTTTAGTTTTGACATATTGATTTTGTAGACTTTTATGGTATTATTTTAAATACGGATAGACAAACCTCAATATCGTGACAGATTATGATGTTATAATCGCAGGAGGAGGTCTTGCGGGTACTATTACAGCACAAGCTATTTCTCATTATTCAAATCAAAATCTGAAAATTTTGGTCGTGGATAGAAATACAGAATTTCTACCAGGTCGAAAATCATTGGCTGGATGGGTATGTGGAGATGCATGCTCTAAAGAAGCAGTTGATTTTATGACAGAAAGAATAAAAGTTGAATGGACTAAACCAGAAATTGAACATGATGTAAAAGGAGTCATGGCATTCTCACCAGATAAAGAAACTTCAATTCCTTTTGATGGCGATGGATTTATGTTAAATCGTCAAAAATTACCAGAAATTCAAAATGAAAGATGTAAAAAAATGGGTATTGAATTTGAATATGAAATTAATCTAACAGGTTTAATTTATGAAGATCAGCAAGCAGTTGGAGTTCAAGGAGTAGATAACAAAACAAAACAACCATTCAAAAAAACATCAAGAATTGTAATTGATGCAACAGGAGTTACATCTATGCTTAGAAATGGTCTTCAGAACTCTACCAAAGTAGAAAAAAGAATCGATAGACGAGATTTAGAATCAACTGGAAGATATATCATGCATTTTGAACCAGGACAAAAAGATCTTACTGAATTTGATCCAGATTACTGCATCATTCATTTAGATCAAGACATTGCACCTGGAGGATATGGATGGGTATTTCCAAAAGGAGATACTAAAGTTAACATTGGTTTAGGAGTTGAAAAATCTCTTTTAGACAAAAGAAACAAAAGATTAGGTAAAAAAGATAATGTTGAATCATTAATGAAAGAATATCTTCATAGAAATACTGCAATCAAAAATGCGAAATTATCAGAAGAACCACAAGATATTAACAATAATTCAGGAGTATTTCAAGTTTCAGTTAGAAGGCAAAACGATTGTATGGTGTCAGGAGGATACGCGATGGTTGGAGATTCAGCATGGATGCCAAAACCAATTGATGCCGGTGGTATAGGGCCAGCTTTGATTGCAGGTACAATTCTTGGAAACAACGTAGTTCAAGCATTAGAGGCAAAAGATGTTTCTGAAGCAGGTTTATGGCAATACAATTTAGATTACATCAAAGAGTATGGATACAAAACTGCAGGTCTTGAACTCTTTAGACGATTAATTCAACAAATGTCTAATGAGCAGATCAGTTATGGAATGAAACACTTTTTGGGTAAACTTGATGCTGAATCGATTAGTAAAGGTGAACATCCAGACTTTTCAGGGTTAGGAAAGATTGGAATGATTATCAGAGGTGCAATGAATAAAACAGTTGCAGATGGACTCAGATTTACTTCTAAAGAAAACCAATGGTTGGTAGAACATTACAACAATTATCCAAAAAATCCATCAGGATTTGATGAATGGAATAAAACACTACATCAAAGACTAGAGAAAGCATTTACAAAAATAGAAGCATTTGATTCTTAGATCTAATATTAAATATTGTTTAAATCAATGAAAACATACTTTGGAAGAAGTACAATATCTTGATTGGAATAATTCAATTCAAATTCTAAACAAAGCCTATGAAACAGGTCTTTTTGTGCTCATAATAGGTCCAAAGGGAACAGGAAAAACATCCCTAGTTAGAGATTTTGCTAAAAATAAAAATCTAAATTTAGAATCCATTAATTTTAGTCTCAGAACTAGAGAAAGTCATTTGATTGGTACAAAGACATTGATAGATGGAACAGTAAGCTTTGATGAAGGAATCTTGATCAAATCAATGAAAAGTGGAGATATGCTTTATCTTGATGAAATAAATTCAGCAGAAGCAGATGTTTTACTAAGATTAGATGAAGCATTAGACGATCGACGTCAAATTGCACTAAAAGAATCAACAGGGGAAGTTGTAAAAGCAAAAGAAAATTGGTTTGTGGTTGCAACAATTAATCCGTTAACACATAGTGGAACAAAAGAACTACCACCACAATTACTTAGTAGATTTCCAGTACGAATTAGACTTGAATACCCATCAGAAGATATAGAATTAGAAATTGTAAAAAAATATGTTTCAGGAAATCATGAATCGGAAATAATTCAAGCAATTAAACTAGCAAATACATTAAGACAAGCAGCAGCAGTTGAAGAATTATTTTATTCGCCTAGCTTAAGGGAAACCATTGCTTTTGGTAAATTATTAGATAAAGGAATGCCACCAAAAGAAATTGCAGATATCGTTTTTGGAAATGTTTACACGCAATGGGGCACTATAGAATACCAAAAAGTAAGCGACATCATAACTTCTATGTTTGGAAATTAAATGCAAGCAATTCAACTTCAAAATGATTCTTTAGTAGAAATAGCAACATTTCTTGTTAGACGATGGTCTGAAAAAGACAACATCATAGTAGAAATTTCAGATAAAATAGAAACCAAAACTAGACTCAAAGAAAATAAAGTAATTTTGACACCATTAGAAAAAAGAATAGGTAATGATTTTCAAAAATATCGACAATTTAGAACGTCATTATGGTATGAGGCCATGAGGATAAAATACTGTAAAAAAATTCTCAGTAATGACCACGCATTTGGATTTATTCTCAATACAATAGAAACTCAAAGAGTTGAGAAATTAGGAAGAAAGATTTGGAAGGGAATGGACGATGAAATCATTTTCAATTACACATACATGCTTGTTGCTAGGCCTCAATTACACACAGTTTATGGAAAAGCAAGGATTGTGGAGGCATTTTATCAATACTTTATGTTTGGTGCAATAAAAGGCGAGATGCAATCAAGCAATTTTGAAAAAATAAAAAAAGCAGCAATATTTGCAAAAGAAATTGTCAGAAAAGCAATTGATGAAAAACAAAATACTGATTGGATTGAAAAAAATGTTACTGAGATAATAAAAATACTAGATATTGATTCTCTTTTAACAATTCCAATATCTTTGTCATTTATGAAAGCTGGAATGACACTATCTGAAGAAGAGTTGCTAAAAGTACTAAAAATAATTTCAAAAAATAAAGAAGGTGATTTAGAAACTATTGATCCAAAATCTATAATTCGTGGTGATGATGTATATAATGAATACAAAGTATTACTAGATGAAAATAAAAAAACAGAGAACAAGGGATTAGCTACTGAAACAATAGGAATTCAAATTCCATCAATAAAAAATATTGACGAAACAATAATCTATGACAGGAGTTTGATTAATGGATTAAAAATGAAATTTAAGGAATGGAAATCAGGTTGGAAAGAACAACATTTAAGATCTGGAGAGGAATTTGATGAAGAAAATTATATTGAAGGTAATGAGCCATTTTTTACAGATGTTAAAAAATCAATTAAAACAAAAATTGTAATACTATTAGATCATTCATCTAGTATTGCATCGGATGCAATTGAATACAAAAAAGCTACTTTGGCACTTTGTGAAGTATTATCTTTTCTTAAAGTAAAATTTGCAGTCTATGTGTTTAGTACAGAAAATAGATCAATGGTATGTTGGTCAATAAAACCAGAAAATGTCAAATGGAACAATATCACTGCAAAAAGACTAGCACAAATTGTTGCTAATGGTTCAACGCCATTAGCTGAAGTTTATGATAAAATATTTCCAATTTTACAGTCAAAAAGACCAGATATTTTTTTGACATTAACTGATGGAGAACCATCTGATCCAGATGCAGTTAGAAAAATGACTAAATCATTCAAAGGATTAGGAATTAGCATGGTTGCTTTAGGATTAGGTCCAAATACGGTTAGAGCCACAACTATAGCAAATAATCTAAAACATTTAGGATATGAAAAAACTATGGCTGTAAGTAGATTGAATGATATTCCAAATAAGGTAATTAGGGTTTTAGATGGATAAATGTTTGAATTTACAATGAGGATATTTTATATGAGTAAAAAATTGATGGCATCTAGTTAAAAAATATGTCAGAAAATGATTTTGATAAACCATTACTTGAAAAATTTGAGCAAGAAATTTGGAATAAAATCCCACATTTGGAAGATGGTAAAGTAGTCAACGCAACACCCCTGATTGATCTTACCAATGATCTTAAGGAATGTGCAAAAAATCTATACAAATTGGATATTTCAGATTTAAACTTGAAGGTGTATGGAAAATTTGATGCTAACTTGGTATCAGGTTCAATCAAAATTAGACCAGCCATTCACATTATGCATGATGCAATTAAAACAGGGAAGCTGAAAAGTAATCAAACAATTATTGAAGCAACATCAGGGAATTTTGGAATAGCTCTTGGACAAATGTCAAAACTTGGTTTGACTGTTGTATCACTTGTTTCAAGAAAATTACAAGAGGGGGTGTTTAAGGAATTAAGAGATGAAAATATTCGTATAATGGATTTAGACATGGACATTTGTCCTGCTCCTGGAATGAAAGATAGTGATGCGGATGCATTAAAGGCAAAAGCAACTGCAGCAAACATTCGATCTCAATTAGCCGAATTGGGTTTTGATCCTACAATTTATGATAAATCTATTTCTGAAGTTGAATCACTATTAGCTGCACAAGATATCATTAATCTAGCAAAACTGCTTTCAAGAATTTATGATTGTTTTTGTCCAGAACAATATGATAATGAGTTAAACATTGAAGCCCACAAAACAGTCACTGCAGTAGAAATTGATCAACAATTACATGAAAATGAGGATTCATTAGAAGATTACAGAATTGTATGTTCGTTTGGAACAGGAGGGACATCTGGAGGATTAAGTAAATACATGAATGAAAGATATGGTAAAAAAGCAATACATGTAGTATTCCCAGTTCCAAGTCAAGATGTAGCAGGAATTAGAACAAAAACAAAGGCAGATGGATTAAAGTTGTATAATCCAGATGCATATGCTGCTCAACATGAGGTTGATTTTGGGCAGGCAAAACACTTGCTCAAATTCTTCGTAGACAAAGGTCATAATATTGGTGAAAGTACAGCACTGGCTCTATATTCTGTTTTAGAAATGCTCAGTGATGGGGATAATGGCAAATTTATAGTTGTAGTTGCAGATGGCATAGAAAAGTATAGAAAAAATTTAGAAGTAATGTCAAGCAATCAGCGTATGCAAGTCTCATTAGATGAAGCATCATCAAGTGTACAAGATTATGATAAGATAATATGGGTTCATACATCATACACTCCAAAAGAAGAAGGAATTGAAATTATTGCTAAATCTTTAGGAATAGACAAAGAAAAAATTGCAATACCAAAGGCCAGTGTCATTAATCAATTATTATCTACACAACAAATTCCTGAAGAATTGGGTAAAGAACTAGAGGGTTCTAAAGGTAAATCATTGTTAATTTGTATGGCGGGAAATACATCACTAATGACTGCTCAAGTACTTGCAAGGAAAGGCATAGTTACTGAGAGTTTGAATGGGGGTATAACAAATTTGCCAGAGGGGCAAGGCAAAAACCCAGGCCAATATATCAAAGCAGCTACTGAATAACAGATTTGAAATGTCTTTCAGTTTCACAACCATTTGCGGATTTAATTATTTCAGGAAAAAAGACTATTGAACTAAGGAATTGGAATACAAATTTTCTTGGAGAATTTTTGATTCATTCTCCATTAAAAATAAAAACAGATGATGTTAAAAGATTAAAAATTAATAAAAAATTTGTTACAGGTGCAATTATTGGAAAAGTGCAGCTCTATGATGTAAAAAAATATAATTCAATAAAAGAAATAAAATTAGATCAAAAGTTTCATTTTGCATCAAAAAAATTCCAAAATAAAACTTTTGGATTCATGTTAAAAAATACAAAATCATTTAGAATTCCAATTCCATTGAAAGGTCAATTGGGATTTTTTGATGTAGATATTCCAGAAATAAAAAATGAAAAAATAATTTCAGACATAATTGATGAAGAATATAGATACCAATGGATTGGACATCATTAGAAAAATAAAATCTTGAATCAAAGTCGGACTAGTATATATAAAGGGTATATATAAAGTCCCTCGTTATGCCTGAAACCAAACCTATCGTTAGTGTTGAAAATGTCGTGGCATCTGCATCAGTAGACCAGAAAATTGATCTCATTGAAATCACTGAAAAATTTCCAGATACTGAATATCATCCAGAGCAATTTCCAGGACTTGTGTTTAGATTAACAAATCCTAGAACTGCAACTCTAATTTTTAGAACAGGAAAGATGGTATGCACGGGAGCTAAATCTGAAGAGATGGCAATTAAAGCTGTTAATACAGTTGTTCAAAAACTAAGAAAGGGTAAAATAAAAATAAAAAAAGATGCAGTAATCACAGTTCAAAATATAGTTGCAGCAATAAATTTGGGTGGAAAAATTCATTTAGAAAAAGCGGCTCGAACACTACCTAGAAGTATGTACGAACCAGAACAATTTCCAGGACTAATTCACAGAATGTTAGATCCAAAAACGGTATTATTGTTATTTGCATCAGGAAAATTAGTGTGTACTGGAGCAAAGAAAGAGTCAGATGTTTATCGTTCAGTTCACAATGTACATGCACTATTGGAAGAAAAGTCTCTAATGATTTATGATCAATAATTTTTAATTGAATTAAATTGACTAAAGATATTTTTGAGGATGAAAAAATCAAGTTAACTCCTGAAAGAGGTTTTGATTTGATAGGAATAGACTATTTTTCAGAGCCAGGAAATCAATTGTATTTAATTGAGCATTTTGAAATGTATCAAGATGCTTTGAATGCAAAAAAAGATAGGAAAAATCAGGATGAATATTTTGTACTCTACAAAGGAACAGGAAATGAGTTTTTCTGTAGATAAATTAGAAAAATGACAAGACTTTACTAAATTTTACAAACTCTCTTATCATTCAGTTAAAAATTCAGAAGATATTGCCTAGTGAAACAAATGATTTAATCGATACATTGTATCAAAAGGAGTGTCCAGTCAAATCAGAACAAATTTCTAAACAAATCATTCGTAAAAGTGCAAAGGCAAAATATCAAATTTTTGATGAAGCAGAATTCACGCGTGGGAGAGAGGTTTTAGGTGATTTAATTGTACATGGTATGATAGCCTCAGGTGGAACTGATATTGACTGGCTTATTGAACATAAAGGAAGTTTCATCATACTAGAATTCAAGGGATTTCATAATGATAAAATCAACATTGCAAAAGGCCAAATGATTGCATATGAAAATTTACATGAAAAATTAAACTTGGCTACAAAATGCTATCTATATGTCATTGGATGTGATGATATTGATTTTTCTAATCCAGACTCTACAATTTGGATTTTTGAAATGAGTCAATGGAAATCAGGTGCAATTCCAAAGAATACTTCTGATATTTATGTAGATGATACAGGTAAACAAAACAAATTCATTGTTTATCGTGAATATATGTATGAAATTAGTGTAGAGGAATTACGAAGTTTAGTAGATTCACATTGGAAAGAATTTGAACAGATTAAGAAGTAAATGAAAATGTGTCTGATCTTATTTCTTTACCATTATCCACTTTAATAGTATAAGTACCCGAATTTTCCCATCCTGAACCTCCTGCAATAGCTAAAGTTGAAAATCGTCCATCGCTTTTTAATGAAACTTGTTCTGCCCATACTAGTTCATTATTTTGATTTTCTATTGTGAGATTTACATTTCCAGTTGTATCAGATACGCCACTAATTGAAATTAGATCCTTTTTGTTGTATGATTCTAAATCAGTTTGGATAGATAGTGAAATTGGAGTGTTATTTGTAGGAGTATCAAAATTGGTAGTGCCATCAGTAATACCGCTAAAAGATATCACGGCTGCAAGAATTATTACCAAAGCAAAACTACCTATACCAAACACAATTTTTTTATTTTTTGGTTTTGAGTAGGATATTTGCGGTACTTCAGTTTGGAATGATTGAGTTTGTTGGTCAGATTTAATCTCAGGTATTACAACGTCAGGAACTACATGTTTTTCTTCAACACTGGGGGTTTGAGTGAATTCGGGTTTTTTTCCTAAATGTTTTTCAGCTAATTTTTGAACATAGTTTCTTTCATAATTACTAATTACTTCATTATTTTCACAAGCTCTACAAATCTGCTTTAGAATTCTATCATCATCAAAATCTTTATCCAAGAGAGCCTTTACATCATCCAATAGCATATCTGTCATGTTTATTTTCTCTCAAATTGATTATTTATGAATATATGTCAAAAAGCTACTTTGAATAGACTTTTTGAGCTTGTATTATTACGGTTCTAATGTAATCCTTGGCTGTTGAATCCGTTACTCCCATTTGTTTTGCCCGTTGATAGAGATCGGTTTCTTTAGGATTTATCAAATAGCACTTTAAAAGATAATTAAGTCTATGAGATCTTTTTTCATCACTTTTCATAATTTTATTATTTTTTTACACTAAAAAGGTCAGAGGATTATAACATAACCAATTAGAGATCATAGTATCATAAAATTTGAATAAAAACATATGATCTTTTTTAAACAATACGAAAAAAAGAATGCAAATGAAGCGAATTGAGGCAACTATTCAAGCAACTAAGATCGCAGCTGTCACTGAGGTGCTTAACGATATTGTCGGAGGATTTACCATTCTGGAAGGAAAAGGTAGAGGTTCCGGAATACGACAACAAGTCAGAACAGGCAGAGGGACTGGTTCAATCACTGAAGAATACAATGCAGTTGCAACTGTCAGTACAATTGTAAATGATTCAGACGTTGAAAAAATTTCCACAGCAATTGCTGATGCAGCTTTTACAGGTAAAGGCGGAGATGGAATTGTTGTAGTATCTAATGTAGATAGCGTTCTGAATATAGCATCTAAAAAGAGTGGTTCTGAAGCCCTCTAATCATTTTCTTTTATCAAAATAATGTACAATATCTATTAATGGAAATTTGACTGCTGAGAGGATGGTGAATAGCCTCTCAGGGACGTTATCCCTTTGGGGGACATGTTTTTTGAAGGGATAATAGTGTATTACAATTTGAGTATAAAAGTAAAGGATTTTGAAGAATTATTGTTGACCTTCAATTCCCATTAATGTCAGTGTTGATCTAATTTTTGGAATTTTTCTTATCTTCCAAGTAATAGTCTCTCGTAGTGCTTCGACTTGACTTGATTCTACTTTAGCCAAAATATCATATGCACCAAAGGTTCCATGTACTTCAACAACACCTTCAATTGATTTTAGTTCTGAGATAACTGCTTCTTCAGAACCTAGCTCACAGTTTATGAGGACATAAGCTGTTGCCAACTATGATTCAACTCCTATTTTCATACTTAAAGTGCTCTCTTGAAATATATAAGAATAGTCTAATTTACTTAAAAATTCAATATAAAATTGAGGGGTTTCATATACGAATGTAAAGTGTTTTAGAATAATATGAAAGATTTCTAAGATGAGACATATGCATCATTCATAATTTTTTCTAGATCTTTAATATTTTTTGAAAGAGTGATTTTAGAACGTAGTTTTGAACCACCTTTCATACCTTTTGTAAACCTCATAGCTTGGCCCTTGATATTTGTAAATTTGATTTTATACTGATCTGTGAGATGCAGGTAATCAAAAAAAGAATCTAGTCGGTCTTTGAAAGTGTATTCCTTGTAGGAATTGGATTTTAAATAATCATTAATTTGTTCAAACAAAAAGGGATTACCCATTGCTCCTCTACCAATCATTACATAATCACAATTAGTGTTATCAATCATATTTTTAGCATCTTCAGGAGTAGTTATGTCACCATTTCCAACAATTGGAACGCTAGAAATTTCTTTTAGTTCTTTGATCATGTCCCAATCAGAAGTTCCAGAATAGCCTTGACTAACAGTTCTTGGATGTAGTGTAATCATTTCAATACCTTCATCTTCAGCAATTTCCGCAATTTCTCGAAAGAGGAATTTATTAGTATCAGTAACTCCAGAACGAATTTTTAGTGTTATAGGTTTTTTTACAGCATTTACGAGGGTACTAAAAATTTGTTGAGTTAAGTTTACTTCTTGTAATAATGCACCTCCTGCCATTTGTTGTGTAATATGTGGCGCAGGACACCCCATGTTATAATCAATTATGTCAAAATAAGGCTCTACAATCTTTGCTGCTTTTTCTAAAGCAGTAAGATCAGATCCAAATAATTGAATTGAGAGAGGGCGTTCTTCATCAGAATATTCAATAAATTCTTGGATAGTTTTCATTCTTTCTTTGAGCTGACTTTCTTTTGCAATAATACTATGAATATTTGTAAATTCTGTAACTACTAATCCAGCTCCCATTTTCTTACATTGTAAACGAAGGGCAGGATCACTTACTCCAGCCATAGGAGCTAAAAATGCCCTACCAGAGAATTTTGGAAGCATATTCAAACTTTACAGATTGAATATATTTATCATTCAAAATATAACGTAAAATTTTGTTAATTATCAGGGCAACCGTCTAAATCTCTGTCACCATCATAATCTTCAGGATCAAGAGGACACAAGTCTTCATCATTTATGATACCATCCAGATCATCATCATGTACAAATCTTTGTTGTTCAGGAGCAGTATCAGGACATCCGTCATCATCATTGTATTTGTTCCAAGTTTCGGGGTTTGTTGGACATGAATCAATTGCATCATAATATCCATCTCCATCTGAATCAATTCTTGTAGGAGTTGTAGATTCTGCAGCTAATATATCAGGACAGCCGTCCCAGTCTAGATAACCATTAAAGTTCTCTTGTGCATCAATACATTGGTCCCATCTATCATCTATTCCATCGCCATCTGCATCTGGGAAACTATATGATGGCATAACAGAGTCAGTTGAATCTGGGCAACCGTCTGTGTCTTGATAGAAATTATAAGTTTCAGGGTCTAAGGGACATGCATCAGAAATATCTACAATTCCATCTTGATCAGAATCAAGTGTAAAGGCAAATTGATCTGGGCAGCCATCAGCATCTTGGAATCCGTTGAATATTTCTGGTTGAGTTGGACATAAATCTAATACGTCTGGAATTCCATCGCCATCTGAATCAGATGTGAGTTTGTTATCAGCAATATAATCAGGACAACCGTCTGTGTCTTGATATCTATTGTAAGTTTCTCTAGCA
>JAJRWR010000004.1 GCA_024276695.1 archaeon
AGTACCTGAAATCTCAAGTGTTTCAGGGTCAATTGGACAATTCATGTCCACTCTCAAAAAAACAGTCTTACCTTTTAGGTCAAAATCATCTAGCGTGAGTACCTTCACGCCTTGTCTATTGTCCACTTGGTTAAATTCTTTGAGCCGATCATATTGTTTACTTTATTTTTTATTTCAAAACTTATCTATTGACAAAAATTAAAAGACATGTACTTGAGGGTTAATTAATTGCAAAATTGGCTTTTTGATATTAGGTCTCGCTCCTTTGTTTTACTCACTATTTTATTTCTAATTCTCACTGCCCTTGTATACTTTGGAATTACAGAAAGTTTTGATCAAAGTATAGTTTTATTTTTTTCTGAACATGTTGGAAATTCTACACTTGATCTCATAATGCAATCAATTACCGAAAGTGGTGAGGCATTATGGATGCTAGGCTTTGCAATTTTTGTATTAATTATTCCAAAAACACGTCGGGTTGGGGTAACTTTGATGATTTTAATTGTAATTTCTACACTACTTACTGGATATGTCAAATGCGGTGTTGATAGAGATAGACCTGATTTTGAGTATGAAGCAGCTCCGTTCCCAGTACCTATTAGCAAAGATACCTTTGCCTTGTTCTGTGAAGGTGGATATAATGCATCATATCCTTCTGGCCATGCTGCAAGATCTATGATTTTTGCAATTATTTTGGGATATGCCCTATCTGAGAGATTCCCACGTGGGGCCTATCTTATGTTCTTATATCCTATCTTGATTTCATTAAGTAGACTCTATGTTTTAGAACATTATCCAATGGATGTAGTTGGTGGAACTGTAATTGGAATCATGTTGGCTGGAGTTATGGCAAAGAGAACCAAACTCTACAACATTTTTGATAAATCAAAAATCTAACTTTACTACATTATCCCTGTGAATCAAAACTATTGCATAATGATCATCGTCATGATGATATGTCCAATATTTGATGTCTCTATCTTCATTTTTTTGTCTGAGTCCAGTTGTGATTCCTGTTGTCACAGAATAACCAATTCTTTTTGCAATTTTTGATTCTTTTGGCATTAATACCCTGTAGCCTTCTTTTTTCCCCTTAAATCCAAGTTTTACCATCTCTTCAACTGCAGCAATTGCTTCTTTCTCATCTTTTAGATCATATGTTTTTGATATTGGTAAATCTTTTGGATGAAATTCCATGATAATGATAATTTCTTTTAACTAATATTTTTTAAAATAATCATTTTTAGCGATCAAATTAAGTCAATTTTCTTTACATGAAAGTCAAATCCTGATTATATTCACCACTTAACCGACTCATTTGTCTTGATTCAATCATGACATCATTAGAAAAATTGGTAATTCAATTACGTCAAAAGAAGCAAGAAGCAACAAAGCTACGTAAGAAAGCTGAAGATCAAGCTAAAGAATTCCGTTCTGTTGAAAAACGCTCTTCATCTGGTTTACAATCCATTGACAAAAAAATAGAATCAGAAAAAGAAGAATCTGCTGATGTCTCAACCGTTCTAACTAGGAAAAATTCTCAATTGGAAAGTATTGGAAGATTGATAGCTGCAGCCGAAGAAAGACTAGGCAAAGAAAAAGATGCCATTGAGCAGACTGAACAAGAAATTGAATTTGCTGAAAACCCTCTTGAAAAGCAAAATGCTGAGGCTAGATTACACTCATTAAATGATCATGTAAATGAACTAATTGAAGAAATTAAAAACAGACAAAAAACTGCAAAAAAGATTTCAGGTGATGTTACAAATTTCTCTGATATTCAATCAAAAATTGTCTCAAAAATACAAAAACAAACTAAATCAAAACCTTCTTTGCGAGAAACAAAAACTGCAAGTCATAAATCTGCACAAAAGTTTCTTAAGGAATTAGAAAGACGAACAAAAGCAGAAGAATCTATTCAAAAATCATTAGATAAAGCATATTCAAAATTAAAAGAATTCTTAGCAAAGAAAAAGACTGCATCTAAAAAGAGACCAGCAAAGAAAAAGACTGCATCTAAAAAGAGACCAGCAAAGAAAAAGACTGCATCTAAAAAGAGACCAGCAAAGAAAAAGACTGCATCTAAAAAGAGACCAGCAAAGAAAAAGACTGCATCTAAAAAGAAATCTAGACGTAGATAGACTATAATTTATCTTTCAAAATTTTTCTATAACCTTAATGTGGGGTTTACTTTTTAATTTTTAAAATGAACAAACGTGGATTAATTGTCACAATTGTGGGATTGGTCTTAATTGGAACTTCACTTTCTATCGCTATATCTGTTGTTCCATCTAACATTTCAGATCTCAGTGATCTTTCAATGGCTACCCTGTTTGAAGGAGTATTTGATGAGATAACTAATGAAATTCAAATCCTGCCTGGTGAATTGACCTCTATATCATATAATGTGTCTTCATATGATGTTTTTTTACTCTGGGGAATTCAAATTATTGATTACAAATCTGAAGATGCATTGTCGATTAAAATTTCAAACATTTTTGGAGATGATTATGGTGAATTTGTAATGTCTGAACCAATTTTATTTGAAGCATTAGAAATTATACAATCTGATACTCTAAGTTTTGAAATCAAAAATATTGGTTCAAGATCTGTAAACGTTGTTGTGATGTTTTCTGAAGATCCAGAAAACTCTGATGCATTATACAATCCTGATTCTCCAATAATGAATATGGTGTTGCCCCTTGCCATTTCTGGCGTTTTACTTCTTTTAGGAATAATAATTTCAATTATTGGTGTAATTGTAATTTTAGTAGATTTGAAAAATAATTTAGATGATAAAAGAAATTTTTAGGCTATATCTTTTTCATGGTGCCAAATTTGCCTTTTGTTAAGGAAACTTCACCTTTGAATTCATTTGTATACCCATTTTCGATAACTATGTTATCTCCTACATCATATGCTTTGATATCATCTCCCCACAATGTGAGTTTCATTTTGTTTTCTTCTGATTTGTCTTCGTTAGCTATTATTGCGTCACAAACATCTACTGTTCCCCCACTTTTGAGATTTACAGTTCGTGGCTCTGTTTTACTAATGATTTCAGCTTCAACATTTACTCCACTTCGCATTTTCTTTGCTTCGGAGATTGGTACTGATTCTGCCATATTTCTGGAACAATTTTGCACGATTATAAGCTTTGTCAAAAAATTAGTAAATTGAGGGATCATCTTTTTAATTTATCAAAATAGTAATCGAAAAATATCGGTCTATGCTGAATCTCAATGCAGAGGTATCGAAGCCCGGTCAACCGAGAGGGACTCAAGATCCATAACATTAGAAATCCCTTCTCTCAGGAGTTCGTGGGTTCGAATCCCACCCTCTGCACTAAATTTCAATCAAAATGACAAATTTTTATAAAACTCTTGTAATTATGCTACAATTGTCTTTACTTTAGTAACTGAATGTTCAGAAATTTGCTTATGCATTTCAGCTAATTGATCGTCTTTGAAAGATAAATTGCATCTAAAACACTTCCAAATCATCTCTGTCATGGCTATTGTATGCATAAATTGCTTATAAGGATATTGCATGATTGATCCAATTTATTACAATACATGATCATTGTTTTCAAAAACATGTAATTTTTATAATTTTTTAGATCAGAATGAAATTTTCTTATGACTGGATTGGAATCCAAGGGTTTAGAAACAAAAAAAGTCGTAGATTTTTTGAAAGATGTTAGATATTTTTGAAATTTTTGGAGAATTTTCATATTTTGGAATTTTTCTTGTACTAATTGGAGTAAATGCATCTCCAATCTTGATGCCTCCAAGCTGGATTATCTTGACATCGTTTTATCTTCTAGATCCGACTTTGAATGTTGTAATTCTTGCAATGGTCGGTGCTACAGGAGCTACTCTTGGCAGATTTGTTCTTAAACGAATTAGTGTACTCTTTAGAAGATTTGTTACAGAAGAACAAAAATCTAATCTTAATGTGATCGGAAATTACCTAAATCAGAAAAAATATGGTTATGTTATTGCATCTTTTCTATTTGGCGCAACTCCACTTCCAAGTAATATGCTGTTTATTGCTTATGGGTTAATGCGTGCCAAAAGTTTTGGCATCTATGTTGGATTTTGGTTTGGCAGAACTATTTCATATATTATTATGATTTATTTTGGAAACGCTGTATTGACTCCTTTCTTAGAAATATTTGAAGACCGACTAACTGGAATATTATTAATTGATGGGGCAGGAATTGGTTTGATTGTTATTTTTGCATCTGTCAATTGGACTCTTTTGATTACTCAGAGAAAAATAAAATTTGTCAAACCGAAAATGTGGAGATTTTAAATGAAAGTTCTTGATTCTATAAAAAATGAAATAAAAGAAATAATGGATAATGATTCTGCGCATGATTTTGAACATGTGATGAGAGTATACAAAAATGCTCAAAAAATGTGTAAAAAAGAAAAAGCAAATGAAAAATTGGTTCTTAGTGCTGTACTATTACATGATATAGTCTCTCATCCAAAATCTGATAAACGTTCAAAAAATTCTTCTATGGAAAGTGCAAAAAAATCTAAACCCATATTGGAAAAATATGGTTTTTCAAAGGAAGAAATAATAATTATTTCAGATGCAATACGTGATCATAGTTTTTCACAAAACAAAATCCCTGGAACCCTTGAAGGAAAAATTCTTCAAGATGCTGATAGATTAGATGCTTTAGGTGCAATAGGAATTGCTAGAGTTTTTGCTACGGGAGGTTCACTCAAAAGACCATTTTATAATATTGATGATCCTTTTTGTAAAACAAGAATACCTGATGATAAAATCTGGACTATTGACCATTTTTATCAAAAATTACTAAAACTAGAATCTCTAATGAATACCAAATCTGGAAAAACTGAGGCAAAAAAGCGAACTACGGTTCTAAAAGAATTTCTAAATCAACTAAATCAGGAACTTTAGCCGTAATCGACATATCTGTCGTAACGTATTTCAATTTCTTTATTTTCCCCTGACTTTATTTTGTCATATTCTTCCTTCTTTCTAAATTCAATGTATTTGATAATTTCAGTAAATGCTTCTTCTTTTGGATATGATTCAAAGACAGGTTCAACTAATTGTAAATATTCTATAGTTTTTTCTCGAAATTCTTCTCTAGTTGGTTTTTTGATACCTTTCATCCTAAACCATATTGCTGTCCAGCTAGCACCTACTACATGTGGCAATAGGTCAAATGCTCTTTGAATTTCAAAACGTTCGTCGTTTCTCATGATTCTTGAAGGAATTTCGAAGCTGATTTTGCAAAATATGTTACTATCATGTCTGCACCTGCTCTTTTAATTGAATATAGAATTTCCAATGTGATATCTTTTTCATTAACATAACCTAACTGTGATGCTGCTTTTACCAAAGCATATTCTCCAGAAACACTGTATGCTGAAACTGGGATACTGTATTTTCTTCTAGTCTCTGCAATCAAATCCAAATATGCTAAGGCAGGTTTTATCATGACGATATCTACTCCTTCTTCAATATCTGTTTCTATTTCCATTATTGCTTCTCTTGCATTTGTATATGGAACTTGGTATGTTTTTCTGTCTCCAAATTTTGGAGCACATTCTGCTGCATCTCTAAATGGTGAGTAAAAGTTTGAACGATGTTTTGCAGAATGTGACATTATTGAAACATCTGTAAATCCTGAATCATCTAGTGCTTTTCTAATTGCTGCAACCTGACCATCCATCATTGCTGATGGTGACACAGTATCTACTCCTGCTTTTGCTTGACTGATTGCAATTTTTGCAAGTGTTTCTAAACTTGTATCATTATCGATTTTGTTTCCTTGAATAATTCCACAGTGTCCTGTAGATGTAAATTGACATAGACAAACATCTGCCATAATTACAATTTTATCGCCAAATTTTTCCCTAATTTGTGAAATTGCCTTCTGAACAATTCCATTATCATCAAATGCTGAGCTTCCTGCTTCGTCTTTAGCAGTTGGAATTCCAAAAAGCATGATTGCGGGAATTTCTAAATTGATAATTTTTTCAACTTCTTCATTTACATCCCTTAATGGTAATCTTTCTATTTCTGACATTGATTCTACTTTGATTCTTTCTTTCAAATCTTCTTGAACAAATACTGGACAAATGAAATCTTTTGAAGATAGAGTTGTTTCTTGAACTAATTCTCTCATCTTATCTGATGTTCTTAGTCGACGAAGTCGTCTAGTTGGAAATGACATATGACAAAATTCTCTCTATCTAAAATATAATCCTAGTCTACTTGATTCTGTTTTTTATAGTCAAATAGTTTACTGGCCAACTCTACAACGTCTAGTTTGCCTTGCTCTGAGGCTTTTCTGATGTTGTTCATTGGGGTTGACACAATGCTTTCCACAACTGCCTTTGTTAATTCCTCGATAATCTTAATTTTCTTTTCATCTTTTTCATCTAGCATTTGAAGTGCTTTTTGTAATTCCTTTTCTCTAAGATTCTCTATGTTCTTGAATACATCTTTTACAAGTGGTTCTGCATCTAATCTTTTCATTGAGGCTTCTAATACGGAAACTTCTTCATTAATTATATTTTCAACTGTTTTTACCTTGTTTAATCGTGCATTCATGTTCTTTTCTACCATTTCTGCAATTTGATCTAAATTCATGAGTTTAACTCCTCCTATTGTTGCAACTTTTTCATCCACTGTTCTGGGATTTGATAGATCCAAAATCATCATTCCTTTACTTTTGTTTTTCATAGCTTCTGCAATTCTGTCATTTGTTACAAGAAAATATGGTGCAGTTGATGCAACAAAAATTATATCATAATTATCAAATCCTGAAAGGACTGATTCAAATTTCACTGGGTTTCCTCCCATTGTTTCACAAAACATCTCTGATCTTCCAATTGTTCTACTTGTTACATCAAAAGCATATCCTCGTCTTTGCAATGATTTTGCAACTAGAGTAGATACTTCTCCAGTTCCAATCAGTAAAACTTTTTTTGTTTTTAATTCATCGATGTTTTCTTCTGCAAGTTTTACTGCCATGGATCCTACTGAAATACCCCCTGCCCCGATTCCACTTGAATTTCTAATTCTAGTTCCCATTCTGATTGCTTTGTCAAACAACGTATTGAGATGTTGTCCTGATGCTTTTACTTCTCTGGCAGAAGTAATGGAATTTTTTATTTGTCCTAGAATTTGCTCTTCGCCTAATACCATGGAATCTAATCCTGAGGTTAGTTTCAATAAATGATGTAATGCTTCTTGATTTTCTACAAATTCTATGTTGTCATCAACTGCTTCTTTTTCAAGTCCTGCAATTGCTGCCCATGTTTTTTTGATTTTATCTGAATCATATGTTTTAGATTTGCCAAATAATTCTATTCTATTACATGTTTGAATAATTACACACTCATCTAATCCTGCGCTTTTTTTAAACTGATCATACGCACTATCCATATCTTTAATCGTAAATTGTTCAAGAATGTGAATTGGTGAGTTACGAAATGTAACACGTGCATTGATGATATTTTGATTCATTTCCAATTCCTTAATATTGTAATAGCTCGCTTTTCAGCTTTTTTTGCCTGACCGTCTTTTATTAACTGATCAATCTCATTATCACATATGATACTACGTAGACATTCCTTTCTTTGTTCTTGAATGGGAATAGTTTCTTTGGCTATTTTTCTTGTCACTTCTTGAATCTTGATTTGAGCAATGTCTTCCTTTGTGATTATTTTTTTGAATAATTTTTCTGATCTATCTTTAATTTTCTTTGACATTACTGGACTTCGTCCCCCTGTAAAAATTGCAATCTGAATCATATTTTCAAAATCAATTATTGCTGGGTTTGAAAAGTCACTATCGTCAGGATTATCTGAACTATATGATATGATCTTTTTCTTTTTTGCCTGATTAATGATTTTTTGATTCATTTTTTTATCGTTTGTTGTTGTGATGACTAAATTTGGTTTAAATTCTGAAAGAAATTTTGTATTTGTAATTTTCTGTTTTTTCAATATGATTTTTTTGGCTTTAGCTAATTTGCTAATATGCGAATTTACTGAATCACTGATCACTGTAATGTTACAACCTTGTTTAATAATGGAATTGATTCTTTTCTGTGCCTCATTTCCTCCTCCGATGATGATTATTTTTTTATCTTGAAGATTTAGGTCTATTATCATCGATCAAAGGAACTTTGATTTCTATTTATGTATTAAAAATCAATGCGTGAAATATCAGTTACATTTTTAATTGAATGGAAAAGTTCTTGATTCATTGACTTCTATAGGTGATTCTGATAAAGAACTTCTAAATGAGATTCAATGGACTTTCCCACTTGTTACAAGACCATTTGATGAAATTGCTAAAAAATTTGATACTACTCCTGAGGAAATTAAACAACGACTAAATCAACTTAAAGAAATTGGAGTTTTAAGACAATTAAGCGCAATTTTTGATACTAGAAAACTTGGATACACAAGTTCTCTGATGGCAATGGAGATTGAAGATGATAAATTAGAATATGTTGCAAGTCAAATCAATCGTCATCCTGGTGTTAGTCATAATTATGAACGAGATCACCAATACAATCTTTGGTTTACATTAGCTGTTCCTCCTGGTGCTGATTTGAAAGAGGAACTTAAAAAATTCAATGTTCTAAAAGGCATTAAAAAAGTAAGAATGCTTCCAACTTTACAATTATTCAAAATTGGTGTTAAACTTGATATGGTAGATGACAAGAAACATGATGTTGCACCTACAGAAGAGAAAAAAGAAATCAAAAACGTGAAATTTGTTCCGACTGAAGAAGACAAAGACTTTATCCGAGAATTACAAAAAGATATGGCGATAATTGATGAACCATTTGTAAATGCCGCAAATAATCTTGGAATTACTGAAAATGAATTATTTGAAAAAATGAAACATTATGAAAACATTGGAGTTATGCGAAGATTTGCTGCCATCTTGAGACATCGACAAGTTGGTTTTACTGCAAATGGTATGATTGTATGGAAAGTACCTGAAGATAGAATTGCTAAAGTTGGAGAGACCCTTGGCTCATTTCCTCAAGTCAGTCACTGTTATGAGCGACCAACATATGCTGATTGGCCTTATAATGTATTTTCTATGATTCATTGCAAAACACATGATGAAGCACATGAGATGGCAAAAACCATTCAAGACCAAATCCAAGTAGATGAATATCAAATTCTCTTTAGTTCTCGTGAATTCAAGAAAACACGAGTAGAATATTTTGTAGAAAACTCGTTTAGTTTAGAAAGAACTGTACCTGCTTCTTAGAATTCATTTTCATCATGTCCTACGACATGAATTGTACAAAAATATTGGTCATTCATATTACAATAATATTGGGAATTTTCTCCGCATTCCTTACATGGTGGTTTTTCATCTTGTTCTGAAAGTTTGGTGTGATATACTTTACTTCTAGTTGTAATGCCTGTGTTTTTGTAGATTCTAGTTAGATTTGAATAATATTCTAATTCTTCGGGGTTTAATTTTTGATAATTTTTGATTTTTTTAATCATTGATTCCCATTTTTTATACTTGCCAATTTTGGCTAGTTTCATCCTTTCAATAACTTCTAGTGTTTTTTCTATATCTATTGGATTGTTCATTTACAAATTAATTTGCTTGAGGTGTTGCTTTTAATTCGTAAGAAGGCCAACTGTTGTACAATTCATCGACCTCTTTCATATCCGAATCTGAAATATATTTTCCATCTGACATTTGGGCATAATTGACAACTTCTTCTTCACTAATCATGGTTGGAAGTACTGTTGCAAATCCTTTCTTTGTCATCATAAATTTCATTGCAAACTCTGTAATGTTTAATCCGTTTCTTTCCGCAATTGGCCTGAACTGTTCAACTTTTTCTAATGATGTTTTAAGCCATTCTCTTTTCCTTACTGATCTATGATCATTGTCATCAAACTTTGTATTTACATTAACTTTTCCTGTTAGAATTCCTGATGCTTCTGGAACTCTGACTAGAATTCCCACATCCTTCTCTTCAGCTTTTCTCATTAATTCATTTCCTGGAGTTTGTTCTAATATGTTGTAAACTGTTTGAACTGCACTGAGGTTTGGTCTGTCCATCGCTTCCATGCCTTCTTGCATCCATCCAATTGCAGGACCCAGAGCAATTTGATATGTTTTGATGGAACCCTCTTTAACAAAATCATCTAATAGATTAAAAATAGAATCATTCCTTACATCTTTTAATTTTGGATTATGTACACCATACATGTCAACATGATCTGTTTGTAATCTTTCTAAACTATTTCTTAATGCCATTCTTGTATAATCTTCATCAAATCTTTGTGGAAGTTCTTTGTGCCCTATTTGATCTACTTCACTAAAATCATAACCATATTTCGTTGAAATAACAATTTCATCTCTCATATCTTTGAAGACATCACCAATTAGTTTCTCACTCAATCCTTTACCATACAAATCCCCAGTTTCAAAGAAATTAATTCCAACGTCATATGCTTTTTTAAGCATTCTTTTCGCTTCATCTTCCTCAATCTTTTTGCCCCACCAATCAAGCGCAATGGCCCATGCTCCGAATCCTATCTCTGAAATTTCAATGTCTGTTTTTCCTAGTTTATTATACTTCAAGACTATTTTTTAATTTGAAATTTCATCATTTATGTTTATCCAAGATTTGCAATGCTGATTTTAGAATTTTTTGTAATTGATTTGAATATCTAACCTAAACTGGTAATTAATGACACGATGTCTTTTTTGACACATACTATCATTGGAACATCATTTTTGACATATTTTGATACCTCAGTTTCTCTTAGATCCATAATCAAATCTTGGAAATCTCTGATATCATCTACTTCAAATGCTAACATGAAATCTTCATCATGAATTCCAAAAGAATACGTTGTGTTTAGAACTATTTGAGGGTATTTTTTACTGACTTCGATATGCTCATCCATGATCACTTGGCGTTTTTCTTTATCTAAAAGATACCATTCTCTTGTTTTTGTAAATGGATAAACTATAACGTGTTTTTTAGGTTCCATGCCTGTTAGGAAACCATGCTCTTTTCTTGCCCCTTGTACATAGATTGATGGTCGTGTACATGACAAATATGTCATTGATGGAATGATGTATTTTCCAAAAACTGTTTTGTATAATTTTTCAATTACTATTTGAATCTCTTCAACTGTTTTTGCTGCAAACCACAATAAAAAGTCCGTATCATCTCTTAATCCTAAGTTGGAATATGTTCTAAATGTGATTCCTGAATTTCTTAAAATATTTTCTACTTCTTTTGCAGACTCTTCTTTTGCTAGATCTGCCATCCATCTCCATTTTGGATCTACTTTGAAAAATGAGAAATTAAAATAGTATTGTTCTTCATTTTCTGACATAGTATAATCGATTTTGAAACCCTATTTAAACAAAAACTAGATTCTCTATTGTAGAATCTCGATAATTTTTTTTGATGATTTATGCCCTGATTTTATTTGGACCAAAGATGTTGATATCTTGAAATATTTTGCAATTTTTTTAATAATCTCTTTATTTGCTTCTCCTTTGATTGGCCTTGATCTTATTCCTATGCTGATTTGATCTTTTTTTATCTCTAGAAATTCTTTAGAAAATTCTACATTCACTTTGTAAATCAATGGTTTTTTTGAAAATTACTCTGGTTAAATTTGATTAGGCTGATTGTTCCAAAGCCCATTCATAGCCTTCTGCTTCAAGTTTGTCTGCAAGTGAAGCATCACCTGTTTTCAGTACTTGACCTCTTGCAAATACATGAACAAAGTCTAATTTGTCTAGGAATTTCAAAATTCTAGCATAGTGGGTAATAATGATTATTGTTGCATCTTTATCTGCAACTTTGCTGATTGCTTGTGCTACTGCTTGTACTGCATCAATATCTAATCCTGAATCTGGTTCATCCAGAATTGAAATCTTTGGTTTTAAGACTGCCATTTGTAATACTTCTGCACGTTTTTTCTCCCCCCCTGAAAATCCTTCGTTAAGGTATCTTGAAAGAAATTCTTCTTTCAATCCTACTTTTTCTAGATTTTCTTTAAGATATTTTTGGAATTCTCTTACTGTGATGAATACTTCTCTATTATCACCTTCAAGTGCTTTACTTAGAGAATTGTATGCTGTTCTTAGAAAGTGAGAAAATCCTACACCTGAAACTTCAGTTGGGTATTGAAATCCTAAGAATAATCCTTTCTTTGCTCTTTCATCTGCTGTTAAATCTAAAATGCTTTTACCATCTAACAAAATATCTCCTTTAGTGACTTCATATTTTGGATGTGCAAGTAATGTGTAAGCTAGTGTACTTTTTCCTGAACCGTTTGGTCCCATGATGGCATGTACTTCCCCAGGACCTGTTTTCAAATTGACGCCTTTGAGAATCTCTTTACCTTCTCTTGATACGTGAAGATCTTTGATTTCTAATACTGCCATATTTCGTTTCATTCTGATTCTCTATATAATACAGACGAAATTTAGCTAATCCTAATCTAAATAATAAAATGAAAAGAGGGGGTGTAGTTAGTTGGCCAGAGATGGTCTCAAAGTAATTTTGAGTTTATAGCATGTTAGAATTTCTTTACATCTATTTCTGATAGTTACTTCTGTGACTCCTGCAATACTTGAAACATCTCTTTGCAAGACGTTTTGTCCAAGTAAAACTGATGCTACATACAGATATGCTGCAGCAATCCCATTTGGGGCCTTCCCATCAACAATGCTGTTGTCTTTGGTTTTCTCTGCAATTTCTAAGGCTAGTCTTTCAACTCTTACCTCAGTTTGTGTCATGTTTGCTATCTTTGAGATGTATTTGTCCATGGTTACAATTGGGGCGTGGACTTGTCCCATTTCCATTACCATGGTTCTATAGTATCTAGCTGCAAGTTTTGTTTTTGATTTGACGTCTTTTGATGGACAAATTCCTCGGCAAATTTCCTCTAATGATCTTACTACATCACATTGTTTACATGCCATGTAAATTGTAGCAGCTGTTATGCTAACTACTGATTTTCCCTTTACTTCAACATGTTCATCCAAGTTTCTGTATATCATAGATGCAGTTTCCAAAACATTCTTTGAAAGATTAAGACCATCACATGTTTCACCCATTTTTGCTAAAACATTAGCTAATCTTCTTTCCCTTGGTGAGGAAACTCGTACTCTTTGTTGCCATTTTCTGAGATTATTCATTTGACCTGCAACTTCACGGTTTATTGTTTTACCACTAAAGTCTTTGGCACTGATTGAAATCTCAGTGGTTATTCCCAAATCATGTTGAGAATAGGTTGTTTGTCCTGTTGCTCTTGCAAGCTTCATCTTGTCTTCGAAGTTTGAGCTTATTGTTTCTGGACCAAAATCTGCAATCTGATCATCGACGACAACGCCGCAACCAGAACAGATAATTTCACCATTCTGCATGTCATCTATTAATGTAGATTTACATTCAGGACAGTTTTGTTTTTCTAGTATGTTCATTATTTTCTTCTCCTATATTTTTTTGGTTTGTTAGCAGGAGATTCTTGAGATGCGAAAACGCTTTTGCCAATGTATTTTTTGATGTTATTTGTTAATGGCGTTGCTGATGCAAACGGTCTACTTACTGGACCTATCAGTTCATTTACTTTTGCAACTCTAGTTCCCTTTTCGTCACAGAGTATTTGTCCCTCAACTAATTCTGTTGATAGTTGAATGATTACCCTGCCACTACTGGCTAGGTGCATTATTTCGCCTACCTCCTGCAATTAGAATTAGTAATTATTGTATTCCTATCATAGACTTCTGTCAACTTTACTTTAG
Source organism: archaeon (assembly GCA_024276695.1). Classification (GTDB taxonomy): domain Archaea; phylum Thermoproteota; class Nitrososphaeria; order Nitrososphaerales; family Nitrosopumilaceae; genus Nitrosopumilus. The sequence continues at coordinate 13,825 of JAJRWR010000004.1, forward strand.
CTAAGAGCTAGATTTGATTTTATTTTGTTTGCTTGGACCTTTTTGACACTAACTTTTCTGAAATTTTGTCAAGGATTTTTGTCTTGGAGGATCCTTTTGGTACAACAACATAGCCTGACCTTACAAAAGGTCTTTTAGGAAATCTTACTTTGTCATCTGATTCTGTGATTTCTAATCCACTTGCTTTAGTTGCATCAATTAGTTCTTTCAATGAGGGATCAAAAACACATTTTTCTAATCCAACCCTTCTGCCTTTTGATTTTTTTAAATTCTTGTTGAAATAATCCAACCAGATTACGACATGCTCGTAATCTTTCATTTTATTCCTTCAGTAAAATTGCGTTGACGATTCCGTTTTGTCCTGGCTTTGAAATTACTCTGCATTTACCTTCTTGTGTTTCAAGAATTGCACCTTTTGTAATGATACCTCGTCTTTTGTAATCATTGTTTGTAGCATTTTCTAATACTTTGATTATCTTTGATTTCTTTACTTTATTTCCACCTGTTGCTAAATTAACAAAATCAATTGTTTTCAAAGCTGTTTTTTTATTATTACCTCTAACTCTTCTTGTTACTGTAACTTGAGCTCCGTTGATTGGTTCATTTGGATATCTATCAGTTTCATATTTTCTTCTGATTCTAAGTGGGACTCTTCTTCCCCCGGTAATTTTGCTGGTTGCTAAGTTCTCTACGGATTTTCTCACGAAATGATGTTTGAATTACTCTAATTTATACAAAACGCAAAAAATTAGCCATAAAGTAAAAAATCTCCTTAGTTTATTTTTGTAGCAATTTACGGAGTGGCTGTTTGTCTGTTGGCTGTTTTTCTTACTTTGGAGAACAATCTTTGTTTTAGATCTTCTACATCCCCTTGAATTCCAAAATATTTCTGGAATTTTTCAGTTGTCGTGTAAATTTTTAATCGCCCTACATTTTGATGACTAATGTAATCTAACTGTCGTAATTCTTTGAGATGTGCATATACTCCTGATCCTCTTGTTTCAACAAGTTGTTTTGATGATATTGGTTGCATGTATGCAATGTAAGATAATGTTTTGAGTGTAGCATTTGGAAGAACTGGTTTTGATGCATATCTTCTGACAGTAGCACTATACTCTGGTTTTAACTGCATTACATAGGATCCGTCTGGAAGTATTACAATTTCTAATGCTTTGAATGCTGACTTTGTCTTTTTCATAATATTGCCGAGTATCTCTAGAGTTTTTGTTCTTGATTCTGTGCCTGAAGCTCTTACAATATCTTCTATTCTTAATGGTCTTCCTGCTGAGTACAACGCTGCCTCTATTCTAGCTGTTGCCTCGTCTAAATTGTCTATTTTCACCAATTACCTCTTCCCCTTTTGATCAATTTGCCATCTCATCCTTCATTACGATAATTTTGATGTCATCTTCGACCTGCTCCAAATCTACTTTCTGGTCTCTTGCCAAAAATAGTGCTGCAAAGAAACATCTGATGGAGTCAACTTGATCCAAATCTGCAATTATATCTTGTAATAATCCAAATCCTATAGCTCCTATTTTTTTCATTATCAAGTCCTCATATTTTCCAATAATACTTTCAAGAGAAATAAAAAACTCTTGGAAATCTGGTGCTTCAATTGGTTCTATCTCTAATGCTTTATTGCGTCTCGATTGTGGATTTGCAATAGTGCCAATTAGATTTTGTAATAATCCTAACAAGTCATCTAATGATACTGGATATGTAGATTCATGTCTATATGGCATATCTATTAATTCAATATCTATATCTGTTCTTTGATGCATTGGTTTCTTCTCCATTGCTGCTTTTTGTAATGCAAAAATACTTTCAACTTTCATTCTGTAGATTAATGATGATGATAATGCTGCCATTCCTGCCACTTTGAGATCTTTCTTACCTGTTTTTTCAAGAATTTTTATCAATAAATTCAAAATCTGAATAAGATCAATCTCCCAAACATCTTTTTTAACAACTGACGATGGACTAAATAGAATGTTTACTGGTTCCTGAGAAATACTATTAGGGGTTTGTGGTTCGCTCACATAATTTCTCTTTAATTATTCAATAATATCTAAGGGCTCTATTTTTTTCTCACATCCAGTCAACTCTTATATTGTTAAGACGAAAATCTCAACTATGAAATCTGCCCGTATTCCTGGTCCAAATAAGCCTCTTACTATATCTGAATCTGAAAACCCTAAACCTCGTGGAACTCAGGTTCTACTTAAGGTAAAGTCTGAAGGTGTATGTCATAGTGATTTACACTTGTGGGAGGGTGGATATGATCTTGGAGATGGCCAATTTTTGAAAGTTACTGACAGAGGAGTAAAATATCCTGTTACTCCTGGACATGAAATTGTTGGAACTATTGAAGAGATTGGAGAAAGTGTTTCTAATGTTTCCGTAGGTGATGATGTTCTAGTTTTTCCATGGATGGGTTGTGGCGAATGCCCTGCATGTAAAGTAGGAAATGAAAATTTATGTGATACTCCAAAATCGATGGGTCTTTTCCAAAATGGTGGTTATGCTGATTATACCTTAATTCCTGATTCTAAATATTTGGCAAAACTTGATGGTGTTGATCCAGATGCTGCAACTTCTCTTGCTTGCTCTGGACTTACGGCATATACTGCTATCAAAAAAGCAAATCAGAATTCTCCAGAGTTTCTTGTAATTATAGGTGCTGGTGGCTTAGGATTAATGGGTGTTCAGATTGCTAGTGAAATTACTGATGCCAAAATTATCTGTGTAGATTTAGATGATAAAAAATTAGAAACTGCAAAAGAGATGGGCGCTCATTTTACTGTAAACTCTAAAAATCCTGAAACTGTTCAAAAAATAATGTCGATATGTAATGATAAAGGTGCTGATAGTGTAATTGATTTTGTTAATGCCCCTCCCACAGTGAAAACTGGTTTAGATATTTTAAGGAAACGAGGAAATCTTGTACTAGTTGGATTATTTGGTGGTTCTTTGGAACTTTCCCTTGTAACAATTCCCCTAAAATCAATTATAATTCAAGGTGCATACACTGGAAATTACAATGACATGGTAGAACTTCTTGCACTTGCTCGAAAAGGAACTATTAATCCTGTAATTTCTAAAAGATATTCTTTGGATGAGGCAAATACTGCTCTTGAGGATCTTAAAGCACGTAAAATTATTGGTCGCGCAGTGATAAATCCTTAGTTAAACACATCACTCAAAAATTTTATAATGGAAAAAAACTAGGTATTGCCATTGGATACAAAAACAAGTTGTGAGGTTGCGTTAACCCATCTTAAAAATAAATAATTCATTACCGCTCATAATTTGTTTCTAAATCAATCTGAATCTTTAAAAAAATCTGAATTTTTAAAATCTGCTTTGTTGTATGTGTTGGCAGGTGAATGTAAAACTCGTTAAGGAAAACCTTCTGAAAATGAAATTAAAGAAGCTGGTGATTTATTTCTAAAATATTTCAATGTAAAAAATTCAAGAAATATTAAGGGTGCATTACTTTGCGCTTCAAAATGTTTGCTGAGTTTGGATGAATTTGATAAAGCTAAAGATGCATACCAAAAAGCATCATCTCAATCCCAATTCAAGTTACTAGACCTATTGTAATATTGATGACAGTGAAGCAATTGCTATGAAACTAAAAATATATGTTGAAAAATTAGGTTATTCTGAAATCCATGTTTTTAAAAATGGGAAAGACGGTGTAAAAGGTTACAAAGAAACACTTTCTGAAAATAAAGACCCCCTTGTGCTTCTTGATATGGGATTACCTGATCTTGAAGGTGATGTTGTTGCTACAAAATTACTTAAAGAAAAAATTGATTTGCAAATTATAGTTATTACAGCTGATGAAAAAACAACCAAGCGTGTTCATATTACTCTGAGTACAGGAGTTTCAGCCTTATTCAAAAACCATTTACCCTTGATGAAGTCAAAAAAGCAATAGATGTTGCAGAATCTGAATATTCTTTATTACAATAAAAGCAAGGACATATTCAGAATATTCACATCTTTGATGTCAATTTCATTTATTCTGTAATCTATTAATTCATCTGAAAATTTTTCCACAATTTTCTGTGATGTGTTCTTTTTCTCAGAAGTTACTTGTAGTAAAATTAACATGTTCCATTCTCCTTCCATATTTGATATTAGGAGATAATTGTCTAATTTTGTAATGAAATCTTTGATGGAGTCTTTTACGGCTTCAAGTGATTTGGAAGGTTTTAATTTCATTAAGACTGCTTGATATTCATTAATCCATGACACATATGTTAGAACTGCTTTGTATCCTTTGATGACACCACTTTTTTCTAAACGTTCTATTCTTTTTCTAATTGTTCTATCTGATACATCATGTCATGATTTTTTTAATTCTGATGCAATTTCTTTTGATGGCGTTCTTGCATTGTCGTTTAGAATTTCTATTATTTTTTGATCTACTTTATCTAGATTTGACTATGCATCTTCACTCATATTCATTCAAACATATGATGTCTTTTGAATTTTTGGTTAAATTTACATAAATTCCCATTTTTGGTTTATCTTATTCTTCTAAAATCCAACCTGATTCTATAATTTCTTGATCTTCTATTTCTCCAATATTTGTGGCATATCTCCAGATAAACTCTTCACTTGGGATCATCTTTTCTTTAATTTTTAAAAGAGCTTCGATTTCTGAATTTAGATTATTATCTGCATTTTCATGTTCTTTACAGAACTTACATTTCTGATCTAATGTGATTGGATCTGATTCAATTAATGGATATGCCGTACATGCTAAAGGTCTTTCATTGTAAATTTTACATGGATGACCTCCGTGTGGTGATTCCTCTCCACTGTCTGTATCCAAAAATGGACAAGTATTGCCATTTTTTTCAGAACCCATTAACTGATATGCTAAAATTTTACTTGGAAAGGAATCTTTTTTTTCAGAAATACCTATTCTTGGTAAAATTTTGATTTTTGATTCATTTTTAATTGCCAGTTTTTCAATTCTACATTTTTCCTCTGGGAGAATTAATACTCCTATTTTACCAAATCTTTTACTTGGATAATATTCTCTTTCAACACAACACTGTGAGCAATCTTCTACACATTGAAATTCCACATCTTAATTCAATTTCTTGGATAAAAATCTCTTATGGATGATTTTTGTTAATTTTTCTTCCAGAAAAACCCTACCAGTTATATGCTTATAATGATAATGAGCATTATGGGTAAGCGCCAAGTAAAAAATGAAAGTGCACTAAAAGAAATCCGATTACCTGAAGAAGGTGAACTTTTTGGTCGCGTATTGAAAATGATGGGTGGAGAAAATGTCATGATAAAATGTGCTGACAATGTTACTAGACGTGGAAGAATTAGAGGTAAACTAAAGAGAAGAGTTTGGATTAGAGATAATGATATTGTAATCATTGCTCCTTGGGATTTCAAAGAAAATGAACGTGGTGATATTATTTGGAGATTCACGCTTCCTCAAGTTGAGTGGCTTAAATCCCAAAATCATATCCCAAAAGATTTCTGATCTTTTGTCTTTAACTTAATTTTATTTTGATGCCTTAGTTAATATAGTGAGTTAATTACTTGTGAATCAAATGGAACAAGGCACCGTAAAGTGGTTTAACCGTACTAAGGGCTTTGGTTTTATCGAGAGAGAAGGTGGAGACGATCTGTTTGTTCACAAATCAGATGTTGACGGATTCATCAACGAAGCCGATAAAGTCGAGTTTGAAGTAGGCGAAGGTCAAAAAGGACCAGCAGCCCAAAAAGTCAAAAAAATAGAATAGACCGTGAATTTTTAATTTAAGATTTCATCTTTGTTTTCTTAAACTAGTCTTTCTTTTTCTTATTTTTAATATCATTTTTTTGATTTACAAAAATTTGTGGTCCCGCGGGGCGGAATTGAACCACCGACAACCCGGTTTCTGTATGCCTGATGGGCTGTTATTCGTTTAGCCATCTAAAGCCAACAACTACAGCCAGGAGCTCTACCAGGCTGAGCTACCACGGGACAAAAAAACGAAGATCTCTACTATTAAAAAACTATCGTAGATAATTTTTCATAATTGATCGTTATATTCTCTAAAGCATAAATACTCTGAAAGGGCGTTGAAAATGTCATGCTAAAACAAGAATTATCTTATTTTGGATATGTCTGTGCACCGTATTTACATAATCATGAATCTATTGAACTAAAGAATAGTTGGATGAAATCCAAAAATATTGAAAAGTCATTTTTTGTAACAGGAACATTTTCTAGTGAAAGTAACCCATACTTTTCTAATTCTACAAATCATTATCTTTTAGCTAAATTCAAAGATAGTGCATTAGTATCAAAAGAACTTTCTGAACACAATCAAGACAAAACCTCTTTCATGTTTAACATTAAAGATGAACTTTTTCAAAGAGATGTTCAAGGTGATATCAATTTCGTCTCTGTATATTATTTAGAATATGGTGATGATGGTGAAGATTCACAAGAAATTGCAAATCTTTTGTTAAAAAGAGACAAAATTGAGGTGGCAGGACTGGGAAATATGAATACATTTTGCTTAAACCCTTCAAAATTTACATTTCCTTACTCTGAAAATATCATAGTAATTGAAGTTGCAAGCGAAAAGAGCCATCAGAGTGTAAAGAAATATTGTGATCAAACTAGACGGGATGCTAATAGAAAAGGAATGTCTATGACCAATTTACTCAGCCTATCAATTCTTGAACAATTAAAGTAGAAAAGTTGACAGAACCTCTATTCTATACAGTTTTTTTACGTGATAAATAATGTACATATTTGAAAATAATCTTATTCTAAATCATACGATTCCCCCAAAAAGATCTACTCTATAATAATCCCAATGTTCAGGATCAAGCATTGCTACAAACTCTACATTTTCTGAACCCATTTTTTTTTGAATTAAATCACGTAATGCAAAACTTGTCAGATACCTGTATCTTTTTGTATTTGCCAATAATGAGAAAACTTTTCTGAGTCTAGTTCCTCCACCCAACCCCCAATAACCAAGTTTCATTGCAATTGGTTCTAAAAATACAGTATTTTTCTTCCCATAATTTTCATCTTCAGTTTCTGCATAGAGATGATAGTTTTCTAGAGGCCCTCCTTTTGCATAACCAATTATGGTCTCTTTATCATCATTTAATCTAAGAGTTGTTATTATGGTGTCAGGATCTAAAATATATTTTGCAAAGTCAAACTTTTGTAATTGTAAAGGCTGTGGCAGTTCATGGTAAATCGATGTTAGTGAATTTATGAATTCATCAGAGCCCCTTTCTTCTATAGAATCAATCTTTGTTTGAAATTTTTGATTCTCATATTCGAATTTTGATTCAATTCGAATTTCATCTTGACGAAGTTTCATAAATGCAAGTACTGTATTCATGAAATTTTTTCTTGTTTCAGTTGGCAATGCATGAAGAACACGTCTACACATTTGAGATTCATTATTTAGAAGGGTTTCAAAATAATTTACAGACATTCTTACTATGACTGATTGATGCCAAGCAAATGCATGCGCATTTTTCTTTGCTTTTTCCATAGATGTAGAAAAATCACTTATGGCATAACCCCCTATTCTATCTGCAACTGACAAAAACCAGCCTAATTCTTCATAGTGAGATTGTTTTTCAGGATTATTTTTTGTGATTTCTGAACGCTCAAAACACTCTTTCATTTGCATTTCAGGTTTTTTCCTAAATTCCCCAGTCCAAGGATATGATGTTCTTAAAATCAACGCCATTATGATTTCTACGTCAAGTTTTGCCTCATCAATTAATTTTTTTAATTCCCTATCTAATGAAATGAATTGTATTACACTTTCTTCATGTGGTCTATCGACTGATTTTTGAGGATCAAAATCATGAAACAATGCAGCAGTGTAAAGATATTTCACATCATCTTGGTTTAATTTTTGCAGTTTTTTCTCCCACGTTGCTGCAAGCAATGTAATATATGTGACCTCTAATTCATGATCTATGTTGTGATATCCATAATAATCCTGTCCAAGTCCTTGAGTTTCAAATATTTTGATGGTGTAATCTAGCATCTTATTATAACATGCAGTTTTTTTAATTCCAGTTGATATCAACAAGTCCTGAATTTTATTTTTAAGTGGATGATCATTGTTAAAATTCTGCATGTTTATTTTTGTAATCTAATTTTTTAATAAAGTATCTTGATATCCAACTTTGATTCTTATGATATATTTTCAAATATGTTTATGATGTACTCAAATTACTAATCTTGACTAAATTTAATTCCGTTATCTCTAATCTTTCCTTAGGAGAACTTTTAGGAAATTCACTAACATCAACTCCATGTGTAAATGTCCGTAAAAATGCCAAAGTCAAAGTTGTGACTGGGATGCTTGTACAGTATCTTGAAACTTTTACTGATTCTGTAGTGGTTCGTGATGATGTAAAACCCATAGGTGTGATTGGAGGAAGGGAGATAATTCAAGGAGTATACAAAAATCCATCATCAGATTTTTTTGAAATGAAAATAGTGGAAGAGATTTTCGATAAACGGCTCAATGTGATCACAGCAGATAATGATATCAAGGAATTGATTTCACTCTGGAAAGATGTAGGCCGAGCATTTACAGTAATTGATATGGGGAATAATGACTATTCAGTTATTTCTGTAAAAAAATTATTGGAAATAGGAGTTAACAACACTTTAGAGTTTCGTATCTCTGAAATACCTAAAAAGAAAATAATTACATTTGATAAAAATGCCACTTTTGGAGATATCATGAAACTGATGTTGGAGAATAGAACTCGAAAAATCCTTCTTGAAGGAACAAATCAATTCATCAATGATAGAATAATTATTGAAACTATGGAGAAGATGAATTATCTTCTAGATGTTGAAAATTTTTTAGACGTTCCTGTGGATATTGTATCTCTTGAAAATGCCAAAATGGTTTCAGATAATTTGAATCTTTCAGAGATTTCAAAAATAATGTATGACTTGTCTCAACCATTAATAATACATGAAGACAGAGTGATTAGTCCGTGGGATATCTGCATGGCTTTAGCAAAAAACTGATTTATCTACATATGGCAATTAGGGTACTAGAATGTTTTTACAAACAGGACAAATTTGTTTAGATTTTGTTATCATTGTTATTGAAAAAACATTAGCACGGTTAAGACAAACTTTCAGAGAAACTACTATTCCCAATTTTTCACCATGAGTTTTATATTAAACCAATATTGTTCATTCTGATTTATTATTCTAAATAGTTAGAATATGCAATTTTATTTCAAATTTGAGAATCATTTTTGAAATTTTGTGTATGCTTTAAATTTGACAAAAACCACATTCAAAATGCCTTCATTTTTCATTGCAAATATTGTTTTTTCAATTATATCGGCTTGAATCATTTTTGCCAAATTATCATCGATTATAGGAGTTGGGGAATATGCACCCATTCCACCAGTATTAGGGCCCTCGTCATTATCAAAAATCCTCTTATGATCCTGACTTGAAGCCATGGGAATTACAACATCACCATCAGATAATGCAATGTAAGATGCCTCAATTCCGTCAAAACTTTCCGAAATAAAATTTACATGTTCTCTTCTCCCCATTCGAAAATAATTTAGTCCGGAGATGTAAATTCAGAAATATCTTAAACTTCCTTATCGTCTTTGATTTCCAGCATTGGGGTAATTACATTTAGATGGTTTCTATGGTTATGAGGCACTAAAATTGAAATGAGTTTAGAATTTTTTGTGTTGGATAATCTCTTAATTTGTCGCCCAAATTTTTTATTGTTATTATCTTTTCCACCACCAATCAAAATTACTTTCTTTTTATTTCTAACAATAATGGCTTGACTACCTTTACGAACATTAAACATAATCATTTCAATTGAATCATTTCGGAATGTTTCAGGAAAATCTTATCAGGTTTTGTAAATTCTACTAAATAATTTTTAATTCTCAGATGATAAAAAATGGCATTATTTGCAACAACTCAAGATCCATTTGCGGTCTTATTTTTCAAAAAATAAACTTAAACAAAATAGTAATTGTGATGATGCCAATCTTGATTATCGTGTTTTTAATTTTTCAGATGATTGTTCTAAACTTAATACCACAAAAATTACGGAAAATAATATTTTTTCAAGTATGAATGACTTGATGGGAGATTTTAATGGAAATCCTGATTTACAAAAATTTAATTTATTATTTTCTAAATCCTCTGAAAATTAATGATTTTGTATCTGATTTCAGAAAAGTTTTGAGATCTATTATACTTGAATGACGTGTGTAAACGTTAAATATTCGACCAAAAATTGTTTTGCATGAGTAAACCCTCTGATCTTGGTTCTTTAAAAATCGGTTCATACATTCTATTGCCTCATTCTGATCAACCTAGTGGGGAGCCATGTAAAATTGTCGAATATGATACATCAAAACCAGGAAAACACGGTTCAGCTAAAGCAAGAATTGTGGGACAGGGAATTTTTGATGGTCAAAAAAGACCTCATGTAGGTCCTGTCAGTATGCAAATTCATATCCCAATGATTAACAAGAAAGTTGGTCAAATCATATCAATTAATGGTGATACTGTACAAGTTATGGATTCAGAAACATTTGAGACTATTGACATTGGAATGATTGATGATGAAGTAAAAGGCAAATTAGAAAATGGCCAAAATGTAGAGTATTGGGTTGTAATGGATAAAACTAAAATCATGCGCATCAAGAACTAGTGCGGATGCTGATGATTATCGGAAAAGCCGTCTGATTTTATGATGACGATTATGAGTATTGAAGCGTCCTTTTTGAATAAACTTAAAAAATTTGTTGAATTGAATATTTTTTAGATCATGAAGTTAGCTTCTCTTTTTTCAGGTGGAAAAGATAGTGCATATGCAATCTATCTTGTACAAAAACAAGGTCATGAAATTAAATGTCTTTTGAGTGTTTTTCCAAAATCTGATGAAAGCTATCTACTACATCATCCAAATATTAAATGGACAAAACTACAATCAGCATCCATGAATATTCCTCAACTAATTGCTACTTCAAATTCTGATCAAACTGATGATGAATTATCTTTTATAGAAAATCTATTACAAATTGCAAAAGATGAATTTCAAATAGAAGGATTAGTTCATGGAGGGATTAATAGCAAATTTCAAAAAGAAAAATTTGAAAATATTTGTTCTAAATTAAATTTGATTGTGATTGCACCATTGTGGGATACTGACCCCAAACAATACATGAATGAATTAATTGACTCTGGGTTTAATTTTATCTTATCTACTGTAACTTCTGATGGACTGGATGATTCTTGGTTGGGTAAAGTTATTTCAAAATCTGATATAGTTACTTTGAAAAGTTTATCTAAAAAATTTGGATTTAATTTAAATTTTGAAGGAGGTGAATCTGAAACATTTGTAATTGACTGTCCTCTTTTTACAAATTCGATCAAAATTAATCAATCTCAAAAAAAATGGGATGGATACAGAGGAAGGTTTGAAATAGTGGATGCGGAGTTGAATTACAATGCTTGATGGTCTAAAGACTAGTTTAGGGGATGCAATCAAAAAAATTGTAAAATCTTCAGGAATAGATGAGGAACTAATCAAAGAACTTTCTAAAGATGTCCAAAGATCATTACTGCAATCTGATGTTAATGTACGCCTAGTTCTTGAAATCACCAAGCACCTTGAGGAACGTGCACTAAATGAAACTCCTCCTCCTGGACTTTCACGTAAGGATCATGTTATAAAAATCCTTTATGATGAGCTCTCAAAATTACTTGGACATGAATCTGAATTTGAATTTAAACCTGGAAAACAAAATAAGATTATTCTACTTGGAATTCAAGGTAGTGGAAAAACAACTGTAGCATCAAAACTTGCTAAATTCTTAACACATCAAGGATACAAAGTTGGTGTTGTAGGAGCTGATACCTATAGACCTGGAGCATTAGTTCAACTTCGAACTATGTGTGAAAAATCAAATGTTGAAGTATATGGTGAAGAAAATAACAAAGACTCTCCAAATATTGTTAAAAATGGACTGAAACATTTTGCAGGACAAACATTGGATGTGATTCTAATTGATACTGCTGGTCGTCATAAAGAGGAACAGGATTTGCTTGAAGAGATGGATAGGATTAACAAAGTAGCAGATCCTGATCTGGCTTTACTTGTAATTGACGGTACAATTGGACAACAATGTTTCAATCAAGCTGAAGCATTCCATAAAACAATTCCTGTTGGAGGAGTCATAATCACAAAATTGGACAGTTCTGCAAAAGGCGGTGGCGCTCTTGCAGCATCTGCAGCTACTGGTGCACAAATAATGTACATAGGAACTGGTGAACGAATTGATGATTTAGAAAAATTCTCACCTACACGATTTGTTGGACGATTACTTGGCATGGGTGATATCCAAGCTGTATTGGATTTAGCTAAACGATTAGAAAATGAGGGTGATGATGTAAGAATGAAAAGAATCTCTAGTGGAAAAATGAATATGGAGGATTTCCTTTCTCAATTAGAAGAAGTCAGCAAAATGGGGTCATTACAAGGAATCCTTGATAGCATGCCTGGACTCTCTGGAATGGTAAAAGGTGATCAAGTGGATCAAATGGAAGGTCGAGTTACGAAATGGAGATACATAATTCAAAGTATGACTAAAGATGAAAAAACAGATCCTGAAGGATTACTTAATTCATCTAGAATCAAAAGAATTTCACGTGGTTCGGGATGGCCTGAAGGTGAAGTTAAAGAATTAATTAAAAATTATAAAAATTCTAAGAATATGATGAAAGCCTCTAAAGGTCGACAGATGCAAGGAACTCTTAGAAAAATGGGATTAGGATAATCCACAATACAAATTCCAATCCAACATGTCTAACTATCAACAAATTGTTCCTATTGCAAATAAAATTATCAAAAAATATGATTTATGTGATCATTGTTTGGGAAGATTGTTCTCAAAACGATTACATCTCTCATCAAATAAACTTCTGGGGAAAAAACTAAGGAATAATTTAGATTCTACAGAAAAATGTTACATATGTAAAAACCTGTTTGATAATCTGGATCATTTTTTAAAATTAATGCTCAACACTTCATCTAATTACATGTTCACCACATTTAGTGTTGGTGCAATGATAAAACCATCAATTGCAGATAGAGATGATTTTATTAGATCTCAATACAAACTTAAAGGCATTGATAGTATAAAGACTGACATTACAAAAGAATTAGGAAGACTCTATTCAAGAAAAACTAAAAAAAGAATCGATTACCTTGATCCTGAAATAACACTCACGGTAAATTTAAAAGATGAAATGTGTCAATTACGATCAAAATCCATCACTCTTTATGGGAGATATGTCAAATCACAAAGAGGGTATCCACAAAAACAAAAATCTTGTGATAATTGTTCAGGAAAAGGATGTAGAATTTGTGATTTTCATGGTATTGCTGTATTTGACAGTGTAGAGGGAATTATTTCAAAATTAATTTTTGATAAATTTGGAGGGACTACTGCAAAATTTACTTGGATAGGTGGTGAAGACAAATCTAGTTTAGTTTTGGGAACTGGAAGACCTTTTTTTGTAAAAATACAAAATCCCTTTAAGCGAAAAATAAAACTATCTAATATCCAAATTAATTCAATCAAACTTTATAATCTAAAATTAGTTTACACGACTCCAAAAAAACCACTCAAATTCAATTCCACCATTAGTACAAAAATTTCTACAGAATCTCAAATTGATTCAAAAAGTCTAAGAAAACTAAAAGATCTCACCATTAATCCTATAGTAGTTTATGAAAAATCTGGAAAACGATCTGAAAAAAAAATTTTGAGGTAAAATACAAAAAAAATTCAAAGAATCTATTCACTTTGATTATACGGGCTGAGGGAGGCCTTCCAATCAAACGATTTGTAATTGGTGATGATGTTACACCCAATATCTCCCAAATTCTTGAAACTTCGTGTGTAAGTGAAGAATTTGATTTTTTGAATATTGAGGTCCAATGATAACAATTAACTAGCGTTAAATATCATAAATTATCATGCCAATGAGAAAAAAAGGTAAACATCAAAGACATGCTGATCAAAGAGCTGATACACGCAAAAAAAAGAAAGCCGGCAAACCACGTTCCTAACACAATCAACCTTTTTACATTCAAAATTATCGAGGTGTAATATTGGATCCATTAGTTCATTTCAAACACGCACATTCTAAAGGAATTATTCCTGATGATGTTTTTGATTTAATCATGAAACGATTTCCTATTGTGATTGCGGGGATTAATCGAATTGAAAAGGCATCTGGAATCCAATATCCTATAGCATATGTTGAGCCTTCTCTTGTAGTTTCATCACCTGATCCAAATTCATATCAATTTGGAATTTTATTCGCAAGAACGATTCCTATTATATTTGATGATAAATTTCAGGTTGTGATCCAAATTTCTGCCCCCTTGGTTGCATATGGATTAAAGGGTACGATACATGCTATACTGGCCCATGAATTTTTACATTTTCTAGATTTAATGCGAAAAATTTCAAAGATGGAATTATTATCTGATGAAATTTCTGGAAATTTATTTGAAAATGTTTATAGTGATGAGACTAGATTGTTTGAACCGCGAGTTGTTTTCAAAGATCGTACATTACTTAATCATATTACAAACAAATTCCCTGCAGGATTTCGTGATTTTAAACTTGAAGACAAGGTCATGAAATTTTGGGCTAATCGGAATCTTCCAAAGTCTAATATTTCTCTAGATACCAACACAATAAAATTATCTGCCGAATCTCTTTCTAAAATCAAACTTGATCCTGCTTTTCTTAAAAAAATGGATATTCTAGAAGAAAAAAGTTCAAAAATTCATAAAAAGAAACTTTATTGAATAGTTTTAAAATAATTATTATATTATTGATTAAACTCTGTTAATCCACATTTACCGCATGTGTTTCTGTCTTTGTGTTGTGCCATGAAAGTTCCTTTCCCACATCTGGAACATACCTTTCTTGTTCTTGATGTTTTGTCTTCATCCACTTTGTAATATGATGCAATACTGGGACTTGATCCTTTTTTACCTTTTTTTTCTACAGGCATTATTCAGTTTTATCTCCTGCTTTAGCTTCTTCAGCTGGTGTATCTGTTGCTTCAGTTTCTTTTGTAGCTGATTCAGCTTCTGCAATTTTAGCTTTAGTTTTATCTAGTCTTGAAAATATTTTTGGATTTATGTGTTTTTTTGCCAATCCTTCATCATCGTAAACATAGAATGTACCTGTAATGAGAGACTTACCGACATGAGTTTTTAATCTCATTGGAACTACGACTTTCCCGTCAAGTTTGAATTCTTTTGTAACCATATCTGCTGCTTCAAGACTTTTGAGCTTGCCTCCCAAACCTGCAAAATTACATGTTAACTCTCTTCTTGATAGAAATCTGTTATCTACATCTGTAATTGTCTCAATTATGGACATGTATCAAAAATCTCTGGATATTTCATATAAACCTTGATTGAAATTACGGAAGAAATTTAAGAAATTCCTTAAGAATTATCTCGTGGAACGATATTTACTTCATTTTAAAAATGAGAAATATCTGCCTCAAAACTGTAGAGAACTTGCATACAAGGCACGAGATCTTGCATCTGACATGGTTGGTGTTTCAATAAGACTTGCTAGGGTTGCCACAAAATTTATAGAATTTGATGTTGCCGCCGAAAAAGAAGATCTAGATCTACTTGTTGAAAAATTGTCACCCATTGGAGATATTGATAATATAAGACATGTTGTTGAGGAGCATTTAGATAAAGAGAAAGGAATTACAGATGGAATATTTTACTTTAACAATGAAAGATTCTGGGAATGTCATGAGGCATTTGAAGGAGTCTGGAATCAATGTTATGGAAGAGAAAAGGAACTTGTTCAGGGTCTTATTCTTGTAGCCGTTGCATTTGCTCATGAACAAGAAAATGAAGAAAGTATTGGAATTGGAATGTTGCAAAGATCTTTGGACAAATTAGACACATCCCCTTCTGTTTATCATTCAATAGATGTTGATAGAATTAGAAAAAATGTAGTTGACATGCAACAAGCAAACAAACTAACTAGATTTGAGATTTAATCAAGTTTAGAGATTTTTCAACTACTTGTGCACCTTGAAGTAATCCTATACTCCCTTTTTTTGCTTGCTGTTCAGTCATTCTGGTGGTACCATCATTTTTAATAAAATCTCCTGAAACTACAACTGGTACAGGATCATCACTATGTCCTTTATTGATACATGGGGTAGAATGATCTGCAGAAATTATGATTGCAACTTTACTTGAGTCTATATTCTCAACAAGTGTTTTGAAAAATCTTTGATCAATTTCTTCAATGTTTTTCATTTTACCTATTGCATCTCCATCATGACCAAATTCATCTGGTCCTTTAAGGTGAACATAAATTGCATTTTGAGTTTCCATTGCTTTTGCAGCAACTTTTGCTTTTTCTTCATAATCTGTTAATCCGCCCGCTTCAAATGCTTTCATTTTTAGAACTTCTGAAATACCAATCTCTACTGGCATATCAACTATGCATGAAAAATTCATATTATATTTTTCATTAATTGGAATTACATCTGGATATTTGTTGCCTGCATCTCTGAGTAGAATGCAACTTAGTTGCTTTTTATTTTCATCTTGTCTTTTTTTGTTAATTTGACTTTCCTTCATAATGTGAATTGATTTTTCTGAAAATTCATTTACAAGGTTGGCAGTAAATTTTGAATCTTCAGTATCTTCTAGCGGTAAACATTTTTCAATTTTTAAAAAGTCTCCTACTGCTTTTGCAACTCCCATGCCTCCTATGTTACTATATGCTGGGTCTGTATTGGTAATTCTAGAAGATAATTTTTGAGATTCTTTTCTTATTCTTACTGTTACTCTGTGACCAATTGTTGGAGAAACTACAACTGATACATCTGGGGATGTTAATCTGATCTTCTCTTCAATTTCTTTTGCAATCCCGTCGGCATCTGCTTTTTCAATATGTCTGCCTGCCCTTCTATCGATAATTATGCCCTCCTCGTTTAATGTAGAATAATTTCCCCTTAGGGCCAAGTCTCCATTTTTAAAATCAATCCCGATTCCTATTGCTTCGATTACTCCTCTGCCAACATAATCGTCATGTTTGAATTTGTATCCTAACATGTTGAAAACTGCAATATCTGATTCTGGAGCAATTCCTTTCCCTACTGAAATTACTTCTCCTATTGCTCCATTACTGGCAATTTTATCTAATGTTGGAGTATTTGCAGCCTCTAATGGTGTTTTTCCATCTAAATCTGGATGTGGGAGATCTCCTACTCCATCTAAAAGAACGTAAATCATGTGAATATCAGAATTAGCCAAAATATTCCCTATGCATTCAAAATCTGATGCTCTTTTAAATCTTGCAACTAAATTTGCGATCAAGATAAAAAATAATCTACTTGATTTTTTAATTTACATTACATGTGTTTTTGATGAACATAGGATTTTCTTATTTTTTTAAAATTATTTCTCAATTAAATTTTTGAAATTGATTTTAGATCTCAGTAAACGTTTTAACAGACATTTTACTTCCATTAACCATTATGGGGGATATGCGCAAAGATTATGTTTCTGAGCGTTTTATGATTGTCTCAAAAAAAGTCGATAAAGTTATTGATCCAAAAAAATCCCCATTTGCACCAGGTAATGAATCTATGACGAATCCTTCTGTTTTGTCACTTGTTGCTAAAGATGGGATGTTACAACGACTTCAAGACAATGAAGATGAAACATTTGTAAAAGGTTGGGCTATTCGAGTTTTTGAAAGTAAAAATCCTATTGTTTCAATTGACACTGAAAATACTTACAGTGACAAACCATTCTACAGTGAACCCGCATATGGGTATCATTACATTGTTGTTGCTTCTCCAAACGAAAAAGACACTTTTGCTACGATCGATATTGATCAATGGTCAAATGTCCTAGTAGTTGTTCAAGATAGATTGAGGTGGCTTTACACTCAAAAAGGTGTAACCTATGTTTCGATTTATGGAGATCATGGTGACTTGGCAGGAAATACAAATCCTCATCCTCACCTCAATCTTCTAACATTCTCTACAATCCCTCCTGTTATTGAAACGGAATCTGAAGCATCTCATAAAATTCTGAACGAAAAAGGAGTTTGTCCAATGTGTCAGACTATAAATGAAGAAATTAGTGGTCCTAGGCAGGTTCTTCAAACTGAAGGATTCATAGCATTTTGCCCTTGGTCTCCTTCATATCCTTACGAATTTTGGATATCTCCAAAAAAACATACAACTAGTTTCTCAAAGATTACACAAAAAGAAATCAATGATTTATCATTGATTTTAAGATCAACCTTGGGTGGATTATCAAAAAGTATCAAGAATGTTTCATACAATTTGGTTTTCCATCTGTCTCCTGAAAAGAAAAACAGTAGACAAATTCACTGGCATATTGAAATTTATCCTATCACAAAATCTTGGTCTGGATTAGAGCGTGGGTATGGAATTTTCTTAAATGATGTCTCTCCTGAACAAGCTGCAGAAAAGCTTGGAGCAGCTTGTAGGAAAGAGCTAGCCAACTTAGTTGGTATAGTCTGATTTTCTGAATGGTTTATTTATCAACTAAAATGTGTTAGAATTATGGCAATAGAAAAATGGCTTGCAGTTACAAGTCTTGGTTTGTTTGCAATGTTTGCAGGCGAAATGATTTCAGTTTATCATTTTATGACTGCTATTCCTGAAGCAATAGAATTTTCAATAACATTTGAACCTAATCCAAAAATATTTCAGTTCATTTCTATCGGAGCTGCCCCTGCTGGAATATTAGCTGCAGTTCCTTACATTATGACAAAACGTTATGGTTCAAAACCTATAGGTGGATTGATAATTGCAGGTGGAGTAATTATGTTCATAGGTATGCTTGTTTCTTACTCACTGATTGATAAAATGGATGATGTCTATATTACAGATGTTGTACAATTTACCCCTTTGTTGTTTATGCTACTGTCTGCTCCTGTAATTGTAGTTGGTGCTTATCTATCAAAAGAAAAAAAGAAACGTCCAAGAAAAGAATTCTTTTAAATATTATCTAACCTTAATTCACTAGCTACTTGTTTGAAACCGAGTTTTTCATAAAATGGTTTTACCTCATCTGTACAATCTAAAATTGTCTTATAGCAACCACGATCTTTTGAAATTTCAATAAGAAATTTCATAATTTTTTCACCTATTTTTTGACCCTGATGATTTTTGTCAACTACCACATCTTCAATATGTCCAACTAGTCCTCCATTGTGGATGAATTTTGATTCTATGAGTAGTGTTGTAGCACCTACAATTTTTCCATCTATTTCTGCTACTGCTATAATGTGATCCGGACTGGAATTGATTTTTTCAAAGATTGCATCTGCTTTTTCTTTATCAATACTACTTGCTTCTTTTAACGAATCTAAAGATGTTAGAAAACCATTCCATAGGTCTTTTTTTTCCAATTCTCTGATTATTACTTCGTTCATTTCTATTATGCCTTCTTTCTAAATTTTGCAATATAATTTTGTCTTGTTTGTTTGTATGATTCTTTATTTCCAATATCTGTAAACCCGTTTTTTGTAATGAAACCTGTGACTAGCTTTTTCTTACTCATAGCACTTTTGATTACATCATCCATTCCATATGGTTTATTCTTTGGAATTAAATCGAACACATTTGGTTCCATTATATAGCAACCCATGTTTACATTTGCCTTTATCTCTGGTTTTTCTTCCCATCTTAACACTTTACCTGTTTTTGAAGTATTGATGATTCCATATTCCAAATTGGTTTTGTATTCATTTAATCCCATGGTGACAAATGCTTTTTTTGTTTTGTGTTGTTTAATCATATTTCTGAGACTGAAATTAAATATTGAATCTCCATACATACAAACAAAAGTATCTTGATGAATTTTTCTGCTGTTTTAAGTTGACCTGCAGTAGCTAGTGGTTTATTTGAAATTGCATATTCTATGTTAACTCCGAATCTTTTTCCATCTCCAAAATAATCCTCAATTGTTTTTCGAAGATGGCTTACACACAAAACAATTGATTTCACACCATTTTTTTTATTCCAATCTATAATATGTTCCAAAATTGGTTTTTTACCTAGTAGCAACATGGGTTTTGGAGTTTTTTTCGTCAATGGAAGTAATCTTGTACCTAATCCTCCTGCTAAAATCACTGACTTCACAAATGATATTTGAGATGTGACTATTTATGTTCAAGGATGAATTTAGACTAGAATTTTATCCTGTAATTTTTGATATTTTTTTTAAAATATTTTTTGGTGTATCTCCAAAAAATATGATCATAGGTTCTTTTCCAAAATCCCCTTTATGAAAAATTACATCCGGCGATTCTTTCATATTTTTAATTGCACTCTTAATCCCCCATTCTATGGTAGATCCTTTGTTTTTTACATTGCTTGGCTCTTGAATTCTATCATATCTTGAAACTATCATTTTTGATTTTTTAATTTTTGATATAGTTGTATTTTGAAATTTTAAATTTATTGCAGAATGAATATGTGGAAATTTTTTATTCAGGGTTAATAATGCAGTTGCAACATGTTTTGATCCTCCATATGATAGATTGCCTGCAACTGTAACTTCTTTTCCTGCCTTGACAATTCTTCCAGAAATTCCTAAAATATCTTTCGTTGATTTTGGTTTTTGTTTTGAATATACAAAATTTGTTTGACATTCAGGAATATTCTTGTAGATGTTTTTTATTCTTACAAATTCGTTAATTGCCTGTGATAATTCTGAATTAATTTCATCAGTTTTTTGAATATCTGTTATTTTGATTCCTTTACCCACTTTTTTTGCATTTTTTATTGAATTGTATGTAAATTCTTTTGCAAATCTTACTGATTCACGTATTGTTTTGTTGTTTGATATTGCAAATACTATGGCTGCTGAATAATTACATCCACTCCCATGATTTGTATTTGCAATTTTATTTCCAGATATGGTGTATTTTGTATTTTTTTCTAGAACAAAATCTGATATTCTGTTATTTTTCTCTTCTACCCCTGTGATTATGACGTTTTTTGCTCCCATCTTTTGTATGATTTTAGCACTTTTTTCCAGATTGCTTTTTGAATCAATCTTAACTTTTGATAGCATTTCAGCCTCAAATTTGTTGGGAGTAATTATTGTTGCAAGTGGAATGATGTATTTTTTAAAATCTATCGCAGATGTCCTCTCGATTAATATCCCCCCTGTAGTTGATTTTAAAACAGGATCTACCACTATTGGTATTTTTAACTTTTTTAATTGATGATACAATGTTTTTATTATTTGAGAATTGAAAACCATCCCAATCTTAATTCCATCAATTTTAAAATCTGATATTATAGATTCCAATTGATTTTTCAGAATTTTTTGTGATACTGGTTCTATCATTCCAAAACTTGATGTATTTTGACTTGTAATTGCTGTGATCACTGTTAATCCATATGCGTTAAATTCTGCAAAAGCTTTGACATCACTTTGAATTCCTGCCCCTGACGAAGGATCCGATCCTCCAATAGAAAGCAAATTCATTGTGATTTCTTAATTTTTAGTACTAATCTGCTTTTCCTTTTTTAATCTAATTATTTTCTATGCTATCTGTTTTATACTTGAATCCCGTTTTTTATTTTGATGACTAAAATTCCTATGGCCGATCCTCCTCCTGAAATATCACAATGTACTACTTGCTTGTTACCGATGCAATATCAATCCATCAAGGATGATAAATTTCTATGGCAATGTTTCAAATATGGGAAACAATATCTAATTTCTAAAAATATGGATGACTCTGTGGAGGAGAGTTGGAATCCTCCATGATAATGAATATGTCTGAAATTGATTCTATTAAATCTGAAAATCTAAAACTACGAAATTATATCTCACTAATCTCTGCCGAAATCGAATTGTCTCAAAGATTATTTGAAATAAAACAAAATTTTGAAGATTCCTCTAACTCTCAACGTCTTATCGTGCCTATTTTAGATCGAATCTCTAAAATAAAATCTGAGAAAGAAATTTTGGCAGTTGAATTGAAATTAAATTAATCTGTATTATTATGATGTTTGGGTAACACAATCAAAAGAACAAAATTCATCTTTCATACTGTAAAATTCTCTGCCACAATGTCTGCATTCTCTTATTGTTCTTATGAATTCTATTGCTACTTTATCTCATAAAAGATCGATCATTTTTCTTAATATAGTATCAATTTTTTTTCTTTGCGATCTTAGATTTTTATGATTTTCACGATTGTTTAAATCAGGTAAAAACATAGAATACGTTATGGCAACTCAAATGACATCTGCCCGACGTGGTGTTGCTACTGATGAAATGAAGCAAGTAGCAAAAGATGAAGACGTCTCACTTGGTTGGCTAATTCCTAAAATTGCAAAGGGCTCGATAATTATTCCAAGTAATAATGTTAGACCCCAAAATATACACAATGTTGGTATTGGAAAAGGTCTCAAAACTAAAGTTAATGTCAACATTGGAACTTCTACATTAAACGTAAACATTGATGAAGAAGTTGAAAAAGCAAAAGTTGCAATAAAATATCATGCAGATACTATAATGGATCTTAGTGATGGTGGGGATGTTAAAAAAATACGACAGACTCTTTTAGAATCTGCTCCTATTACTTTTGGAACTGTACCTATCTATGAGGCATACAACTATGGGGTAGAAGTTCACAAAAACCCTTTGAATTTAACAGAAGATGATTATCTTAATGCATTTGAAAATAATGCAAAAGATGGTGTTGATTATACTACTGTTCACTGTGGAATAACAAAAGAGATTGCAAAAAGAATACTCAAAGTTCAGAGATATGGTGGTGTTGTAAGTAAGGGTGGAACTATTACTGCTGCCTGGATGTTAAAACATGATAAAGAAAATCCATACCTCACTCATTATGACTACATGATGGAAATCGCCAAAAAATATGATGTTACATTTAGTCTTGGCGATGCATTAAGACCAGGCTCAATTTTAGATTCTCATGATGAATTACAAGTTCAAGAAATGATTAACATATCTAGATTAACCAAACGTGCCCATGAGCATGATATCCAAGTGATGGTTGAAGGACCAGGACATGTTCCATTAAATGAAGTTGCAGCAAATGTAAGATTAGCGAAATCATTAATTGGAGATGTTCCATACTATGTTCTTGGTCCGTTGGTAACTGATATTGCATCCGGACATGATCATATTGCAAGTGCAATTGGTGCAGCAGTTTCTGCAAGTGAAGGCGTAGATCTTTTATGTTATCTAACTCCCTCTGAACATTTAGCATTACCAAATGCCGAAGAAGTAAAGGCTGGATTAATTGCATATAGAATTGCAGCTCATGCAGGTGATCTTGTAAAAATTCGTGATAAAGTAATCAAATGGGATATGGAAATGACTGAAGCTAGACGTACTTTGGATTGGGAAAAACAACTTGCATTATCTATTGATCCTGAAGAAGCTGCAAAAATCCATAGTAGAACTGGACAACACCCTGGAAACAATGTACCATGTACTATGTGTGGTGGTGCTTGTGTATACATGATGTTGCCACAACAGAAAAAATATGGTAAGGAGAATGAAAACTTACAACAAGTTGAATAGGACTTTTTCAAGACTAGGTACAGTTTCATAATTTTCTAATTCATCTACATTTATCCACTTGAAATCTGAATTTTCCCAGTTTAGTTTGACTGTGGGATTGTTTGATTCAAACAAAAATGGAAATATTTCCCATTCGTGATTTTTGTATTGAGGGGAGTTAATTCTCATTTCTTCTGTCGTTTTGATTAGTGTGATTTTGTCTTCAGTAATTCCGACTTCTTCAAAAATTTCGATTTTTGCCCGTTTGAGCGGATCTTCATCATTTTCAATAATCCCACTAATCCCTGCCCATAACCCCTTCATGGATTTTACTTTGTCACTTCGTTTTAGAATCAATAATTTGTCATTATCTCTAATGAATGATGTGACGATCTTTGTTGAGCGCATGTCTACTATTTTTCAACAGCTTTTACCATTTTTGACATTCTTTTGTATGATTCGTTGACATCTGTATGTTTGGCAAGTCTCTCTTGACATTCTTTAATGTAATTTACTACTTCTTCTGTTTTTGATTCTTGTACAGATGTTAGTAATCTACCAATATCTTTCCAAAGTTCTTCTGCCACTCTGCGAATTTCTGGATTTGCAATAATAGTTTCAATCAATTCTGGGGATTCTGTCATGATGCTTTCTGCCAATGTCTTTTGTACCCTGAAAGTTGTCCCTGACATTTTTTCTGTGAGATTCATTTTTTCATCTTTTGAAATTATGTTTGCAAAAACCAGATTCATCAAATGAGTTAATCCTAAAATTACTGCAATCTTTTTGTCATGTTCAACTGCATCTATTGTAACAAAGTTTGCTCCTTCGAATAATGATTTTGTAACAGTTAATTCTTTTTTAGCATCTCTGATTGGAACTGAAATAATATTTTGACCTTTAATTGTTTTAGTTCCTGGACCAAACATTGGATGTATACAAATTGGATTGATTTTTGCTGGCATTTTTGATAGTGATGAAACTACTTTGGATTTTTCTGATGAAATTTCAATTAGATATGTTCCTCTTTTCATCTCTTTCGCAATTAATCTAATTATTTCTGGTGTCCTTCTTGTAGGTGTACACAAGACAACATAGTCTGCCTTTAAAATTCCACCAACTAGTGATTCTGTTACTATGATACCTTTTCCTGAAATTTTGTTTTCTGAATCATATCCTGTTACTTGAAAACCCTCACCTGCAAAATATTTTGCAAACCATTGACCCATTTGGCCACCTGCACCGATTATGGTGATCTGTTTCATTGATTCTCACTCATGATATTGCTTAGTATATTCATTCCCTCAATTAGTATATCTTCATTTTGACATGCAGAAAGCCTGATAAAATTCTTGTAATCTCCAAATCCCTCTCCTGGAGCTACTGCCAGCCCTTTCTCTAGCGTATTGTTGGCAAATTGAACTCCGTCAAACCCTTCTTGATTAATTCTAGCAAAAAGGTACATTGCTCCATCAGGGATAACAAAATCTAATCCCATCTCACTTGCTTTACGTGCCAACACATCTAGTCTGTTTTGCACTGTATTAGTATTGTTGGATGTATCTGCTTCAAGAGCTTTCATGGCTATGTATTGTATTGATTCAGAGACATTTGTCAAACATAATGCCTCTAGTTTTGCCATTTTATCGATAATTTTTGAATCTGCTATAGTAAATCCTATCCTAAACCCTGTCATGGCATGAGATTTTGAAAATGATTGAGTGACAATGCTTTTTTCATAATTGTAACTTAGGATACTTTTCCAACTTGTTTTTGCATACTGTGAATAAATTTCATCACTTAATATGTATAGATCATTTTTCTTTGCAAGTTCAATCATATCATCTTGTAATTTCTCATTCAAGATTTTTCCAGTTGGGTTGTTTGGATAATTCAGCACAATCATTTTCGTATTTGAATTGATTGTGTTTTTGATTTGTTCTAATGATGGTTCCCACTTGTCTTCAAAAGTTGTATTGATAGTTCTGACTTTGATTCCAGAATTTAATGCACAATCTTTGTAGGCTGGCCACGCAGGCTCAATTACAATCATTTCATCTCCTGGATTAAGTAATGTTGTTATTGCTGTAAAAATTGAAAATCTAGCTCCAGGACTAACTATGATATTTTCTTCTTTAACCTCAACATTGAATTTTTTGGATACATGTTTTGCAAGTGCTTTCCTAAACATTGGCATTCCTTTTACTTGACCATACTTTAGAAAACCTTTGTCAAACACTTCTCCTAATGCATCTTTCACAATATTTGGAGGCAAAAAGTCTGGCTCTCCTACTTCCATATGGATAATTTTTTTACCTTGCGCTTCAAGTGATTTTGCTTTTAAGAAAATTGATAGATGTGTTTGTTTATTAGTTGATTGAACTTTGACTGATTCATTTAAAAGAAAATTTAAAAATTTTGTAGCAATCGTTTCATCAAATTCTATACTGTTACATAATGAAATTACTTTACTCCGTAGACTGTCCTCTCTTGCTTCATCTGTAACACCTTTGCCGATATTTTTTTTGATCTCTCCTATTTCTTTTGCAATACCTATTCTAGTTTTCAACAACTCTATCATTTTTAGAGTGATATCGTCCATCTTATTGCGAAGATCATTGATGTCTGACATTTTCTTATAATACTGGTTTGATTGCCCCTGAAAGGAGTGCATGATCTGCTATGGTTAATGCTACGAGCGAATCTACTACTGGTGGAGCTCTTGGCACAACACATGGGTCGTGCCTTCCTTTAACTTGGAGCATTGTCTCTTTTTTTGTTTTAATGTCTACTGTTTTTTGTTTTTGAGCAATTGATGATGCTGGCTTGAAAGCAATTCTCATAGTAATTGGCATCCCGTTGGAAATTCCTCCTAAAATTCCTCCAGATCTATTTGTTTCTGTGATTATTTTGCCTTTTTTTACTGTGTAAAGATCATTGTTTTCAGAACCATAAAATTCTGATCCTCTAAATCCTGAACCAAACTCAATTCCTTTTACAGATGGAATTGAAAAAATAGCTTTACTCAAATCTGATTCTAATGAACTGAAAATTGGTTCCCCTAATCCTACTGGAACTTTTGTTGTGATTGATTCAATTATACCTCCAAGAGAATCTCCTTTTTTTCTGGCATCTAAAATATTTGCCCTCATTATTTTTGCTGTTTTGTTTTCAGGACAACGAACCTCATTTTTATAAATTGAACTTACCATTTTTTCATTAAACTCTCTTTCCATCTTTGTTTTTCCAATCTGTGATGTGAATGAGTTTGTTTCAATACCTAATGTTACTTTGAGTAATTTTCTTGCAATAGCTCCTCCCATTACATGTGTTGCAGTTAATCTTCCGGAAAATCTTCCTCCTCCTCTATGATCATTAAAATGATTATATTTTACCATGGCAGGATAATCTGAATGTCCGGGCCTCAGTTTTGTTTTCAAATTTTCATAATCTTTTGATTTTTGATCATTGTTCCAAATCACCATTGTGATTGGTACACCTGTAGTGTGTCCTCTAAATACTCCTGAAATAATTTCAACCATGTCTCTTTCCTTTCTTTGAGTAGAAATTAGATTTTGACCTGGTTTTCTAAGATCTAACATTTTGTGAATATCTTTCTCATCAATTTCTAATCCTGCGGGACATCCATCTAAAATGGCACCAATGGATTTTCCATGACTT
Source organism: archaeon (assembly GCA_024276695.1). Lineage (GTDB taxonomy): Archaea > Thermoproteota > Nitrososphaeria > Nitrososphaerales > Nitrosopumilaceae > Nitrosopumilus. Next base: position 41,205 of record JAJRWR010000004.1, read on the forward strand.
TCACCAAAACTTGTTAGAACAAGACGTTGACCAATAGAATTTCCCGGCAATATACTATCAAAGCAA